>JANRIF010000193.1:0-24404 GCA_033765245.1 Lysobacteraceae bacterium
CCCCCGGCAGCTCGCCAGCGCGTCAGTTCACCCAACCGGCCAGGACGAACAGGGCGAGGATGGCGAGCCAGACCAGCAGGATGCGCCAGACCAGGCTCATGGCGTCGCGCAATGCGAGCAGGGCGGGCGATTCGCTGGCCGGTTCGTCGGCGTCGGCCGCTTCTGCAGCGAGTTCGCAATTGACGCTGGCGCGCGCGGCGGCGTAAAGGAAACCCAGATCGAGGTGCCAGCCGTCGCGCTGCCATTCGCGCCATGCCGCCAGCACGGTGTCGAAGTTTGCCACCAGTGCCAGCGCCAGCGTCATCAATTGCGCTGCCGGCCAATCGAGCAAAACCTTGAACCGGCGCAGGCCGTCGCGTTGTGCTTGCGGCAAGGCCTCGTCGCGCGCGGCCAAGGCGGTCAGGCGATAGCCAATGGCGCCGAGCGGGCCCAGCAGCAGGAACCACAGCAGGACGCCGAACCAGCGCGACAGCGCGCCGGCAAACACCGCCTCGACCAGGCTCGGGCCGTCCCAGCTCAACGCGACCTCGGGGTTTATCTGCGCCGCCGCCCGCCGCCGTGCCTCGGCGCCTTCGGCATGCAGCACGCTGTCGACGTCACGGTCCAGATCGTGCGGCCCCCAGGCGTAGAACAGTGCGACTACCGCCAGCGCGAAATATGGCAGGCCGAACCCGACGTCACGCAACGACGCCGCCAGCAACCCCACCAGCGCCGCCGGGATGCCGGCGCTGAGCAGCCCGCCCCAGCGACCACGCCACCACTCGCCTGCGCCCGCCTGCGCCTGCAGCCATTGGCGCCATTCATCGAACCAGCCGAACTGGCGCAACGCCACCAGCGGCTGGGCGAGATGGCCGAGCACCAGCGCGATCACGACGGCGACGAGGATGGCGGACATGCGCTGGCTTGGCCCTGATGCGGGAAGGAGGGCTTAGTGTACTTGGTCGCGGCGGCGCGATCCGCTGCGCCGCAACGTGGCGCGCCGTTCAGGCAGCGTCGCGCGGCGGCGCGTCCAGCCGTTGCGACAGCCACGCATCCAGCAGCCGGCGCGCGATCGAAATCGCGAATGGCGGCAGCAATTCGCCGCTGGCGAACGCGGCGCGCAGCGCGGCGGCGTCGATCCAAAAGGCTTCCTCGATTTCATCGCCCAGGCGCGGCGCCTGCAACGGCGCGGTGGCGGTGAAACCCAACATCAAGGAGGACGGGAACGGCCACGGCTGCGACGCCTGGTAACGGCAGTCGGCGACCGCAAGCCCGACCTCCTCCATCGCCTCGCGCGCCACCGCGTCCTCCAGGCTCTCGCCGGGCTCGACGAAGCCGGCGATCAGCGAGTAACGGCGTTCCGGCCAGCCCGGCTGACGCGCCAGCAGGACATGGTCGCCGTGGCTGATCAGCGTGATCACCGCCGGGTCGGTGCGCGGAAAATGTTCGGCGCCGCAGGCCGCGCAGCGCGCCACGTGACCGGCACGCGCCAACGTCAAGGCGCCACCGCAGACGCTGCAAAAGCGCGTGCGCGCCTGCCACAACGCCAGCGCCCGTGCGTAGGCGCCGACGCCCGCTTCGAACGCATCGAAGCGCGCGGCCGCGGCGCGCAGGTCCAGCCACTGCGGCGGCGCCCATTCGGCGTCACCGACCGCGCGCGAAAACCAGGCTTCGTCGCCGCGCAAGCCGAGAAAACATGCTTCCTGCCAGCACCCGTCGGGATCCTCGCCGTGCAGCAGATGCAGGGCGTCGCCGGACTCGACCGCGCCGAGGCGGCCCGACCCATCCACCAGGATCAAGCGCGCCTGTCGGCGCAGCGCCCGCAAGGCCTCGGGCTGGTCGCGCAGATGCTCCGCGCGATCGAGCGCGAGTCCGGCGAACAGGGGCGGCGGCGCATTCACACCGCGAACGAGCTGCCGCAGCCGCAGGTGGTCTTGGCGTTGGGGTTGCGGATCACGAACTGCGCGCCGGTCAGCGATTCGCTGTAGTCGACCTCGGCGCCCATCAGGTATTGCAGGCTGAGCGGATCGACCAGCAGCACCACGTCGTCGGTACGCACCGCGACGTCGTCCTCGGCCTGCTGCTCGTCGAAGGTGAAACCGTACTGGAACCCGGAACAGCCGCCGCCGCTGATGTACACGCGCAGCTTGAGGGCATCGTTGCCCTCCTCGCGAATCAACTCGCGCACCTTGCGGGCCGCCGCCGCGGTGAATGCCAGCGGGGTGTCGAGTTGTTGGTAGGTCGGGATGTTCATGGCGTCAAGATGGGGCCTTGCGCGCCCGCGATCAAGCCTTTTCGGCATCCACTGCGGCCCCGTCCCGCGCCGGCGCCTCGCTGTGGATCAGGCGACCGGTGAACATCGCCCCTGCCGCCATCTCGATCACCCGGTAGTGGATGTTGCCCTGCACGCGCGCGTGCGCCGCCAGCTCCACCCGCTCGACCGCATGCACGTCGCCGTCGAGCTGGCCGTTGACGATCACCACCGGCACGTTCACCTCACCCTCGATCATGCCGTGCTCGGCCAACGTCAGCACCGCCTGCGTGCCCTCGTCGGCGCGGATCGAGCCGTGCACCCGACCCTCGATGTACAACCCGCCGGAGAAGGTGACGTCGCCGCGAATCACCACCTGCGCGCCGATCAGGGTGTCGACCTGGCCGGTGCTGCGCGCGGTGCGCGCCTTGTTCTTGCTGAACATGTTCAATTCCCCGCGTTGGTGGCGCCGTCCCAGGGGAAGGCTTGTTCGATGTCGGCGCCGTCGGCGCGCAGCCGGACCTGCACCCGATGCGGGGCGAAGCCTGCCGGCAGCATAAGGGACCCTTCCACCTGCTGGAAGTAGCGGAACGAGAACGGCTGCGGCGCGGCGCCAGGTTGCTGCAGCAGCGACGGCCAGTCCAGCGTCTGCAACTGCCCGGCCTTGGCGCCGTCCACCCGCAAGGTCAGATCGCCCTTGCTGATCTTGCCGCGGTTGAGGTTCTGGGTGAGTGTGACCGAGTAACGCCAGGCGCCACCGGCTTCCGGCGCCAGCCGGATGCTGTGTACCGTCAGCCCCCGGCGCTGGCCGCTGGAGCCGACCAGACGCTCGTAGAACGCCACGTCGGCGCGCAGTTGCGCGATCTCCTCGTCGCGTTCGGTCAAGGTGTCCTGCAGCCCCTGATTGGCGGTTCGGCTGATGTCGTCCGAACGCTTGAGCGTACTTTCGCGCTGCCGCAGCGTCTCGATGGTGTCGTTGGCGGTGGCCAGCGCCGCCGCCGATGCGTGCAGTTGCTCCCGCACCCATGTCAGCTCGGGTGCCGCGCGACGCGCCGACCAGGACCATGCCACCAGCAGCGAGAGCGCCCACAGCAGCAGCACCGCCGCCAGCACCCGCCGCTGGCGCGGCCGCGATGGCACGATCACGAAATGGCGGTGCGGGCGTGGAGTGCTCATGCAGCGTTCCGGTATAGCGGCGCACGGTGCGGGCGTCAACTGCGCTGCCGGCACCTTGCGGCATTTCACTGACACAAGCCCGCGACATCCGCATAATGCGTCGCATAGGGGAAATCCATGTCGCATGTGTCCAGCCAGGTGATCTCAGCCGCCCGCACCGCCCCACCGCTGGGCCGCGCCAGCGAGGCGCTGGCCGGGCGGTTGCTGGCGATGCGCGCCGGCGGCTGGGACATCAACGTGCTGGCGCGCCTGCACGACGACGCCGGCGCGGTGCTCGCCGAGGCGGATCGGGACGGACACGAGGCGCTGGCGACGCTGGCACGCCAGACCCGCGACCTCCTCGCCGAGGTGCTGCAACGGACCTGCCTGCCGGACGCACCGTCCGCCGCCGCGCTCGCCGAACTGGCGCTGCAACTGGTCGACGCCAGCACCGCGCTGACCCGGAGCCAGCCGGTGGCGGCGTTCGCGCGCGGCAATCCCGGCCGCGCCGAGACCCCACCGCCGGAATACTGGCGCCGCTGGCCCGCTGCGCCGCCCGGCGCGGACGCGCTACCCTGCGTCGTCCTTCCCGTTCACGGACCCGGAGCCGTCATGACAACGCCCCCGATTGTCGACCCGCCGTCCGGCGCGCCGCCGCGGCCAGCCAATCCGCCCGGCGCCCACCGACGCATCTACCACCTCACCGACAGCGGCACGCTCGCCTGCGAGCTGGACCAGCGCCTGGAGGCGGAAGGATTCGAGGTGGAGTTGCTGAACACCACCGACGAGCTGATCGAGATACTGGGCGCGCTGCCGCCGGATCTGGTGCTGGTGGACAACACCTTCCTCGACGATCTGGCGCGCATCGGCACGCCGCTGCAAACCGCCCGCCAGCGCAGCGGAACCCGTCTCGCCCTGATCGCCATCGCCGACGCCGCCAACATGCCGCTGCGGCTGACCGCGCACCGCGCCGGCGCCGATCTGCTGATCGTCAACCCCCAGGACGTCGAAACGGTACTGGAGCAATTGCGTCACGTGCTGATCCCGCCGCCGGAGCAGCCCTATCGGGTGCTGATCGTGGAGGACGACCGCTCGCAGGGCGTGTTCGCCGAAAGCATCCTGCGCAATGCCGGCATGGAGGCGCGCGTGGTGGAGGACCCGCTGGCGGTGCTCGATACGCTGCGCGAGTTCAAGCCGGACCTGATCCTGATGGACCTGTACATGCCGCTGTGCGACGGCATCGAGTTGACCGCGCTGATCCGCGAGCAGCCCGAACTGCTGTCCATCCCGATCGTATTCCTGAGCGGCGAAGGCGACCCGGACGTGCAATTCGACGTGATCGACGCCGGCGCCGACGATTTCCTCGCCAAGCCGGTGCGACCGCGCCACTTGATTGCCGCGGTGCAGAACCGCATCCAGCGCGCCCGCGCGCAGGAGTCGCGGCGCGGCACCCAGCATTCGGATCATGATGAACGCACCGGCTTGCTGCATCGCGACGCGCTGATGGCGCATCTGCAGCGCGCGGTGCAGACCAGCATCGCCGGCAACCGGCGCGGCGGTCTGTTGTTCCTGGAGGTCGAGGGCGCCGCGCAATTGCGCGAACGACTCGGCCTGTCCGCGCTCGAGCAGGCGCTCACCCAGGCCGGGCAGAAGCTGACCGCCGAGCTGGCGCCCGATTGCATCGGTGCACGCCTGGGCGACGCCAGCTTCCTGGTGGTCAACACACGTGCCGACGTGCCGGCGCTGGAGGCGCGCGCCGCCGGGCTGCGCGCGCTGCTGATGCAGCAGGCATTCGAGATCGACGGCAAGCCGTTGCGGCTGCGGGTGAGCGTCGGCATCTGTCCGTTCAATGCCGGACTGGGCAATGCCGGCGCCGTGCTCAACGCCGCCGAGCGCGTGTGCCGCGATGCCCGCGGCCGCGAGCGCGGCATCGCCCGCTACGAAGCGCCCAAGCGCCCGGAAATGCTGATCGAAGCCGGCGTCGAAGCCAGCATCCGCGCCGCCATCGCCGGCCAGGGTTTCGAACTGATCTACCAGCCGATCGTGGCGGTGCAGGGCGGCGAGCAGGCGCAGTTCCAGGTGTTGCTGCGCCTGCGCGACAGCGCCGGCAAGGTGCATTCGGCGGCCGAGGTGGTGCCGCTGGCCGAACGGCTCGACCTGCTGGTGGACGTGGACCGCTGGGTGATGGGCGAGGCGATTGCGGTGCTGGCGCGCAAGCACCGCGAAGGTGGCTCGCTGCGGCTGTTTCTCACCCAGTCGACGCTGACCATGGCCTCCACCGAACAGGCGCAGTGGCTGCGCACCAGCCTGAGCGAAGCCGGCGTACCACCCGAGTCGCTGGTGGTCGAGATCCGCCTGGACGACGCCATCGTGCATGCCGCCACCGTGGGCGAATTCTGCCGCGACATGGTGCAGCACGGGGTCAGCTTCTGCCTGAGCCAGTTCGAAGCCGGGCTCGAGAGCGCCAGCCTGATGGGGCGTCTGCCGCTGAGCTTCATCAAGCTGGCGCCCAGGTACCAGCAAGCCGGCGCCACGCAGTCGGTGAAGGACGAATTGCACGAGATCATTGCCGATGCCCACCGGCGCGGCATCAAGGTCATCGGACACCGGGTCGAAGACCCGCAGGCGGCCGCCACCTTGTGGATGGTTGGCATCGACTTTCTGCAGGGCAACCTGGTGCAGCGCGCCGGCGACGACCTCGATTTCGATTTCCAATCGGCGGTGCTATGAGCAGACCCAGCCCACTGCGCAGCACCGGCACGCCGTGCGCGCACCCTGCCGGAGGTACGCATGGCGGCTGAACGCGCGCTCCTCGGCATGCTGGCCGCGCTGGCGTTGGCCGGCCTGATCGGCAGTGGCTACGCGCTGGACCAGCTCTCACAGCAAACGCCGGGCCGCTGGATCGAGTTGATCGCCGCCTGCGGCGGACTGGCGCTGGCATCGATGCTGCTCGCGGCGCTGCTGCAACGGCGCCGGCAGCGGCTGCTGGTGCGCGAGATGGACATCCTGCGTGGCGCGCAGACCGGCCAGCAACGCGATTTGGCGCACCTGCGCGAGCAACTCGAACACCACCAACGCACCCAGCGCGATCTGGTCGAGGCCAAGCGTACCGCCGAGGCCGCGGTGATGGCCAAGGGCGAGTTCCTCGCCACCATGAGCCACGAGATCCGCACCCCGCTCAACGGCATCATCCCGATGCTGGACCTGCTGCAGGGCTCGGGCCTGCGCGCCGACCAGTCCGATCTGGTGGGCACCGCGTTCGCCTCGGCGCGACAGTTGCTGCGCATCGTCGACGACATCCTCGACTACTCCAAGCTCGAAGCCAGCAAGCTGGAACTGGAAACCGTCGGCGTCAACCTCAAGGAATTGCTGACCCTGGTGCTGCGACTGATGGAGAAGCCGGCCGAGGGCCGCAACCTGCGTCTGACGCTGAACATCGACCCCGGCCTGCGGCTGGCGGTGCGCGGCGACCCGACCCGGCTGCGACAGGTGCTGTCGAACCTGCTCAGCAATGCCATCAAGTTCACCGAGCGCGGCTCTGTCACTCTCAGCGCGACCCGCAAGGGCGAGACCCGCAGCCACCATCTGGTGCGTTTCGAGGTCCGCGATACCGGCATCGGCATCGCCCCCGAGGCCGCCGCCCGCCTGTTCCAGGCGTTCTCGCAGGCCGACGCCTCGACCACCCGCCTGTACGGCGGTACCGGGCTGGGGCTGGCGATCAGCCAGCGCATCGTACGCCTGATGGGTGGCACCATCGGGGTCGAATCCGAGCCGGGGCGCGGCTCGCTGTTCTGGTTCGAGGTGCCGTTGCTCAAAGCGGTTGGCGACATCGCCAGCTCCCGGGTCGAACTCAACGGCGCGCGCGCGCTGGTGCTCACCTCGGAACCCAAATTGCAGCGCCGCCTGCACGTCGCCCTGCCCAACTGGGGCGTACAGCAGACCGCGGTGGCCACCACCCAAGAAGCGATCAACCGCTTGCGCGGCGCCATGAGCCGCGGCGGCAATGCGCTGTACCAGCTGCTGATCGCCGACCTGGGCAGCATCCGCACCACCGCCATCGGTCTGCATCGCAACATCCGTCGCGCCACCGAACTGGACTTGCTGCGCATCGTCTACCTGCGCGGCGACGATCCGGTGCCCGACGAACTGCTCGATCCCGGCCGTGCGCTGGTGCTGTCGCGCGACCTCAGCGATGCCGAGCTGCGCGTCGCGCTCACCGATTTCCTCGCGCAAGACAGCGTCGGCGCAGCAACCGAAGCGCCGACCGAAGACACCGTCAGCACACCCGAACCCGCCGCCAAGACGCCCACGCCGCGGCGGCTGCGCGGCAGGGTACTGCTGGTCGAGGACAATCCGGTCAATCGCATGGTCGCACAGCGCCTGCTGGACCTGATGGGCCTCGTCTGCGAGACCGCCGAAAACGGCAAGCAGGCGATCGAACGTCTGGTCGACGCGCAGTTCGACGCGGTATTGATGGATTGCCAGATGCCGATCATGGACGGCTATGGCGCCACCCGCCTGTGGCGCGAACATGAAGAACAACTCGGCGCCAAGCGCCTGCCGATCATCGCCATGACCGCCAACGCCATGGCCGGCGATCGCCAGAAGTGCCTGGCCGCCGGCATGGACGACTACCTGCCCAAGCCGGTTACCCGCGACCAGATGATCAGCACCCTTGCGCGCTGGATCGCGCAATCCCCCGAGCCCGAGGCGCCACCCGCACCGGCGCCCGCACCACCTGCCCGCCCCGCGCCAGCGCCGGCACCACCCGCAGCGAGCCATCCGATCATGCCGCCCATCGATCCGCCGCCCCGGTCCGCGCCGCCGCTGGAACCCCCCGGCACCCTGGCGCCGCTGTCCTCCCAGTTCATTCGCGGCCCCGCGATCGAACGCGCGGTGATCGACGAACTGCGCGCGGTGATGGGCGAGGACTTCAAATCCGTGATCAGCGTATTCGTCGAGGACGCCCCCGGACACCTGGCGCAGCTCGAAGCGGCCGCCCTGGCCGGCGACCTGCCGGGCATGGTCGGGGCCGCCCACATCCTCAAGTCGGCCAGCGCCAACCTCGGCGCGCTGACGCTGTCGGAACTGGCCCGCACCATCGAAGCCGGCGCGCGCCAGCAGCAACTGGCAGCCCCGGAATTGCGGGTGGCGCGGCTGGCGCAGGAGTTGTACCGTGCCAGCGACGAGCTGCGCCGTCTCCTGTAGACGCCTCGTTTCGCGCCTTTGCCCCCGAGCATGCCGTCATGACCCACCACAGCCGCCTGGCCGGATTCATCATCGATTGCGAGCACGCCGATCTCGGCCAGGTCGCACGCTTCTGGAGCGAGGCGCTGGGGCTTCCAGTGCGCGACCCCGACGAGGGCGGCGAGGGCCGCTACGCGGTGCTCGACGCCGATGCGCTCGGCCTGCACGTCGAGGTACAGGCGGTGGACCACCCCTCGCGAGTGCACCTGGACATCGAGACCGACGACATCGAAGCCGAAGCGAGCCGCCTGGAGCGGCTGGGCGCACAGCGCATCGCGCTGGTCCGCAACCGCTGGTGGGTGATGCAAGCGCCCAGCGGTCATCGCTTTTGCGTGGTGCCGATGAAACACCCCGAACGCGGGGTGGCGCCGACGCGCTGGGAATAGGCTGACCGCCCCATCGGCCGGACCGGTGGCCGCCCTGGCACGCAACCGCCGTTGGCTATCGATGGCGATCCGCCGCTGCAACCGGCGCGTTCCTGCGGTGCCGCATCCCCCGGTGCCCGTTGTGCTTCGCACACCGTAGCGCGACGTTGCGCGGCGGTCGCCATTGCCGACGGGTCTCAGTCGCGCGGCGCGCCGAACAGCATCGCGCGCAGCCCCACGCCCATCGCTACCACCGCGAGATAGGCGCCATAGGCAATCAGGGCGGCCAGCACCTGCTTCCAGATCGGGCCGCTGTCGGCGCTGGCGTGCAGCAACCCCCAACGCATGCCGAGGAAACTGGCACTGACCGCCAGCAGCAACACCGCGCCGTCGAAACGGCGACGGGTGCCGCGGCGGGTGAGATGGCGCGGAAAGCTCCAGTAGGCCCAGGCAACGATGGCAAACCAGGGCAGCAACAGCAGTAGCGCCAGCCAGCCTGACACGCCCGAACTCATGCCGCCGTCTCCGCGGTAGCCAATGCCGCCAGCGCTGCCGCGATCGCCTCGACATCCGCATGCAGGGACAGTTGCGCGGCGAGCGCTTCCAGCGCCCTGGCGCCGTCGCGCTTGAGCGCCGCCACCGCCTGCCCGGCCTCGCGCGGCGCGCCGTAACCCTGACTTTGCAGCAACAGGTTGCCATCGCCATCGACCAGCTTGAAGTAGAACCGACCGTCGGCTTCACGGTATTGCTTGAACTGCGGCGGACTGGCGGACTTGTCGACACTCGGTGCCGGCGCTGCCACCGCCACCAGCGCGCGCAGCCCCACCGCCGCGCGCAACTCGCGAATGAATGGCGTCGCCAGCACCCGCGCCTTGTCGGCGCCGGCGAGCAGGCAACGCTCGATCTTGTCCGGCATCGCCATCAACTCGTGGTAGCGCTCGCGCAGCGGTGCCAGTTCGCGATCGATGCGCTCGAACAACGCCTGTTTGGCGTCGCCCCAGGCGATCCCGTCGGCGAACGCGCGGCGCATGGCGGCGGCTTCGTCGGCACTGGCGAAAGCTTGGTAGAGGGTGAACAGCGGCGAGTTGTCGGGATCTTTGGCTTCGCCTGGCGCGCGCGAGTCGGTGACGATGGAAAATATCTGTTTCCGGAGTTCGGCGCTCGGCTCGAACAGCGCGATGGTGTTGTCGTAACTCTTGCTCATCTTGCGGCCATCGAGGCCGGGGAGCGTCGCCACGTGCTCCTCGATCGACGCCTCCGGCAGCGGGAAGTAATCGCCGCCGTAGAGATGGTTGAAGCGCGCGGCGATGTCGCGCGCCATTTCGATGTGCTGTATCTGGTCGCGCCCCACCGGTACCCGCTGCGCCTTGAACATCAGGATGTCGGCAGCCATCAGCACCGGGTACATGTACAGCCCGGCGTTGATGCCGGCGTCCGGATCCTGACCTTCCTCGCTGTTGCGATCCACCGCCGCCTTGTAGGCATGGGCGCGATTGAGCAGGCCCTTGGCGGTGACGCAGGTGAGCAGCCAGGTGAGTTCGGGAATCTCGGGGATGTCGCTCTGCCGATAGAACCACACCCGCGCCGGATCGAGCCCGCAAGCCAACCAGGTGGCGGCGATCTCCAGCGTGGAGCGCTGCACCCGCGCCGGGTCGGCGGTCTTGATCAGGGCGTGGTAGTCGGCCAGAAAGTAGAAGCTTTGCGCGTTGCGATGCAGGCTCGCCGCCACCGACGGCCGCACCGCGCCAACGTAGTTGCCCAGGTGCGGCGTGCCGGAGGTGGTGATGCCGGTGAGAACGCGGGTGATCTCGATCATGGGCGCGGGCGCGACGGGTGGCTTGACAGTTTACGCGATGGGCCGCGCGCGTGGCCGCACTGCGCTCGCCGGGTGAACGCACGGCAACGAGCGCGCGACGATCAGACCCGATCGCCAAGCTCGCGCGTTGATCCCCAGTGTCCATCCACTCACGAGGCATCACATGCGCACCCCGATCTGGCTGCTCCCCTTGCTAGCGGCGCTCGCACTCGCGCCCACCGACGCCAATGCCCACACCGATCTGCTGCAGTGGGAGGTGCTCGATCGCGAAACCGGGCTGAGCCTGCCCGCTTATGCCTATCGCGGCGAGCGCTGGGTCGCCGGTACGCCCGGCCATCGCTACGCGCTGCGCCTGCGCAACCTCAGCGGCGAGCGTGTGTTGGCGGTGGTATCGGTCGATGGCGTCAACGTCGTCACCGGCGCGTCCGCCGCCACCTCACAGGCGGGCTACGTGCTGGCGCCGTACGAAAGCGCCGACATCGCCGGCTGGCGCAAGAATCTCGACGAAGTAGCGGCATTCGTGTTCACGTCCGTGCCCGACAGCTACGCCGCCCGCACCGGTCGCCCGGACAACGTGGGCGTGCTCGGCGTCGCGGTGTTTGCCGAGCGCCGGCAACGCCCCTTGCGATTGCCCGAGGCGCCGCCACCGGAAACCCGCGACCGACTCGACGGCAAGACCGCCGCAGCGCCGTCGGTGGCCGCCGAACGCGCCAACGAGGCCGCACGGCAGCAACTGGGCACCGGCCACGGCGAACGCGAGTCGGCGCCGGTGTCGTACACCGGATTCGAACGCGCCAGCGCGCGGCCGGCGCAGTTGCTGGCGCTGCGCTACGACCGCCGCGAGCGGCTGCTGGCGATGGGCGTGATCGCCTCGCCATCGGCGCCGCAACCATTCCCGCTGGGATTCGTGCCGGACCCGCCCGGTTCGCCGTGAGACACCCCACCATGAGATCGGCCGGCGCGCTTGTCGCATCCATCGCGCGCAAGCGCGCTCCCACAAGAGCGACGAAGCCGCCGCTCGCTCGTGGGAGACCGCTTGCTGGCTACTCGTCGCGGCGCCGCATCAAGGTGGATTTGCCGAACAGGCTTTCCACCAGATCGACCGCAAGGCAGGCGGTGCGATTGCGTTTGTCGAACGCGGGGTTGAGCTCGACGATGTCGAGCGAGGCGAGACGGCCGGTGTCGGCGATCATCTCCATCACCAACTGCGCCTCGCGGTAGTTGGGGCCGCCTGGCACGGTGGTGCCGACGCCGGGGGCGATGGCGGGGTCGAGAAAATCGACGTCGAAGGACACGTGCAGATGGGTGTTGTGGTCGACCCCCTCTAGCGCTTCCGCCATGGTCTGGCGCATGCCGAATTCGTCGATGTAGCGCATGTCGTAGATGTCGAGGTCGACGTCGTGCACCAGACGCTTTTCGCCGGCGTCCACCGAGCGGATGCCGATCTGGCGGAACACCTCCGGCGCCACCGCCGGCGCACCGCCGCCCAGGCGCACCAGTTCGTCCGGACCGCGCCCGCACAGACATGCCACCGGCATGCCGTGAATGTTGCCGGACGGGGTCAGGGTGCTGGTGTTGAAGTCGGCGTGTGCGTCCAACCACAGCACGCGCAGTACCTTGCCGCGCTCGCGGCACCAGCGCGCCACCGCGGTGATGCTGCCGACGCCGAGGCAGTGATCGCCGCCCAGCAGGATCGGCAGATGGCCCGCGCACAGTTGCGCGTAGACCGCGTCCATCACCACGCGATTCCACGCCACCACTTCGGGCAGATGGCGATAGCCGGCGACCGGTGGCTGCCAGGGATTGCGCGGGCCGGCGACGTCGCCGGTGTCGATCACGCGGCAGCCGCGTGCCGCCAGCGCCGGTTCGATCCCCGCCACGCGCAACGCTTCCGGGCCCATCGAGGCACCGCGATGACCGGCGCCGACGTCAGTGGGGGCGCCGATCAGCGCCACCGTGGCTGCGCTCATTCGCCCTGCCCCGCAGACTCGCTGGGAAGACCCGCGGCTTGCCAGCCGATCCAGCTCCCTTCGAGCTGGCTAGCGTGGCGCCCATGCTCGGCCAACACGCGCTCGGCCAGGGTGGAGCGGCGGCCGCTATGGCAATACAGCACCAGTTCGCGATCGGCAGGAATCTCGTCGAGTCGCTGCGCCAGTTGATCGTGCGGAATCAGCACCGCGCCAGGCACGTGCCCCTGCGCAAACTCTTCGGGCGTGCGCACGTCCAGCACCAGCGGCGCGTCGGACTGACCAAGGCGCGCGGCAAGTTGGCGTGGTGCGATCGAATCGCCGGCGAGGGCGATGCCGGCCCAGCACGTCAGGCCGAGCCAAAAGGCGATCAGGGTCTGACGCATGGCGTGATCCTCGCGCGGGATGGATGCTGGTGCCGGCACCCGGATTCGAACTGGGGACCTACCGCTTACAAGGCGGTTGCTCTACCAACTGAGCTATGCCGGCATGGCGCGAATTCTAGCAGCCTGTCGGACTGGAGTGGTCGCGATGGCGCCGCCGCGGCTACTGGCACACCATCGTCTCGACGTGGGTGACGGGGAAATTGCCGGCGCGCTCGCGCCAACCGCTGTCGGCGCGCGTGGCGATGTCCAGCCACCAGCGCGTGACTTCCTCGTTGCGCGGCTCCAGCCGCGCCTCGTAGCCGTAGCCGCGCACTTCGTCACGACGCGCTTCGGCATTGGCGAGCTCGCGAAACAGCCCCAGCGACACGGTGTTTTCGCCGCTGCCGGCGGTAACCACGTAGTAGTCGCGCAGCCCGCGTCCCTCCAGTGCGCGCGCGGTTAGCAGCGCCTCCTGACGCGAGGCGAACGCCGGCAGGTAGACGCGGTAACCGCGCGCTTCGATGCCCTTGGCTTCGCGCACCTGCTGTCGTTGCAGCGCCGGCTCCAGTGCGGCGCTGACCCGGCGCAGATCGGCCAGACTCTGGAACGGGCCGATGCTGAAACACGCGATCTCCGCCGCATCGGCTGCGGGCGCCGCAGCGGCGTCGGTCACGGCTGGCACGACGGGCTGCGACGCGGACTCCGGCGCGGGCGGCGGCAGTGCTGTGGCCGCCGCCGGCTCTGCGGTCACCGCCACTGCCTCCGCCGGTGCGGCGATCGCCGGCTCCGGCGCGGCGATGGCGGCCACGTCGTCCGGGACCAACGGCGACGCCGCGCGTTCGCTCAGCAGCACCAGACGCGGCACCCCCGCCAACGCGGCGGCATCGCCGTCGCTATCGGACGCCTCAGTGGGTACGCGCAGCAGCCACCAGGCGGCGACGCCCAGGTTCATCATCAGCAGGATCGCCACCAGCGCGCGCGAAATCATCCTGGGAACCGTAGTGGGAAGCGCCCAGGTCGGCGATCGGGTGGGTAACGACCCTCACCCAACGGACGCGAACGAAGGCTGCGAACACAGACGCGACGTGACGTCCGTGGCCTCGGGAAGCGGTCAACTGCGGCTTCAAGGATCATCGGCTGATTCTAGCCTGCGCCGCCCACACGGCCAGTCCTTCGAGCACCAGATCGGGCGCGAGGCGATGCGGCAACGTCAACGCCGGCGCCAAGTCGGCGCTGCCACCGCCACCCAGCAGCAGCGTCGGCGCACATCCGAACGCGGCGCTGGCCTGCGCGTAGCTGCGCTCGATCAGTCCCAGCGCGGCGCCCTGCGCGCCTCCCGCCAACGCATCGCGGGTGGTGCGCGCGAACGTCTGCGGTTCGCCGCCGTCGTTGCGCAATTGCGGCACCCGCGCCGCCAGTGCCTCGCGCATCAGCGCCGGGCTGGGCGCGATCACGCCACCGAGGTGAACTCCGTCGGCCGCCAGCGCATCGACGGTCAAGGCGGTGCCGACGCTGACCAGAAGCCACGGGCCGGCGCCGCGCGCGTGTGCCGCCAGCAGCGCGAGAAAACGATCGACCCCCAGCTGAGACGGCTCCGCATAAGCCACGCGCACTCCGGCCAGTTCCTCCCGCGTCTGCACGTCGAGGCATGGCACACCATGGCGCGCACACAGGGCGCGCACGCGCGCCCCCAGGTCGGGCGCCGCCACCGAGGCCAGCCACGCCTGCCGTGCGCGCGGCATCGCGTCCAACGCCGCGTCGAGCGCGGCATCGAAGCCACCGCCCTGATGCGCCAGCGCGCCGCGCTCCTGCAGGCCCTGCACGCCCAACCGCGCCCACTTCAGGCGGGTATTGCCGAGGTCGAACAACCAGTTCACGACGCCGGCCCGCGCACGCTGACTTCACCGGCATACAGCACGCGCTCGCCTTGCGCGGTGCGCACTCTCAGGCCGCCGTCGCCGGCCAGACCGAGCGCCTGCGCGACAAACGGTGCGCGGCCGTCGTCAATGCGCAGCTCGCAGCCGCGCAACGCATCCAGCGCCGGCCAGCGCGCCAGCGCGTCGCCGAGGCCACGTTCCGTGAAGCGTTCCAGCGTTGCCAGCAGGTCGGCAATCACCCGCGCCGCCAGCGCATTGCGCGCGATCGGCGGCGCTAACCCATCCAGATCGCACCACGACTGATCGATGCGCGCGCCGAACGCCGCCGGCATGTGCACGTTGATGCCGATGCCGATCACTGCCAGCGCCGGTCCGCCCACCTCACCGCTGACGTCCACCAGCACGCCACCGAGCTTGCGCCCACGCACCCACAGATCGTTCGGCCACTTGAGTTGCACGTCCGCGTAACCGAGCGCACGCAGGCTGTCGGCCAGCGATACCCCGACCGCCAGACTGAGCCCGGCCAGACGCGACAGCGGCAACTCCATGCGCAGCGCCAACGACAGATACAGATGTGCCGCCAGCGGCGATTGCCAGACCCGGCCACGGCGCCCACGGCCGCTGGTCTGGCGCTCCGCCAGCAGCAGCGCCGGCAATGCCTGCTCGCCGCCGCGACGCAGCAGTTCGGCCTGGGTGGAATCGATCGACCACACCAGCTCCGGTGCCGGCGCCGCGTCCGGCAGTTGCGCGCGGATGGCGGCGGCGTCGAGCAGGTCCAGCGTTTGCCCCAGCGCGTAACCCTGGGTGCGGTCGGCCAGGATCGCCACCCCGGCGGCGCGCAGCGCCTGCACCCGTTTCCACACCCCGGCGCGGGTCAGTCCCAGCGCGCGCGCCAGCGCCTGGCCCGATTGCGGCCCCTGCGCCAGTTGGTCCAGCAGTTCGCGTTCGCCGTTCACGCGCGCCGCCGGAACGGCCGCGCCAGAATGCGTGCACGCTCGAAGCGCGCTTCAGTGCCGGCGCGCAGGCGTGCGATGTTGCCGCGATGAGTGAACACGATGAAGGCCGCCGCCGCCAGCGCAAACCCGAAGCGCGCCGCGCCGCCCGCCCACAGCGCCTGTGGCAGTAGCGAGGCGGCCGCCAGCATCGTCGCCAGACCGACGTATCCGCTGAGCCCGATCACCAACAGCCACACACCCAGCAGCCATGGCAGCACCGCCGGCCACAACACCAGCAACGCGCCCACCAGCGCCGCCGCGCCCTTGCCGCCGCGAAAGCCGAAGAATACCGGCCAGGTGTGCCCTGCAATCGCCAGCAAGCCGGCGAGATAGCCCAAGGTCGGAATCGCCAGCGGGCCATTGACCGGTGCCCAGCGCAGCGCCAACCACGCAGCCAGCGCGCCCTTGCCGATGTCGATCGCCACCACGCCCAGCGCGAAGCGCCAGCCCAGCGTGCGCAACGCATTGGTGCCACCGGCGTTGCCGCTGCCGTGGGCGCGGATGTCGACCCCGCGCAGCCTGCCCAGCAACAGGCTGCCCGACAGTGAGCCGAGCAGGTAGGCGACGAGCAGGATCAACAGTGAGGTCGGCATGGGTCGATTATGGGTGAGCTTGGCCCGCATTTCTCGCCCCGCGCCGTGGCGAAGGCGTCGAGCCACCGCGGCGGACGGGACGAGAAATGCGCGCCAGAAGTTTGCAGCGGTGGCGCCACGACTTCCCCCATTGCGCCGCGACTCACGGGAGCTGCCGGTCCACCGGCTGCAGCGACACTACCAGCGCGCCGGGACCGGCGTGCGCGCCGACCGCCGGACCGGTTTCGACCAGCCATGAGCCATCGCAATCGAGCAGGTCCAGCAGCGCCAGTCGCAGCGCCTCGCCATCGGCGGCGCTGTCGCAATGGCCGACGATCACCCGCCAGCGTTGCCCCGGCGTCACCCGCTTGGCGATATAGCGGGCGAAGCGGGGCGCGACGCGCTGCCGGCCGAACAGCGCCCCGGCGATGCTGAGCCGGCCGCTGCTGCGCATGCGCGCGATCGGGGTCAGCCCCAACGACTCCACCAGTGGCTGCGCCCAACGCGGCACGCGGCCGCCGCGCACCGCGTGGCGGATATCGCGCGCCAACGCGAAGGTGCGGGTCAGCGGACGCAGCCGCTCCAGCTCGGCCACGATCGTGGCGCTGTCGGCACCGGCCAGCGCGCGCTCGGCCGCGGCGATCGCTAACAACGCCTGGCCGCCGGCGGCGTTGGCGGTATCGAACACGGTAGCGCGCTCGGCATCGACCCGCGCCGCCGCCGACTCCGCCGACTGCAGCGTGCCCGAGACCGCCCGCGACAACCCCACGTAGACCAGCCGCGGATGATGCGCCAGCAGAAACTCGAACTGCCGACGGAAATCGCCGGGCGGTGGCTGGCTGGTGCGCGGCAACACCGCTTCGCTGCGCAGCTTGGCGTAGAACTGGCTGGGGGTGAGCGAGACCTTGTCGAGATAGTCGCGCTCGCCGAAGTTGATCCGCAGCGGCACCACGTGGATGTGCAGGCGCTCCACCAGTTCCAGCGGCAGGTCGGCGGAACTGTCGGTGATGATGGCGACCGCGGTCGCCGCCGAAACCGCGCGCTGCTGCGCGAACATGTCGTCCGCCTTGCACGCATCGAGCAGGCCGAAACCGCCGCAGGCCTCGAACAGCGGCTGCGGCTCGCGCACGTGCGCATGCACGCGCACCCGCGTCGACGACCCGGCGATCACCACGCTCGACGCCCCCACTGCCGCCACCGCCGCGCGCAGCGCATCGCGGTCGATGTCGTTGCCGATCACCAGGCACTCGCTGCACCAGCGGTGCTCTGGATCGCCGCAGGCGTCGCGATGCGCGGCAGCCGCTTCGTCGTCCGCCAGATCGTCCAGCTCGGCGGCGCTGAAAGCGGCGCTGTAGGCATTGCCGCGCCGACGCTGCTGCATGAACTCGACCACGCCCTCGATCAGATCGACGAATCCCTGGGCGCCGGCGTCCACCACCCCGGCCTTCTGCAGCACCGCGAGCTGGCGCGGGGTGTCCGCCAGCGCCTCGCGGGTGCGCGCCAGCGCCTGCGCGAACCACGCGCCGAGGTCGTGTTTGCCGTGGCTGTGATGCAGGCTTTCGGCAAAGGCGTGGATCACGCTGAGGATGGTGCCCTCGCGCGGCTCGCTCAGCGCCTGACGCGCGGCCTGCGCGCCCCGACGCACCGCCTCCGCCAGACTGGCGGTGTCGAGCACGCGCGCCGAACCCACGGCTTCCGCCATGCCCTGCAGAAACTGCGCGAGGATGGCGCCCGAGTTGCCGCGCGCGCCGTCGATGGCGTCGGCGCCGACCTGCCGCAGCAATTCGCTGGCGCTGCCGGCGCGGCGGCTCAGCGCGCCGGCCAACACCGCGCCCAGGGTGAACGCCATGTTGTTGCCGGTGTCGCCGTCGGCAACCGGGAACACGTTGATGCGATTGAGCACGTCGCGATCGGCGATCACCTTGCGGGCGCCGGCAATCAAGGCCCGGCGCAGCGCCGGCGTGGAAATGCGGCGCACGGCCAGCGGCATCGGGGTGGGGCAGGTTGCGTTCATATGCCGCGAGTCTGCCTGAGCGCTCGCGATCCGCCATGCTGCAGCGCAGCGCACGGCAGCACGCGAGAATCCGCCGCCGTTTCCGCGCCGCGGCGCAAACGATTGATTCGGCTGAATTGGCTGTGCCGGGGTACCGCTGCCGCAGAGGTGGCTGGGCGGTGCGGCGATGGCGCTCGTTGCGTCAGCTGTGCAACCATTCGTCCCGTTGCCGCATCCAATCCGGGTGTCCCGCTTCCACTGGCGTTGCCATGGCCGCACTTCGCTTACTTGCCCTGCTTGCACTGCTGCTTGCCGCCCCGGCGCTGGCGCAGGTGCGCACGCCACATCACAGCGCCGGCGAATCCTGCCAGACGCCCGACGATGCCGCGCCGACGACAGGCGCACCGGCACGCCCCGAACCGGAGCGCACCGATCCTGCCCCGCCGCCCGCCAGCGGCACCAGCGGCTGTGCGCACTGCGACCACCGCTATCGCATGCCGCCGCGCTGGCACAGTTTCCTGCCGGGCATGTATCGCTGACACGGGCTGCAGCAGCGCTTGCCGCGGCGCGGCGATGTCGCCACCATGCCGGCATGCGTGGCCTGATGGCGCGGTGCGCCAACCTGTTCAAACCAGCTCCCGTCGATCTCGCCGAGCCGCTGTGGCAGGCGTTGCGCGCGCGACTGGCGTGGATCGCACTGCTGCAGCCGGCGCAGCAGCAACGCCTGCGCGCGCTCACCGCCGGCTTTCTGGCGCGTAAGGTCATCACTCCGATCGACGGCTTTGCGTTGGAACCGCTGCAACGCGCGGTCATCGCCGCGCTGTGCTGCCAGCCGGTGTTGCGGTTGGGCGGGCGCTGGCTGCGCGGCTGGAAACAGGTGATCGTCTATCCCGATGCCTTTCGCGCCCATCGCAGTCACACCGATGAAGCCACCGGGGTGGTGTTCGAGGGCGAGGAGGAACTCGCCGGCGAAGCCTGGGAGTTTGGCCCGCTGGTGCTGTCGTGGGCCGACATCGCGCTCGATCTCGACGAGCCCGGCGCGGGCTTTGCGGTGGTGGCGCACGAAATCGCCCACAAGCTCGACGCCCTCGACGGCGTGCTGGACGGCACCCCGCCGCTGCCATCGGCGCGCCGCGCTGCCTGGGTCCACGACTTCCAGCAAGCCTACGATGCGCTCGCCGCGCAGGTGGACGCCGGGCGCAACACGGTGATCGATCCGTATGCCGCCAGCGCGCCGGAGGAATTCTTCGCGGTGGTCAGCGAATACCATTTCAGCGCGCCCGACCTGCTGGCCGCGGCGATGCCGGCGGTTGCCGCGCACCTGGAGGCGTTCTACGGCCCCGCGCCCGGCTTCAGCGCGGCGGCGGAAAGCGCAGGCTGAAGCGGGCGCCGCCCAGTTCCGGCGAGCGGTCCACGGTCAATTCGCCGCGATAGCCGCGCACGATGTCCTGCACGATCGCCAGGCCGATGCCGTGTCCCTGCACCCGCTCGTCGCCGCGCACGCCGCGTTGCAACAACCGGTCCACCTGCTCCGGGGCGATGCCGGGACCGTCGTCCTCCACCGTCATCAGCAGACCCGCACGCGCCGAGCCCGGCACCGGCTCCACCCGGGTGCTGAGCAGCACGCGCTGGTGCGCCCACTTGAAAGCGTTTTCCAGCAGGTTGCCGAGCAGTTCCAGCAGATCGCCCGGTTCGCCATGGAAGCGCGCGCTCTGGTCGAGTTCGAACTCGCACAGGATGCCACGCCCGGCGTAGACCTTTTCCAGTCCCTGCACCAGATGCTCGGCGTGCGCCGCGATCGGCTCCGGGGCGTGGTACAGGCGGTGCCCCGAGCGCGCGGCGCGCGCGAGTTGGTAGGACACGATGTCGCTCATGCGCGCGATCTGCGCCTGCACGGTCTGCCGCAGTTCGGCGGCGTCGGCATCGGCATCCAGGCGCGCGCGCAACACCGCCAGCGGCGTCTTCAGGCTGTGCGCCAGATCGGCCAGGGTGTTGCGGTAGCGCTCCATGTGCTCGCGCTCGCTGGCGATGAAGGCGTTGATACTGCCGGTGAGCGGTTCCAGTTCGCGCGGATGCGGTCCCTGCAGGCGCTCGGCCTCGCCGCTGCGCACCCGCGCCATCTCGCGCGCGACCCGGCTCAGCGGCTGCAGGCTCCAGCGCAACACCCCTATCTGCACTCCCAGCAACAGCAGCGCGGCCGCGCCCAGATAACCCCACAGCGCACGTCGGAACACCGATATCTGCGCAGCCAGGGCATCGGCATCCTCGAACACGTGGAAGGTCAGCGCGATGTCGTCGCTGGCATCGGCCGCGCCGACGTCCCAGATCAGGCCCATCGCGAAGTGATAGACCTTGTCGACGTGCAGCGTTTCCTCCGGCACCTTGAGCGGCCCTTCGAACACCTCGACACCCGGTGCCAGAGTCAGCTCCAACGGCAACGGATGCCCGATCGCGGACTGCGACTGCCACGGCGGATTGTCGCCGCGCGCCGCCGCGTAGAGACCGCTGCCGGGGCGGTTGAAGCGCGGATCGGGCGGCGTCTCCGGCGGCAGCAACACCTTGCCACGGGTGAAGTCCATGCCGCCGAAGTAGGCGTAGGCGTAGCTCTTGAGGCGCTCGCGCAGGTTGCTCTGCGCGGTTTCGGTGAAGGCGCGGTCGAGCGCGAACCCGGTCAGCCCGAGAAACGCGAACAGACCGAGACTGGCGGCCAGCAGTTGCCGCGCCTGCAGCGACAGGCGGCTGCGGGTCTGGGTCTGCTCAGGCAAGACCGTCGCCGCCGGTCCGGTGGGCGCTCATCGCCGCGCTCCAAGCCTACTCGTTGCGCGACAGCGCGAAGCGATAGCCGCGACCGCGCACGGTCTCGATCGGCTTGATCGCACCCTCGGGATCGAGCTTCTTGCGCAGACGGCCGATGAACACTTCCAGTACGTTGGAATCGCGGTCGAAGTCCTGCTGATAGATGTGCTCGGTGAGATCCGCCTTGGAGACCAGCTCGCCGGCATGCAGCATCAGGTATTCGAGCACCTTGTACTCGTAGCTGGTCAGGTCGACGCCCTGCCCCTCCACGCTGACATTCTGAGCGGCCAGGTCCAGCACGATCGGGCCGCATTCCAGGGTCGGTTTGCTCCAGCCGGCGGCGCGTCGCAGCAGCGCGTTCAAACGCGCCATCAGTTCCTCGACGTGAAAGGGCTTCACCAGATAGTCGTCGGCGCCGGCCTTGAGGCCCTCCACCTTGTCCTGCCAGCTCGAGCGCGCGGTCAGGATCAGGATCGGGTATTTGCGCTGATCTGCGCGCAGCGCACGCAGCAGATCCATGCCCGAGAGCTTGGGCAGGCCGAGATCGATGATGGCGAGATCGAACGGCATCTCGCGGCCCAGATACAGGCCCTCCTCGCCATCCTGGGCGGCGTCCACCGCAAAGCCTTCGCGTTTTAGGCGGGCCGCCAGGGTCTCGCGCAGCGGGGCTTCGTCCTCGACCAGCAGGATGCGCATCGGGTTCTCCTCTCAGGGCAGCGGGCGGTCTGGGGTGCGCGGCGTCAGTCGTGTCGTTGATCGTCGCGATCTCTGCGCGGCGCGGGTTCCTCGCGGCGGTTGTTGCGCGCGTCCTCGCGGTACACGCGCACCCGGCCTTCCGGGGTGATTACCTTGATCCGGTTCACCGAACGCCCCGCCTGCGGCACGCGCTCGGCGCGCAAGACCTCGCCGCCGGTTTCGCGCTCGACTTTGCGCACCGACTCGCGCAACGGCTCGCCCTGATCGCGCGCGCGCTTCTCCTTGGCCAGCGCCGGGGCACTCAGCAGCACACACAGCAGCGCAACGATCAGGCGGGTCATGGTCGTCATCTTAGCCTTCCGGCACGGCGCTTCAAGCGTCCGATGACGGCAGTGTCGTCGCCGGCCGGTGAATCCGGGCTTAAACCGGTTGCCTCAATAAATCTCGCCGACGCAACAGCGCAGGCTGCCGCCAGCCTTTTCGATCTCATCCAGCGGCACCGTGGCGAGCGCGAAACCCGCCCGCGCCAGGGTATCGCGACTGCCTCGGCGCAACGCCGCGGCACCGGTCGCGCTCATCCACACCGTGTCGGCCGAGAGCGCGATGCAGTTGCCGGCGAAAGCCCGGCGCTCGTCGCCGTTCAACAGCACGGTGTGCGGGTACAGCGTCGCCAGCACCGGCGCCAACTCCGGATCGGCCAGCCCATCCGCGCACACCACCAGCGCGCGCCCGGCCAGCACGCTGGCCACCACGTTGGCGTGGTATTCGCCGGCCGCCAGCGCGAAACGCAGGGTCGCACGCAATCCGAACGCGGCATGCATGGCTGCCGCACCCTGCGCATCGCAGCGCGCCGACAGGCCGCACAAGCCGATGCCACGCGCGCGGTCGATCACCAGCGATCCGGTCAACTCGCCCACGCCTTCGCCACCGCGCAGATCGACCACCTCGTAGCCGAGCACGTCGGTGAAGAAACGCGGGATGTCGCTGCGCTCGGCTTCGCGTTGGCGCACCGGATGCCGCATGCGTGCGATCAGCAGCCGGCCCGGCGCGGTAGCGAACACGTTATTGGGGAACACCGCGTCCGGCGTGGCCGGATCGCCGGGAAACGCGATTGCCGGCAGCACCCGCGCCAACGCCTGTTGCAACGCGCGGTGCTGTGCCAGCGCGCGTTCGCCATCGACCCGCTGCGCCAGATCCATGTAGCGGTTGTCGCTGGCCGATTGCGGCGCCAGCGCCAGACCGTCCGGGGTCACCAGGAATGCCGCGCGCGGCAGCGCCGGCCAGTCCGCCGGCAGGGTGCGGACGAACGCCGCGAACGCACGCGGGTCGTCGGTGATCATGCCGCCGCGCGCTGCCCGCGGGTGGCGGCCAGCGCCTGCTCCAGCAGCTCCCAGCCGGCGTCGCCTCGGTGCGCGCCGGTACTGATGACCTGGCGAAATGCGCGCCCGCCGGGCTGACCGTGGTACAGCCCCAGCAGATGCCGGCTGATGTGCTTGAGCGCCACCCCGGCCGCGCACTGCCGTTGCACGTATGGCTGCATCGCACGCAGCAGCGCATCGCGCGGGCACAGCGGCAACGCGGGATCGAACAGCGCGCGATCCAACCGGTGCAGCAAGTAGGGATCGTGATAGGCAGCGCGCCCCAGCATCACCCCATCCACGTGAGTCAATTGCGCCAGCACCGTGTCCGGCGCATCGAGGCCGCCGTTGAGCACCACCGTCAGGTGTGGCCGCTCGCGCTTGAGCCGGTACGCCCACTCGTAGCGCAGCGGCGGCACCTCGCGATTTTCCTTGGGCGACAGGCCCTGCAGCCACGCCTTGCGCGCGTGCACCAGAAACACCGTGCAGCCGGCCGCAGCCACGGTATCGACGAAGGCGGTGAAGTGCTCGTAATCCTCCATCTCGTCCACACCGAGCCGGCACTTCACGCTCACCGGCACAGATACCGCGGCTACCATCGCCGCCACGCAATCGGCCACCAGCGCCGGTTCCTTCATCAGACAGGCGCCGAAGCGACCCGCCTGCACGCGGTCGGACGGACAGCCGACGTTGAGATTGATCTCGTCGTAACCCCAGTCGGCACCGATCCGCGCCGCCTCGGCCAGCATCGCCGGCTCGCTGCCGCCCAACTGCAATGCCACCGGATGTTCCACCGGATCGAAACCCAGCAGCCGCTCGCGATCGCCCAGCCGCACCGCCTGCGCGTGCACCATCTCGGTGTACAGGCGCGCATGCGGCGCCAGCAGACGATGGAACACCCGGCAATGGCGGTCGGTCCAGTCCATCATCGGCGCCACGCACAGGCGCACCGACGCCGCGTAGCGCGCGCCG
>JANRIF010000208.1:0-48098 GCA_033765245.1 Lysobacteraceae bacterium
GGACTCTTTGCCAAGACCGACAGCCGTTCTGACCTCGGGTCAATGAATGACTTGGTCAATCGGTATCAATGGATCGTTGAGGATGAAGGCGGCTTGGCTCACTGCGACCTGACACGCATAATCATGGACACGAACGGCATGCCGCAACGCCGCATTGGTTGGAAAACGTCTTGGGACGCAGTTCAAAGCATGCTATGCAAACCGTGCTGAAACCCGCGCTTGGCTGGGAGGTCAAGCGGACGCCAACACAGGCCATGCCTTCGGCGTTCTCATGGCCTGTGTTGGTTCCCTTCGCCTTCGGCTCCGGCACCGCTTACCTTGGGCGTTGCGCTTCCTAATCATGAACCATACCCACCATACCGTGCTCATCACTGGCGGAGCCAAAGCTAGGGCACCCAAGCTTCCTAATTTTCCTGCACAACAACACGCCACTTGCAGAAAGACGCACCGCAGCACGCGCTTCATGGTGTGCCCGTGACGTGCCCATGCCACCAACTCGCGCCATCCGGCTCACCATTCAGCGAAGTGCGATTGACAGCGCGCCTCGCTTGCGAGAGTGTGGGTGTTCCGGGTTCGCGTCCCGGGTTCGAGAGGGCAAAAAGATGATCACCGGCGGTTGTCTCTGCGGTGCAATCAGATACGAAATCAGTAGCCCGCTCCAGTTTGCGCGCAACTGCCATTGCTCTATGTGCCGAAAAGCTACCGGTGCAGCTTTCGCGACATGGGCATACGTCGAGCTTGGTAACTTCCGATGGATTCAAGGCGAGGAACAACTGGGTCAGTATCAGTCATCCCCGGAAATTGTACGGACCTTCTGCAAGGTGTGTGGCTCCACAATGCAGTATGTGTCCAAGCAAGCGTTTCCAGATGCCTTCGGTCTGGCATTGGGTACGGTAGACGGTAACCCAGGATGCAAACCCATGCGCCACGTCATGGTTGGTTCAAAGGCACCGTGGTTTGAAATCACGGACCATTTGCCTCAGTCCGAGGGGGCGGCTCCAGTTGAATAGTGCCATGCTGCCGCCCAACAAGGCGCCCGAGCCGGCCGCTGGTTTTCAAGAGGTAATCAATGAAAGAAATTCATTGCTAGCCTCAGTTGCCGAAACGGCTCCGCACACGTTTGATTCAAGTGATTCACATTGGTTTTGCAATTCGCCAGGCCGCGGAATGATCGTTCCAGAAAAAAATTTTCCGAGTATTCCCATCGCGCCGAATTCCATTCAGAAAGGTGCGCCGCTCAAACATGTGCTTGGGGCTGAAGCAATTGGCTGTCTGGCGAAAAACATCTTGCTTGTGTATCCGCAGTTTGATGCGGAGACGTTTTGTGAGACTGCGTCAGATGGTCTGGAGTCGCTTGGGATTCTGGAGCGTGGTCAGCATCTCGCAAGAGCGCTTCGTCAATGTCTTCCCGGGAAATTCTCAACTGCCATTGAGATACTTCTGGCGTCTTTAACGCCGCCACTAACTCGGACAGATGACATCGGACTCGCCGTATTTTTTTATCTTCCCCATGTTTGTTTTGTCGCAGAATACGGTCTGGAGCCAGATGAAAATGGCGGGCGCGACCCGTTTGAAGTCTCCATGCGTGCGCAGTACGAGCTCACCAAGCGGTTCAGTGCGGAATTTTCCATTCGGCCATTCCTGATCCGGCAACAAGAGCGCACCCTGTCGCGATTGCTTGAATGGACTTCCGATCCAGACCCGCATGTCCGGCGACTTTGCTCGGAAGGTACGCGCCCCCGCCTGCCATGGGCGACACGGATTCCCGCATTTGTCTCGAATCCGGAGCCGGTGTTACCAATACTCGATGCCCTGAAAAACGACCAGAGTCTTTACGTGCGGCGTAGTGTTGCCAACCATCTCGGCGATATTGCCAAGGATCACCCTGAATTGGTTTTTAAAATTTGCGAGTGT
The DNA here is from genome assembly GCA_033765245.1 of Lysobacteraceae bacterium. Lineage (GTDB taxonomy): Bacteria > Pseudomonadota > Gammaproteobacteria > Xanthomonadales > Xanthomonadaceae. The sequence goes on from JANRIF010000208.1 coordinate 1,915, forward strand.
TGGCTCGCCGAATCTTCAAACGAGATAAAGTGGCTCATCCGCCATGCGCTTCGACATCCCGCGAAGAAAGGTGACAAAACCGCTCTCCAGCTTAGGGCCGCTGCGAAAGCGCAAAAATGAAGTCATTTGGCATTGTATATTTATCGCATTTGCTTTTATCCGATAAGTCATGCTCCTTCGCGCAAGCACGCACGTCTGCGGCGACGCAAATCCATTCGACCGGCAGGCACCATGGAACTAGACACAATCGCTGCGTTGGAGATCGACCCCGCCGGCAAGCTCCACGTGGTTCCGTCTACGCATGCCTTCCCATATGTCTATCGTGAGGCCATGGAGGTGCACTGGGATGTGGCTCGCCGCTCGTTGTGCTCGCCCATGCCTCGTGAATGGTCATACTCACGCTGGTTCCAACAAGTCCTCGCTGCGGCGCGAGCGCAAGGCTGTGAGCTCCAGCTCACGGCCTGTACCAAATGGCTCAACATTGATACGAGCGTCAAAGCTGAGCTGTTGCAAGTAGTCGATCACGGCGCCATGCCGTCGTCGCACGGTTAATTCCACGTCAGGCACCTCGAACCACATGCGACTCTGGTCATTGCATCCTCGGTATCTTGATCCACAAGGACTCGTCGCGTTGTGGCGGGAGGCGCTGCTGGCGCGTGCCGTGCTGTGCGGCAATACGCGCGGCTATCGAAATCATCCGCAACTTGAGCGGTTTCGCGCTCATGCGACGCCGCGTTCGGCAATCAGTTCGTATCTGCAAGGTGTGCATGCCGAGGCCGAAGCTCGGGGCTATTCGTTCGACCGTGGCAAGATCGGTCCCGGGAGAGTCCAAGCGCTCATTTTGGTGACATCTGGTCAAGTCGAGTACGAGTGGCACCATTTGCTCAAGAAACTCGAGGCAAGAAGTCCCGCGTTACATCGGCAATGGTGCAATGTCGTTGCTCCTGAGTGCCATCCATTGTTTTGCCTTCAGCCCGGCCCCGTCGAATCCTGGGAGCGCGCCCACCGCGGCGCGAGCAGCGCGCATCAGGCCGGGTGATCGGCGGGTGGCCCCGTGTGGCGGCGGCAGCAGCATATCGGCGGCGGGCGTTGTGTCAGAAATGCGCGCCGCCCCTGCGTTGGTGTGTACTCGCACACGGACGGCACTTGGTCCGCACGGGGCTTGCTGTCATCATCCGCGTGGTGGGCCAAGGGTTGCTCCGGCACTCGCCCCTCAGCTCAACCCTCAGGCCAGATGAACACCATGCGCGTCGTCGAGATCCGTTCCTACAAGCTCAAGCCCAACAGTTCGGACGTGTTCCACGCCTTGGTGGCAGAGCAGAGCGTTCCGCTGCATCGCGCGGCGGGGATCGATGTGGTGGCCTATGGAACCTCGCTCCATGATGCCGATGCTTACTTTCTCATCCGTGCGTACGACAGCATGGAGCACCTGCGGCGCTCACAGGACACCTTCTATGCGAGTCCCGCGTGGCGCCAGGGGCCGCGCGAGGCGATCATTGCGCTGATTGAATCCGACGCCAACGCTGTGCTGTGGCTTGGCGCCCAAGCCATCGAGGGCATGCGCGGTTCTGCCCGGGCTTTGTGACAGTGAGGTTGGGCAGTGGTCGCTCGTCGGGGTGCGTAGCCACGGCGGTGAGGTGCAGGCTTTCATCCCGAGTGGATGCGTCCGACACGGCTTCATCAATCCCGGTAGCGCGTTGCGCGCCGTATTGTGGAAACACGAATCGCTGCATATCGGTGTAAAAAATGGCTCGCATAGCGTCGCAAACGAAATATTTCTGCTCATGGGATGGAGAGACGTTGGTGCTCAATGTCCTGGGGACGCCGAGCGCCAAGAAGGACGCCATTGGAAAGCCTAAGGGCAGCCAGTTGAAAATCAGCGTCACCGCCACTCCGGTGGGAGGAAAGGCGACGGATCACATGGTGCGATTCCTGGCGTGCGAGTTCGGAGTGACGCCGAAGGACATTGAAGTGGTCTTTGGTAGATTCAATGTCAACAAGCAGCTACGAATCAAATCGCCCAAGAGTTTTCCTTCGGTAGTCAGCAAAGAACTATCGCGGCAAGAAGAGGGCGGCTAAGGAGGCTCTGGTAAAGCTCATTCCGGTGTCATTGATCGGGCGCTCTTGCGCATCCTGCGCTCGCGCCACTTGCACATCCCTGTGCTGCGCGGCGAAGCAATCCAGTATCTTGTTTTCTTGAACATTCCTGGATTGCCGCGTCGCTTCGCTCCTCGCAATGACGGCTTATTCATAGCTTTCGTAGGCATCCAATCCCCGCCGCATCACCGCCTCGCACTCGACACGGGTATGAGCATGCCGAAGAAGACGCTGCCGCTCTCGAAGGTCTACACGCTCCTGGAGCCTGGTCCGGTGGTGCTGCTGACGACGGCGCGCGACGGTGAATCAAACGTTATGGCGATGTCGTGGCACTCCATGCTGGAGTTCGAGCCGCCGCTGATCGGATGTGTGGTCAGCGATCGCAACTACTCGTTTGAGCTGCTGCGGGCCTCCAAGGAGTGCTGCATCAACATTCCGACCGTCGAGATTGCAGAGCAGGTTGTCGGCTGCGGCAATTGCTCAGGCGCCCGGATCGACAAGTTCAAGCGGTTTGGCCTGACACCCCGACCGGGCAAGCGGGTTCAGGCGCCCTTGATCGACGAGTGCTTCGCCAGCCTCGAGTGCCGCGTCGTCGACGTGAGCATGGTGGCGAAATACTCGTGGTTCGTCCTTCAGGTCGTGAAGGCCTGGGTCGATCCGGCGCTGCGGCATGGCAAGACGATCCACCATGCCGGGTATGGCAAGTTCATGGTGGCAGGCGAGACGATCAAGTTGCGCTCGAAGATGAAGTAGCGCGTAGCCGTCTGCATGGTGGCCTACGGGGCGCAGTCCGCACCGAACCCAGTGATTCAGGGTACGTCGCGCCCGCTGCTTGCACTCCAGATGGCGTACCAGTCCTGCGCATCCAGATGCACGTCGAGTGCGGCGGTGGCGTCGCGCAGGCCGTCGATGCGGCCGGTGCCGGTGATCGGGTGCGGGCGTGAGGGGTGGCGCAACAGCCAGGCGTAGGCGAGGGTGGCGAGGCTGATGCCGCGTTGCGCGGCGATGTTCTGCATCGCGTGGCGCAGGCGCACGCCTTGTGCGTCCTCGCCGGTGAACAGGCGTCCGCCGCCCAGGGGCGACCAGAGCATGGGGCGGATTCCGCACTGCTGGCATTGGGCCAGGGTGCCGTCGTCGAGCGCGTGCAGCGCCAGCGGCGAGAGTTCGATCTGGTGCGTGACGAGTGGGTGATGCTGGTGCAGCAGGGCGAACTGCGCGGTGCTGTGGTTGGACACGCCCCAGTGCTGCACCTTGCCTTCGCGGGTGAGCGCGGCGAAGGTCTGTGCGAGCGCGGCGGCGTCCATCAGGTAATCGGGGCGATGGATCAGCACGAGGTGCAGTTGCTCGACCTGCAGGTTGCGCAGCGATTGCTCTACCTGCGTACGCACGTAGGCGTCCGAGGTGTCGTAGTGCTTGACCCGGCTCTGGCGCTGCGGCGAGAGCGGGCGGATGCCGCACTTGCTGACCAGTTGCAGACGCTGGCGCAATGCGGGCGCGGCCTTGAGGGCGGCGCCAAACAGCGCTTCGACGCGGTAGTCGCCGTAGATGTCGGCATGGTCGAAGCTGTTGATGCCCAGCTCCAGCGCCTGCTCGATCCAGCGCACGCGCTGACTGACGCTGAGGTTCCATTCGGCCAGCCGCCACATGCCGGCGACGATCGGGGATAGCGACAGTGGCGGGATGGGGTGATCGGGCATGTGCGGGCTTCGTGGGCGAGGGCGGCAGTGTGCCAATCGGGCTGTGGCGCCACAAGTCGCCACGCGCTGGCATGGCGCGGTGAGCGCCGAGGCGGCCGGTGTCGCCGCCACGTCATGTCCGGTCGATGGCGGTGTGGGTGGTTGGGCCGCGTACGCGAGGCGGAATCCATCGGCGCGCGCTTGGGGGCGACGCACTACACTGACGTGCGCGTCGCGGCTCGGCGCGCGCGAGTCAACTGGGAGGATGGATGAATCTGCTGTTCGATCTCGACGGTACGCTGGTGGATTCGCGCGAGGGCATCGTGTCTTCGCTGCGCTTTGCGTTCGAGGCGCTGGGTTTGCCGGTGCCCGACGAACAGGCGCTGGCGGCGACGATCGGGCCGCCGCTGCACGTCGCGCTGGCGGGTTTGCTCGTCGGTGCCGACGCATCGTTGCTCGGGCGCTGCGTGGCGGCGTATCGCGAGCACTATGCGCAGATTGGTGCGCAAGGGCATCGGGTCTATCCGGGGGTGGCGCAGACGTTGCACGAGTTGCAGGCGCGCGGCGCCACGCTGTTCGTCGCCACTTCCAAACCGGTGATATTCGCGCGGCGCATTCTGGCCGGGCTCGGCCTCGACCGGCATTTTCATGCGATCCATGGCAGCGAACTGGATGGTACCCGCGCCGACAAGGCGGAGCTGATCGCGCACGTGATCGCCAACGAACGATTGCACCCGAGTGCGTGCACCATGATCGGCGACCGCCGTTACGACGTCGCCGGCGCGCACGCCAATGCGATCCGCTCGCTCGGGGTGTTGTGGGGCTTCGGCACCCGTGCCGAACTGGAGAGCGCCGGCGCGCAGGCGATCATTGACCGCCCCGAGCAACTGCTGGCGCTGGCGATCGGGTAGTCGCGCTGCTTGCTCTGGCCGGTCGGCACGATCCATTACCATTCCCCAAGCCGAGCGGTTTCGAATAAGCGTCGGCGCCAACTTCCAGCGAGGTTCGCAGATGTCTTCGATTCCTGGGTACCCGCTTGCCGGCGGCTGCGATTGCGGCGAGGTGCGTTACGCGCTGCAGTGTCCGCCGTTGTTCGTGCACTGCTGCCATTGCCGTTGGTGTCAGCGCGAGTCGGGCGCGTCGTTTGCGTTGAACGCGCTGATCGAAACCGAGCGGGTGAGTGTGCTGGCGACGCCGCCGGAGCTGGTCGATACGCCGTCGGCGAGCGGCAAGGGTCAGCGCATCGCGCGCTGTCCGCGCTGCCGCATTGCGCTGTGGAGTCATTATTCGGGTGCCGGGCCGGCGTTCTGCTTCGTGCGTGTGGGCACGCTCGACACGCCGGATCGGCTGCCGCCCGACATCCACATCTTCACCGAGTCGAAACAGCCGTGGCTGCGGCTGCCGGAGGGTGTGCCGGCGGTGCCGGGTTACTACGATCGCGAGCAGTTCTGGCCGCCGCAGAGCCTGGCGCGGCGCGCGGCGCTGCTGGCGCGGATCGCGACGCAATAGCGCAAAGGTGGGGTGGGGCGTGGGCGCAAGTGGCGCTCCCTACGAGGTTCGAACTCGTGTTCCCGCCTTGAGAGGGCGGTGTCCTAGGCCACTAGACGAAGGGAGCGTTGCGACTTGGTGCGAAAAGCGCAAGCGGATAGTATAGGAAGCTTGCCGTTGCGACGCAACGGCGATCCGCGCGCCGACACGAAGTCGGGGTTCCATCTCACGTGCAAGGAAACGTGGCGGCCGCGCCGCCAGTCATGACGTCGACTGTTTGCGATCAATCAACGCAGGGAATGACGCGCATTCCGCGCGATCAGCATTGTATTTCCCGCAAGAACATCAGCCCCAGCGCGCTGCGGGTGTTGTACCGCTTGCGCGAGGGCGGCTTCGCGGCCTACCTGGTGGGCGGCGCGGTGCGCGATCTACTGGTGGGCGGACACCCCAAGGACTTCGACGTCGCCACCGACGCCACCCCGGAGCAGGTCAAGCAATTGTTCAAGAATTGCCGACTGATCGGGCGGCGCTTCCGGCTGGCGCACGTGGTGTACGGGCGCGAAATCATCGAGGTGGCTACCTTCCGCGCCAACAGCGACGACGGCACCGGCGATCGCGAACTGGAAGACGGCCGGCTGGTGCGCGACAACGTCTACGGCAGCATCGAGGATGACGCGGTGCGCCGCGACTTCACCGTCAATGCGCTGTATTACGCGATCGAGGACTTTGCGGTGTGCGACTTCGTCGGCGGCTTTGCCGACGTGCAGCAGCGCGTGCTGCGCCTGATCGGCGATCCGGAAACGCGCTATCGCGAAGACCCGGTGCGCATCCTGCGGGCGATCCGGTTGTCCGCCAAGCTCGAGTTCCACATCGACCCCGCCGCTGCCGATCCGATTCCGCGGCTGGCGCCGTTGCTCGGCGCGGCGCCGCCGGCGCGGTTGTTCGACGAGTGCATGAAGCTGTTCATGTCGGGTCATGGCGAGCGCAGTTTCCTCAGCCTCGAAGCACATGGCGTGTTGCCCGAGCTGTTTCCGGAGGCCGCGCACGCGATCGCCAGCGGCGGCGCCTCCACCCGCGCCATGGTGTTGGCGGCACTCGCCAGTACCGACCTGCGCGTGCGCGAGGATCGCCCGGTGACGCCGGCCTTCCTGCTGGCGGCGCTGCTGTGGCCGGCCTACGCGCGCGAGCTGGCGGCGTTGCTGGGCAAGGGCCTCGACCCGGCGGTGGCGCAGCAGCGCGCATCGGACCGGGTGACCTTGCATCAGGCGCAACGCATCGCGTTGCCGCGCCGGTTCTCGGTGGCGATGGAAGAAATCTGGCTGTTGCAGCCGCGCTTTGCGCTGCGCCAGCGCAAGCGGGTGTTCCGCCTGCTGGCGCATCCGCGCTTTCGCGCCGCCTTCGATTTTCTCGAGCTGCGCGCGATCCAGACCCCGGCGCTGGCCGAGGACGTGGCGTTCTGGCAGGAGGCGCAGGTGCTCAATCCCGAGCAACTGGCCGAGCGTCTTGGCCCACCGCGCGGCAGCCGCAAGGCGCCGGCGGCGCGCGCCGACGCATCGGCGGAGGTGGCGGTGGACGTTGGCGACGAGGCTGCGGCGCCCGCCGCGCGGCGCCGTCGTCGGCGCCGTCGCCCGCGTCCGGCTGGCGGTGAATGATCAAAGCATTCGTCGGTCTCGGCGGCAATCAAGGCGATGTGCTGGCGGCATTCGACCGCGCCGAGCGCGCCATGGCCGAGTTGCCCGGTACGCGCGTGGTGGCGCGTTCGCGGCGTTACCGTACGCCACCCTGGGGCCGCCGCGACCAGCCCGATTTCGTCAACGCAGTGGTGCAGCTTGAAACCGCATTGAGCGCGCGCGCGCTGCTCGACGGCCTGCTCGATATCGAGCGACGCCTGGGGCGCGAGCGCGGCGCCGAGCGCTGGGGACCGCGCCTGCTCGACCTCGACCTGCTGCTGTACGGCGATGCGGTGCACGACGAGCCGGGCATGCAGGTGCCGCACCCGCAACTGCATCAGCGCGCTTTCGTGCTGGTGCCGCTGCACGAACTGGCGCCGGATGCGCGGGTGCCGGGGCGGGGCGAGGTATCGGCGTTGCTGGCGGCGGTGGATGCGCAGGACATCGTGGCATTGGGATGAGTCGGCTGCTCGCGGTGCGCATTGGCGTCGCCGGTCGGTGATAATCGGGGTTTCGCGGCGTTGCCGAACCCCACTCGCTTCCCGGAACCTCACGCATGTACGCAAGCAAGGACAAAGCGGCGGCCAAGCCCGCCATCACCGTGCCGCAGTTGCGCCAGTTCAAGGCGGAGGCGCGCAAGCTGGTGGCGTTGACTGCCTACGACGCCAGTTTCGCCGCGGTGCTGGACAACAACGGCGTCGACCTGGTGCTGGTGGGCGATTCGCTGGGCATGGTGGTGCAGGGCTACGCCAGCACCTTGCCGGTCAGCGTGGACGACGTGATCTATCACACCGCGTGCGTGGCGCGCGGGCTGCGCAGCGCACTGCTGATCACCGATCTGCCGTTCCAGAGCGACGCCACTGCCGAGCGCGCACTCGACGCCGCCACCCGCGCGCTGCAGGCCGGCGCCGCGATGGTGAAACTGGAAGGGGCGGGCCACAAGCTCGACACCATTCATTTTCTCAGCGAACGCGATATCCCGGTGTGCGCGCACCTCGGCCTGACCCCGCAATCGGTGCTGCGCCTGGGCGGCTACAAGGTGCAAGGCCGCGAGGCCGCCGCCGCCGAGCGCCTGTGCGAGGAGGCGCGCGCGGTGGTGGACGCAGGCGCCGATCTGCTGGTGCTCGAATGCGTGCCCAGCGCGCTGGCGGCGCGCATCACCGCCGACATCGCCATCCCCACCATCGGCATCGGCGCCGGGCCGGACTGCGACGGACAGATACTGGTGCTGCACGATCTGCTGGGTGTGAGCGGCGGCCGTCGGCCGCGCTTCGTCAAGGATTTCCTCGCGCAAGGCGGCTCCATTGCCGGCGCGGTGCGCGCTTACGCGGACGCCGTGCGCGGCGGCCAATTCCCCTCTGCCGAACACGGGTACGTCTGATGCAAATCTTTACCGCGGTGGCGCCCATGCGCGCACAGATCGCGCAGTGGCGCGCGGCAGGGCTGCGCATCGGTTTCGTGCCGACCATGGGCAATCTGCACGATGGACACTTCGCCTTGGTCGATCTGGCGCGCAAGCATGCGGATCGCGTGGTCGCCAGCATCTTCGTCAACCCCACCCAGTTCGGCCCGAACGAGGACTACGCGCTGTACCCGCGCTCGCCCGATGCCGACGTGCAGGGCTTGAAGGCGCATCGATGCGATGCGCTGCTGCTGCCGACCGAAGACGAGATGTACCCGTTCGGCACCGCCGGCTGCGTGCAGATGCACGTGCCCGGCATCACCGACATTCTGTGCGGCCGTCATCGCCCTGGTCATTTCAACGGCGTCGCCACGGTGGTGGCGCGCTTGTTCAACATGGTGCTGCCGGACGTCGCAGTGTTCGGACGCAAGGACTACCAGCAACTGCAGGTGGTGCGTTACATGACGCGCGAGTTGTCGTTCCCGGTGCAGATCGTCCCGGCGCCGACCCTGCGCGAGCCGAGCGGGCTGGCGATGAGTTCGCGCAACCGCTATCTCGACGCCGACGGCCAGCGCACCAACGCCGCCACCATCCATCGTGCGCTGCTGGCGATGCGCGAGGCGCGTCGCGCCGGCGACCCGCCCGGACGGATCGAGGGGCTGGGCGAGCGCATGTTGCTGGAGGCCGGCTTCAACGTCGATTACGTGGAAGTGCTGCGCTCGGACCTGTCGCGTCCGCGCGAAGGCTCCGAATCCGGGCTGATCGGCTTCATCGCCGCACGGCTCGGCCGCACTCGTTTGATCGACAATCTCGACCTCGATTGATCCCCTTTTCCCGTGTGAGTGTGCGATGCGCAGCCAACCTCTCGTCGATCATCTGAGCGCGCATGCGGCGCGCTTGATCCACACCCCGATCCGCGATCTGGTGGCGCGCGATCCGGATCGCGCGCAGGCGTTCTCGGCGCGGGTGGGGCCGTTGTACGCCAATTTCGCGCGGCAAAAATACGACCGCGCCGCGTGCGATGCGCTGTTCGAACTGGCACGCAACGCCGATTTTGCCGGTGCCATGCGGCGCTTGGTCGATGGCGCGATGGTCAACCCGTCCGAACAGCGCCCGGCGCTGCACACCGCGCTGCGCTCCGACCTGGGGCAGACGCCGATCGCGCGCGCTGCACGCGCCGAGGCGCTGGCCGCGCTGACGCAAATGGCGGGCCTGGTGGCGGAGCTTGAAGCGAGCGCGGTCACAGACATCGTCAACGTCGGCATCGGCGGCTCCGATCTCGGCCCGCGGCTGGTGGTGGATGCACTGCGGCACGCGCACAGCGGGCGCTTTCGCGTGCACTTCCTGGCCAACGTCGATGGTCACGCGCTGGCGCAATTGCTGCCGCAGCTCGACCCGGCGCGCACCGCGGTGCTGTTGGTGTCCAAGAGTTTTCGCACCCAGGAAACCCTGCTCAACGGTGCGCTGTTGCGCGACTGGCTGGGCGATGGCGGGCTGTCGCGGCTGTACGCGGTGAGTTCGCGTCCGCAGGCGGCGGAGGCATTCGGCGTGCCGACGCGCCAGGTGCTGGCGATGGCCGAGACCGTAGGTGGGCGTTATTCGCTTTGGTCCACGGTGGGTTTTGCGATTGCGCTGGCCTTGGGCATGCAGGGCTTCACCGCGTTGCTGGCGGGCGCCGCCGCGATGGATGCGCATGCGCTGGACGAGCCGGCACCGCGCAACGTCGCGGCGTGGCACGCGCTGACCAGCATCTGGAATCGCAACGCGCTGGGATTGGACACGCAAGCAGTGCTGCCTTATGACGAGCGCCTGACGCTGCTGCCCGACTACCTGCAACAGTTGCTGATGGAGAGCCTGGGCAAATCGGTGCGGGTGGATGGTGCCGCGGTGGGCTGCGCCACCGTGCCGGTGTGGTGGGGCGGCGTCGGCAGTTCCAGTCAACACAGTTTTTTCCAGGCGTTGCACCAAGGCACCGATACCGTGCCGGCCGACTTCATCGGCGCGATCCAGCCCGCGCATGCGTATCCGGAGAATCATCGCGCCTTGCTCGCCAACCTGCTGGCACAAAGCCAGGCATTGGCCAACGGGGAGGACAACGCCGACGCGCAGCGCCGCTACCCCGGTGATCGTCCGTCCACGCTGCTGCTGCTCGATGCGCTCACGCCGTATGCGTTGGGCATGTTGCTGGCCTTGTACGAACACAGCACGTATCTGCAGTCGGTGTTGTGGGGCATCAACGCCTTCGACCAGTGGGGCGTGGAACTGGGCAAGCGACTGGCCGACGGCCTGTTGCCGATGTTGCGCGGTGGCGATGCCTCGACGCTCGACGATGCGGTGACGCGCGAGCTGCTCGCGCACATCGCGCGCGGCCAGTAATAACACCACCGCCCGCAACAGCGCTCCACGTAAGCGCGTCGACCGCTCTTGTGGGAGCGCGCTTGCGCGCGACAGCAGCAATGCGCTGGCCGAGCCCACTCAGTCTCTGCGTCCTTCTGTGCCTTTGCTCGGCTTGCGCGCGCGGGACGGCGCGGCCCCCACAACCGCGCGCGTGTCGCGCGCAGGTGGCATCCGGTCACAGTTCGGGAAGTTCATGCTGCGCGCTAAAGTTTTCCACGCTGTTGCCGACTGCGCCGCGCGTACCGTCGTGTTGCGCTGGAAGCGGCCAGGCCATTGACCTGCTGGGGAAAAATTTCTCAAGTTTTGTCTGCGCGCGCCGATTCATGTCCTGAGGCGGCGATAAACCCAACTCGGGAGCTCCGCCGGAATGTCCCACCCACGGTCGGCAGCGGATGCTGACGAACCGATTCCGTCCCAGGAGAACTCTCATGCAAGTCATCAACACCAACATTCAGTCGCTGAATGCCCAGCGCAACCTGTCCACTTCGGGCAATGCGCTGTCCTCCGCGCTGGAACGTCTGTCCTCGGGCCTGCGCATCAACAGCGCCAAGGACGACGCCGCCGGTCTCGCCATCGCCACCCGCTTCACCACCCAGATCAACGGCCTCAACCAGGCGGTGCGCAACTCCAACGACGGCGTGTCGCTGGCGCAGACCGCCGAGTCGGCGCTGCAAGAGCTCACCAACAACCTGCAGCGCATTCGTGAGCTGGGCGTGCAGTCGGCCAACGCCACCAACTCTGCTTCCGACCGCGCGGCGCTGGACCAGGAAGTGCAGCAGCGTATCGCCGAAATCGACCGCATCTCCTCGCAGACCAGCTTCAACGGCCTCAAGGTGCTTGACGGCACGTTCGGTTCGGCAGATTTCCAGGTCGGCGCCAACGTTGGCGAGACCATCAACGTCAACCTGAGCACCGGAACCCGCGCCAACCAGATCGGGCAGATCGCCACGGGCACGTCCTCGGTGGAAGTCACCACCGCCGCGTTGTCCGGCACCAGCACCATCCAGGTCGGGTCGGGCGCCGCCAAGACGATCGGCATCTCCTCGCAGGGCACAGCGAACGGCCAGTCGGCGGGTAGCGCTTTCGCCAAGGCAGCGGCGATCAACGCAGCCAGCGTGGCGGGCCTGACCGCCACTGCGGACAACAACGTCGAGTTCACCGCCGCTGCCACCACCGGCACGGCTGCCGGCGACACCTACAGCCTGCGTATCAATGGTCAGGACGTCTTTGCCAGCTTCGACCAGCAGGCCAACGGCGTGCTCACCGCGCAGCAGATCAGCGATGCGATCAACGGCCAGACCGCCAACACCGGTGTGACCGCCACCCTGACCGGTTCCGACCTGCGTCTGAGCGCGGCCGACGGCCGTGACATCAACATCGCGCAGGCGTTCGGCGGCGCGGCGGCGGGCGGCATCACTGCTGGTGCCGGCGGCTCGTCCACGGTCGGTGGCGTGACCTTCCGCGACGGTACCCTGAGCGCAACCATCGCCGACGCCAGCGCGTTCAGCACGGTGGCTGCGGCGGTAAACGGCGGTACGCTGACGCTGTCCTCGACCGACAACATCGTGGTCACCGGCGACGGCACCGCGCTGGGCTTTGCCTCGGCCAACTTCACCCTGGCCCGCGACACCACCACGCTGTCGTCGGTCAACGTGTTGACGGTGACTGGCGCCAACGACGCGATCAACCGGGTCGATTCGGCGCTGACCTCGGTCAGCTCGCTGCGCAGCCAGTTCGGTGCGGTGCAAAACCGCTTCGAATCGACGATCGCCAACCTGCAGGCGGTGTCGCAGAACCTGTCGGCCTCGCGCTCGCGCATCCAGGACGCCGACTTCGCGGCGGAAACGGCGGCTCTGAGCCGTGCGCAGATCCTCCAGCAGGCCGGCATCACGGTGCTGTCGCAGGCCAACTCGTCGCCGCAGGCGGTGTTGCAGTTGCTGCAGTAAGTCGCAGCGTCATAAAGCTCTCCCAGGAGCGGCAAAAGGCAGGGACGCGGGGCGGCAAGCAATTGCCGCCCCGTTTTGTTTCGCGTTCGCGGCGGGTCGGATTCGACGGCCCATTGACGCGGGTGCGATCCGCATGCGTTTCGGATGAGGTCGGAGCGTGATGCTGGCGCGGTGCCTCGTCGGTGTCCGATCACCCCGTGTTCGGATCGGGGAAACGTTTCGAAAACAGTGGCATGGATTACGGTTCTCAGTTCGGCGCAGGATCAGCCTTGGGGCGTATCGCGACCGACGGGTGGCTCGGGTCGGTCGGGCGTGGGTCGTCCAAGGCAGCCAGGGATGGCATGGCACGACGTTTGCTTAATCAATCCCGGGTGGCGCGTCAGGACGATCGGCCGTTGCCACCCTCATGGCGTTCGGGAGTACGAACATGGAAGGCATTTCAATTCCGGGCATCGGTTCCGGGCTCGACATCAATGGCCTGGTCACCCAGCTCATCGCGGTCGAGCGCGCGCCCGCTCAGGGCCAGATCGACAGTCAGCGCTCGCAAGTGCTGGCGAAGATATCGGCGCTCGGCAATCTGAACTCGGCGCTGGACGCATTCAAGAATGCGTTCACCCGATTGTCGGACGGCAGCGCGTTTGCGCGTCGCGTTGCCAGTTCCAGCGACACCGCCGTGGTTGGGGTGTCGGCAGCCTCGGCCGCCGTGCCCGGCAAATTTTCGGTGGAGGTGCTGGCGCTGGCCTCGACTCATAAATTGTCGTCAGGCGCATTCGCCAGCACCGCCACTACCGTGGGCACCGGCACCCTCACCGTGACCATCGGCGGTACAGCCTCGGCGCTGAGTATCGATGCCAGCAACCAGACGCTCGCCGGCATCCGCGATGCCATCAACGCCGCGCCCGACAACCCCGGTGTCGACGCCACCATCGTCACCGGCGACGATGGCGCCCATCTGGTGCTCAATTCCCGCACCAGCGGTTCGGCGGGGGCGATTTCGGTGACTACCAGCGGCGGCGACGGCGGTCTTGCCGCGCTGACCTACGTGCAGGGTGGGCCGAGCAACGGTCTATCCCAGATCGTCGCAGCCCAGAATTCGCAGGTGGTGATCGACGGCGTGACCGTCACCGGCTCCGGCAACAGCGTCACCGATGCCATCGAGGGCGTCACGCTGGACTTGGTGAGTGCCAAGCCCGGCACCGGCATCGACGTGACGGTGACGGCCGATCGCGCTGCCGTCACGTCCGCCGTCAACAGTTTCGTGACCACCTACAACGCGCTGGTCGGCACGTCGCGGCAGCTTGCCAGCTACAACGCCACCACTGGCTCGGCCGGCCCGTTGCTGGGCGACTCCACCCTGCGTGGAGTGCGCAACGATTTGAGTCAGGCGTTGGCGACGCGCGCGTTGGGTTCTGGCCTCCAGTCGCTCAGCGACATCGGTATTCGCGTGGCGCTCGACGGCAGCCTGAGCGTGGACTCCGCCACGCTCAACGAGGCGCTCGATGCCGGCGAGGAATCGGTGACGGCGCTGCTGTCGGAGGACGGCAAGTTGGGTCAGGCGCTGACCCGGGTATTCGACCGCTTCCTGGGCGTTGACGGCACCATCGTCAATCGCAGCGAGAGCCTGAATGCCACCCAGCGCGCCCTCGACGACCAGCAGGAGCGGCTCGACCTGCGCCTTACCGCCACCGAGACTCGCCTGCGCGCGCAATTCACCGCACTCGACAGCCTGCTGTCGCGGCTGCAATCCACCAGCAATTTCCTGACCCAGCAACTGGCTAGCGCCGGCACGGGATCGGGATGACGTACGAGGAACGATGACATGGGAGTGATGAGCGGTTACAGCGCGGTTGCCAGCTATCGCACGGTCAGCACGCACGGCGACGTCGAGTCGGCCAGTCCGCATCGCTTGATCGAGCTGATGATGGACGGCGCGCTCGATCGCATCGCCGCGGCGGCCGGATTCCTGGCGCGCGGCGATGTGGGGCCCAAGGGCGAGAGCGTGTCCAAGGCGATCAACCTGATCGAGGGATTGCGCGCCAGCCTGGACCACAGCCGCGGTGCCCCGGTGGTGGCGAATCTCGACGCGCTGTATGAGTACATGGCGCGGCGTCTGCTGGAGTCCAATCTGCGCAACGACGCCGCCGGCTTCGACGAAGTGAGCCGGTTGCTGCGCGAGATCCGCGACGCCTGGCATGCGATTCCGCCGGAAGTGCAGGCTCGGCCACAGGATCATCTGGGGTGAGTGCGGCCGACGCCAATGCGGTGGTGGAGCGGGTGCTGGCGCTCACGCGCGAGATGCAGACGGCGGCGCACGCACGCGACTGGGAAGCGTTGGCACGGTTGCAGACGGAACGGCAGCCATTGTTGGAAGCGCACTGCACCCGCGACCACGTGAGCGAGGCGGTGTTGCAACATCTGCACGAGTGCAACGAGCGGATCGTGGCGAGCGTGCTTGGCGCACGCGATCAGCTCACCGCCGAATGGCAGGACGCGCGCACCGGCCATCGCGCCGCGCAGGATTATCAGCGCGTCGCCCGCGACGGTGGCGCGTAGCCGATGCCGATCCACATACGGTACGGGGCGATGCGATGAGCGAGCCGATGGTCGAACGCTTCGAGCAGCAGTTGGCATATGCCGGCGATCTGCGGCTGGAATGGCACGCGCTGCCGGTGCCGCTCGCGGCCGAGGAGTTGATGCGTCTGCGTGACGCCAATCTCACCGTGCTGAATCTGGTGTCGGCGGTCGAGGAACATCGCACCGATGCCGGCGACGAGGAGTCGGCGTCGGGGCTCGATCTGTTGCGTCTGGATGCCAAGCTCAACCTGCTGCTGGAGCTGATGCAGCGCATGGCCGCGCGCGATCGCGAGCCGCCGGCGCGCCGACCAGTGCGGCTGAATGCGCACGGTGTGGCGCTTCCGGCCGACACCACGGCACCGGCCGTCGGCAGCACGGTGTCGGCGTGCATCCACCTCGACGCCTGTCGCGCGATGCCACTGGAATTGCCGGCGCGCGTGATGGCGCTGTCCGATCCGGAGTGGCGGCTGCTTGCCTTCATCGAGCCGGGGCCGGCGATGGAGGAGGCGATGGATCGATTGGTATTCCGATACCACCGGCGTCAGGTGGCGATCGAACGGCGCGGCGCCAAGACCGAATGAATGCGACGTGCGCCCCTAGCAGCCTGTCGGGCTTTGGATGGCCGGGCTGCAAATCCGCCCGCGCGGTCCCGATTTCCGCCAATTCTTGGCCCGTAGAGCCCACTACGGGCCGGCGAATCGTCGAAGATCGGTCCTCGCGCGGTCGAATTTTCGCCTCGACCCCCAAAGCCCGACAGGCTGCTAGCGATCCGCGCGTCGGCATCGATGCCGGTCCGGCGCAAAGTGCGACGTGGTGCCGCGCTTGCTGCGAACCCGGTCACGCTGAGATGCGTCGCTTGCGACGGCATTGTCGAACAACACCGTGCCAGTTCCGCACAAAGCGCGATCACGATCACGGTGTTCGCTGCAGGCGTCATCACAGTTCCTGCAATTCGCGTCGGCAACGCGGCGGGGTGTGCCGTGGCACACGTTTTTCCCGACGCGCGATCGAGAGTATCGCCCCATGCCCAAGCCTAGGGCAGCGCGCGACGGGGGGCGCGAAGCATGGCCGCGACGTGGCCGTGGTCCCCTTGTGTCGACAGGGAGACGAACGGTGAGCCAAGCGGCAATCTTCGTAGTGGATAGCGACGGCGATCGAGCCGAGCGCACTGCACAGGTCGCGCGCTCGCAAGGCTATCTTCCCTACGTGTTCGTCGACGGCGACCTGCCGGCATTGCCGCGCGGCACCGCGCCGGTGCTGGTACTGATCGCCGACGTCGGCGCCGATGCCGATGGTGAGACCCTGGAAATACTGCTGCGCCGCCATGCTGGCCATGCGGTGGTGGCGGCCGCCAACGATTCCTCATCGGCGATTGCATTCGCCGACCGCAGCGGCATCGCTTACGTGAAATGTGCGTTCCCGTTGCGCGAGCCGCTGTCGGCGCTGATCGCGCGGCACGATGCGACATCTCCCGTCGATGCCGGCGAAGGTGTGCGTCAGGTCGGCAGTTCGCAGCCGATGCGACAGTTGCGCACGCTGATCGGCAAGGTGGCCGAGTTCGACACCAGCGTGCTGGTGCTGGGTCAATCCGGCACCGGCAAGGAATTGGTGGCGCGCGCGATTCACCAGATGTCCGGGCGTCGCGACAAGCCGTTCGTCGCGATCAACTGCGGCGCGATTCCGGCGGATCTGCTGGAAAGCGAATTGTTCGGTCACGAGAAGGGCGCCTTCACTGGCGCCGTCAGCGCCCGCAAGGGTCGCTTCGAGGTGGCCGAAGGCGGCACCCTGTTCCTCGACGAAATCGGCGACATGAGCATGCCGATGCAGGTCAAGCTGCTGCGGGTGCTGCAGGAACGCAGCTTCGAGCGTGTTGGCGGCAATCAATCCCAGCGTTGCAACGTGCGAATCATCGCCGCCACCCATCGCGACCTCGAAGCCGCCATCGCCGCCGGGCGCTTCCGCGAGGATCTGTTCTATCGGCTCAACGTGTTCCCGATCGAGATGCCGTCGCTGCGCGAGCGCGTCGACGATCTGCCGGAGCTGATCCAGGAACTGGGCTCGCGGCTGCGCGCGCGCGGCCTGGAGCCGGCGGTGTTCACCGACGGCGCGGTGCGTACCCTGAAGAATTATCCGTGGCCGGGCAACGTGCGCGAACTGGGCAATCTGGTGGAGCGCATGGCCATCCTGTCGCCGGCCACCCCGGTGACGCCGCGAGACCTCCCCACCCGCTATCGCGGCAACGACGAGCAGGCCGAGCGCGAGGCCGTGATGGCATGCGCCGCGATTGGCGCCAGCGAGGGTGTGAGCCTGGAAGAAAAAGCGATGCTGCTGCCGGGCGAAGGCCTGGACCTGCGCGATCATCTCGCCCGCATCGAAGTGGACCTGATCCGACAGGCGTTGCTGGTCTCCGACGGCATCGTCGCCCAAGCCGCCAAACTGCTGCAAGTCAAGCGCACCACCCTGGTGGAGAAGCTGCGCAAGTATGGCTTGATGGCGGATGAGACGATGGCTTGAGCGAAGCGCGGGACCCGGGACCGCGGGACCCGGGACCCGGAAAAGCAGGTCGCCGTATCGCTTGGGACATTTGGCTTTTTCCTAACGCAATCGCTGGCCTCCGTGCGTGCTGCGGCACATGTGCGGCTCACGAAAGCAAGAGCAACGCCACGCTGGCCTCGAAGCGCTTCTCCGGGTCCCGGGTCCCGCGGTCCCGCGGTCCCGGCTTCAACATTCCCCGCCGAAAAATTGACACCACCCCAGCGCCACATCGCAAGTCATTGACGCGCAAGGAAATCGTCAGGTGGCACAGATCTCGCATCGTCCTCACCGAGCATTCCGGAGAGGCGCATGCAATCGCACACCGACACCCGCGTCCAGGCCCTGTCGCAAGCGTTCGCGTTGTTCAACGACACATCGCGCGCGCTTGCCGATTCCTATCATGAGCTGGAGCGTCGCGCCGCCGATCTGAGTCGGCAACTGGCGGCTGCGCACAGCGCGCGGTTGAGCGAGCTGGCGGCCAAGGAGCGTCTGGCCGAGCGCATGCAGACACTGATCGAGGCGTTGCCCGGCGGAGTCGTGGTGCTGGATGCGTCGCGTCGCGTGGTGGAGGCCAACGCTGCGGCGCGCGGCATCGTGGCCGATCTGGCGCCGGGACAGGACTGGTCGGAGGCGGCGGCGCGCACCTTCGGGCCGATGGCCGAGAGCGGACGTCTGCAGTTGCCCGATGGCCGCGAGTTCGCGTTGTCGCAACAGGTGCTGGCCGATGGCGGCATGGTGCTGCTGTTCGCCGACGTGACCCGCGCGCGCGAATTGCAGGCGCGGCTGGAGCATTACCAGCGGCTGTCGTCGATGGGCGAGATGAGCGCGCGTCTGGCGCACCAACTGCGCACGCCGCTCAGTGCGGCAGTGCTGTATGCCTCGCGCATCGCCGAAGGCGAATTGCCGCCATCTGTGGCGACCCGCCTGGGCGCGCGCACCATGGAGCGCCTGCGCCACCTCGAACGCCTGATCGACGACATGCTGCATTTCGCCCGCGCCGATCACGACGGTCGCGAGCAGGTGGCGGTTGCGGAGCTGCTGGCGCGGGTGCGCGACGCCGCACTCGGCAAGTCCGATGCAGCGGTTGCGGTGGAATTCGTCGACCGCAGCGGCGCGGCCGTGCTCAACGGCAGCAGCGAGCTGCTGGCCAGTGCGCTCGGTAACCTGATCGACAACGCCCTGTCGGTATCGCCGCGCGGCACCCAGGTGCGGGTGCAGGCCGAGCGCTCGGCGGGCGAGGTGGCGATTCGCGTCGCCGATAGCGGCCCGGGGGTGCCGGAGGCACTGCGCGAGCGCATTTTCGAGCCGTTCTTCACCACCCGCGCCGACGGCACCGGGTTGGGTCTAGCGGTGGTGCGCAGCGTGATCGCCGCGCACGGCGGTCGCGTTGGCGTGGCGGCGCGCGCGCAGGGTGGCGCCGAGTTCGAGATCCGCCTGCCCGAAGCGCACGCCGAGGTCGCGCTTCGCAGCGGCGCGCGCGTCACGGGCGGCGGCACTGCATTGACCAGAGGAGTTGCCTGAAATGACCGATCCCTGCGTATTGGTGGTGGAGGACGACAGCAGCCTGCGCGAGGCGCTGTGCGAAACGCTGGATATGGCGCGGATTGCGGTGGCTGGTGCGGCCGACGGTGAACAGGCGCTGGAGCAGATCGCGCGCCGCGCGGTCGGCCTGGTGGTCACCGACGTGCAGATGGCGCCGATGGATGGGCGCACGTTGTTGCGCCGCATCCGCGAGCAACATCCGGAACTGCCGGTGGTGATGATGACCGCCTACGGCACCATCGCGCAGGCGGTGGACGCCATGCGCGAGGGCGCCAGCGACTATCTGGTGAAGCCGTTCGAGGCGGCCGCGTTGGTGCGGGTGGCGCGCGAGTTTCTGCCGCCGCCGCTGGCGCAGGGCGCGGTGGCGGCCGATCCGCGCATGCTGGAGGTGCTCGAACTGGCTCGGCGGGTGGCGGCCAGCGATGCCACCGTGCTGATCAGCGGCGAGAGCGGCACCGGCAAGGAAGTGATCGCGCGCCAGATTCACCGCGCCTCGCCGCGCGCCGACGGGCCGTTCGTGGCGATCAACTGCGCCGCCATTCCCGAAAGCATGATCGAGGCGGTGCTGTTCGGCCACGAAAAGGGCGCCTTCACCGGCGCCGGCGCTGCGCATGCCGGCAAGTTCGAGCAGGCCCAGGGCGGCACCCTGCTGCTGGATGAGGTGTCGGAGCTGGACCTGTCGCTGCAGGCCAAGCTGCTGCGGGTGTTGCAGGAACGCGAGGTGGAGCGGATCGGTTCGCGTCGCGCGATTGCGCTCGACGTGCGGGTGCTCGCCACCACCAACCGGCGTCTGCGCGAAGACGTGAGCGCAGGACGCTTCCGCGAAGACCTGTACTACCGCCTCAACGTGTTTCCGTTGCACCTGCCGCCGCTGCGCGAGCGCCCAGGCGACGTGTTGCCGCTGGCGCGCGCCTTGTTGGCGCGCCATTGCCGCAGCCAGCGCCCCACGCCGAACCTTACTCCTGCCGCCGAGGCCGCGCTGCAGGCGCACCGCTGGCCCGGCAACGTGCGCGAACTGGAGAACCTGCTGCAGCGCGCGTTGATCCTCAACACCGGGGCGCTGCTGGATCGTGCCGACCTGCGCTTCGAACACGACGAATTCACCGCCGCAGCGCGCCATGCTTCGGTGCCACAGGCACCGGCAGCGGTGGTGATCGATGCCGGCGCCGAGTTGGGCGAGGCGCTGCGCGCCAGCGAACACCAGGCGATCCTCGGCGCGCTGCGCTCCGGCAGCGGCAGCCGCAAGGACGCTGCCCGTCGCCTGGGCATCTCCGAACGCACCCTGCGCTACAAGCTGGCGCGGTTGCGGGATGCCGGACTCGATCTGGGCGACGCCGGCACGATCTGTGCATAAGAACCCGGGAAGACCGCATTTCGACGGCGACAGCGACGGAGAACCGACATGAGCCAAATCGACATCAACGGGCTGTTGGCGCAGATGCGCACCCTGGCCGCGCAGTCCGGCATCGCGCCGACCGGCCCGGCGAGCGCGCCGGCGGCCGGCGGGGTCGATTTCGGGCAGATGCTCAAGCAGACCATCGATCACGTCGATGCCAGCAGCAAGACCGCAATGCAGCTCACCGACAGTTTTGCTCGCGGCGAACCCGGCACCGACCTGCCGCAGGTGATGGTGGCGATGCAGAAGGCCGACCTGTCGTTCCGCGCCATGAACGAAGTCCGCAATCGCCTCGTGGAGGCGTACCGCGACGTGATGAACATGCAGATGTAGTGCGCAGTTGCGGCCGCCGCGTTCCGGCACACTCCGGACCACGGCACGCGATTGAGGAACCTCCAGGCAACGTATCCAGGCGAATCGAGTCATGGCTGAATCAGCAACCGCGCGACTTCCCGCACGCCTGCCCGGCGGCACTGGCCTGCCGGCGATTCCGGGCTTGCGGCAAATTCTGACCCTGGTCGGCGTCGCTGCCGCGGTGGCGTTGGGAATCGCGGTGGCGCTGTGGTCGCGCAGCCCTTCCTACGCACCGCTGTACACCGGCCTGGACGAGCGCGACGCCAGCCAGGTGGTGCAGGCGCTGCAGGCGGGCGGCGACCGCTTCCAACTGGGGCCGGGTGGGACCGCGGTGCTGGTTGCCGAGGGCGACGTCGCGCGGCTGCGGCTGAAACTCGCGGCGCAGGGGCTGCCGCAGGGCGCCTCCGGCGGCAGCGCCGAGGAGGCCCAGACCTCGCCGTTCGGAATGAGCGATTTCGCCGAGAAGGCGCGCTATCAAAAGCGCCTGGAAGGCGAGCTGGTGAACTCCATCACCAGCCTGCAGCCGGTGAAGGCTGCGCGGGTGCATCTGGCGTTGCCCAAGCCGAGCGCGTTCGTGCGCGATCGCCGGCCGGCTTCGGCCTCGGTGGTGGTCACGCTGTTTCCCGGCCGCAACCTCGATCCCAGTCAGGTCAGCGCGGTAGTGCACTTGGTGGCGTCGAGCGTGCCAGATCTCGATCCCAGCCAGGTTTCGGTGATCGATCACAAGGGCAACCTGATGACGGCCGGCGGCGCCAGCGATCCGGCCGCGCTCGCCGACGGGCGCTTCCGTCTCGCGCAGTCATTGGAGCAGGCCTACGCCACGCGCATCGAGGAATTGCTGACACCGCTGGTCGGGCCGGGGCGGGTGCGCGCCCAGGTTGCCGCCAACATGGATTTTTCCGAGACCGAGCGCACCGATGAGCGCTTCGATCCGAAGGCCACGGTGCTGCGCAGCGAGCAGATGTCGAACCAGGAACGGCGCGACGGCGCCAGCGTCGCCCAGGGCATTCCCGGCGCGCTCAGCAATCAACCGCCGCCGGCGGCGCCGCAGCCGACCGCGGCCGACCCGAGTGCAGGAACCGCGACCGCCGCCACCACGACCGCCGCCACCGCGGCATCAGGCACGCCGCTGGAATCGCAATCCAGCGCCACCCGCAACTTCGAGGTGGATCGCAGCATCAGCCACACCCGCGAGCCGGTCGGCAGCATCCGTCGCCTGTCGGTGGCGGTGGTGGTGGACAACAAGGTGAGCGTGGACGAGGACGGCGAGCCGCAGACCACTCCGCTGAGCCAGACCGAACTGGCGCAGATGGTGGAACTGGTGCGCGGCGCGGTCGGCTTCGACGAATCGCGCGGCGACTCGGTCAGCGTGATCAACGCGCCGTTCCATGCCGAGCCCGACATGGAAGCGCCGCCGCCGACGCCGCTGTGGCAACAGCCGGCGATGCGCGAGATCGGCAAACAGATACTCGGGGCGATCGTGGTGCTGGTGCTGGCGCTGAGCGTGGTGCGGCCGATGTTGCGCGGCTTGACCGGCGCACCGACGAGCGCGCCGACCCAGGTGCAGGTGCTGGCTGGCGGCAGCAGCGTGGACGTGGCGCAGCCTGCGGACACGCAGCGCTCGCTGGGGGCCGGCGCGGGCATGGCGGCGTTGCCGCCGGTGGCGTTCGAGCAGAAGGTGACGCTGGCAAAGCGCATGGTGAATCAGGATCCGCGCCAGGTGGCGCAGGTCGTCAAGGGCTGGGTGGCCGAAGATGGCAGCTGATCCGCAATCCAAACTGACCGGCACGCAACGCGCTGCCGTATTCCTGATGGCGCTCGGCGAGGACGAGGCCGGACAGGTGCTGCGGCACATGTCGGCGCGCGACGTGCAAAGCGTGGGCGCCGCCATGGCCGCGCTCAAGAACGTCAACCGCGATCAGGCCGATGCGGTGCTGGACTCGTTCACCCGCGTGATCGAGCAGCAGACCTCGATCGGCGTGGGCGCCGAAGATTACATCCGCAAGATGCTGATCAACGCGCTGGGCGAGGAAAAGGCCAGCGGTCTGATCGACCGCATCCTGCTGGGGCGCAGCAGCAAGGGCATGGAAGCGCTGAAGTGGATGGACAGCCGCGCGGTGGCCGAAATGATCGGCATGGAACACCCGCAGATCGTCGCCATCGTGCTCTCGCATCTGGAGCCCGATCAGGCCGCCGAGGTGATCGGCTTCCTGCCGCAGCGCAATCGCGCCGACGTCGTCATGCGCATCGCCACGCTCGACGGCATCCAGCCGCACGCGCTGCAGGAACTGGACGAGGTGATGGAGAAGCAGTTCGCCGGCAACAACAACAAGTTCAAGTCCAACACCGTCGGCGGCTACAAGGCCGCCGCCAACATCCTCAACGCGATGGAGACGGCTTCCGAAACCGCATTGATGGAGTCGATCCGCAAGGCCGACGACAACCTCGGCCAGAAGCTGCAGGAACTGATGTTCGTGTTCGACGACCTCAGCCGGATGGACGATCGCAGTTTGCAGACACTGCTGCGCGAGGTCTCCTCCGATCGTCTGGTGATCGCGCTCAAGGGCGCCGAGCAGGGCCTGCGCGAACGCATCTTCTCGAACATGTCCAAGCGCGCCGCCGAGATGTTGCGCGACGATCTGGAAGTGAAGGGTCCGGTGAAGCTGAGCGAGGTCGATGCCGCGCAGAAGGAAATCCTGCTCAGCGCACGCCGTTTGGCGGACTCCGGTCAGATCAGCCTGGGCGGCGGAGGCGAGGATTATGTGTAGCGCACACGTCTCGCGCCGCTCCCGTGTGAACCGGCTCTCGGTCCGCCGAGCGCGCCAGGTTGGCGTCCCGGCGCCCTCGTTATGGACGGGTGTGAGATATGCAAACTAGCATCGTCGGCCTCGAGCAGGTGCAGGAATTCGAGCGCTGGGAATTGCCCGAACTCGGGGCCGGCGCATCGCGTGGCGCGGCGCCGGCCACGGTGCGGCACCTGGAAGCGCTGGAACAGCAGGCGCGCGAAGAAGGTTTCGCGCGCGGCATGGCCGAGGGCAAGGCCGCGGCGGCGACCCAGTTGGCGCAACAAGTGGCGCGTCTGTCCGCCGTGTTCGATGCGCTGAGCCGGCCGCTCGACGACGTCGATGCACAAGTGGAAGGCGAGCTGGCGCATCTGGCGATGGCGGTGGCGCGGCAACTGGTCCGGCGCGAACTCAAGACCACGCCCACCGAAGTGATCGGCGCGGTGCGCGAGGCGCTGACGGGGCTGCCGGCGATGGCGCGTGAGGTGCGGGTTTCGGTACACCCGGAAGACGCCGAGTTGATTCGTACGCATCTGGGCGAGGCGGGTAGCGGGCGCTCCTGGCAATTGCTGGAAGATCCGATGATCAGCCGCGGCGGCTGTCTGGTGCAGAGCGAACATTCGCGCGTGGACGCGCGGGTGGAATCGCGCCTGCTCGCGCTTGCCGGCTCGGTACTGGGTGGGCAGCGTGCCGAGGATGGTGCGGCCGATCCCGCTCGCGGGGGCGACGCATGAGCGCCGTGACGGCCCGCCGCCAGCAGCGCCGGCAGCGCTGGTGTGCGCATCTGGGCGAACGCGGGGCCGAGATTGGAGTGCGTCGGCCGCCGATCGCCGAAGGCACGTTGACCCGGGTGGTCGGACTCGCGCTGGAAGCGGTAGGTTGCGAGTCGGCCATGGGCGGGCGCTGCCTGGTGGTGGGCGGCGACGGTCACGAACTGGAAACCGAGGTGGTGGGTTTTTCCGGCGACCGCCTGTTTCTGATGCCGATCGGCGATGTGCACGGAGTGACCCCGAATTCGCGCGTGCTGCCGTGCGCCGGGCAATCGGAAATCGCGGTTGGCGACGCCCTGCTGGGCCGCGTGATCGATGCCGGCGGACGCCCGCTCGACGGCCGCGGGCCGTTGCGCTGCGAGTCGCGCATCCGTCTTGCCGGTGTGCCGATCAACCCAATGGAGCGCGCTCCGATTCGCGAGCCGATCGACGTCGGCGTGCGCGCGATCAACGCCATGATGACGGTGGGGCGCGGCCAGCGCATGGGCCTGTTCGCCGGCAGTGGTGTCGGCAAAAGCACCCTGCTGGGCATGATGACGCGCTTCACCGATGCCGACGTGATCGTGGTCGGACTGATTGGCGAACGCGGTCGCGAGGTCAAGGAATTCGTCGAGAACACGCTCGGCGAAAGCGGCCGCCAGCGTGCGGTGGTGGTGGCGGCGCCGGCTGACAGTCCGCCGCTGTCGCGGTTGCGCGGAGCGTGGATGGCAACCGCCATTGCCGAGCACTTCCGCGACCGCGGCTTGAAGGTGTTGTTGTTGATGGACTCGCTGACCCGCTTTGCGCAGGCACAGCGCGAGATCGCGCTGGCGATCGGCGAGCCGCCGGCGACCAAGGGCTATCCGCCCTCGGTGTTCGCTCGTCTCCCGGCTTTGGTGGAGCGCGCTGGCACCGACGCCACCGGACGCGGCTCGATTACCGCCTTCTACACCGTACTCACCGAAGGCGACGACTACCGCCACGACCCGATTGCCGATGCCGCGCGTGCCATCCTCGACGGGCAGGTGGTGTTGTCGCGCGATCTTGCCGAGGCCGCGCATTTCCCCGCCATCGACATCGAAGGCTCGGTCAGTCGCGTGATGGATGCGATCGCCACCAAGCCCCACTTGCAGAGCGCGCAGCGCATGCGCCAGTTGTATTCGGCCTACCGCCAGCAGCGCGACCTGATCGCGGTTGGCGCGTATCAGAAAGGCAGCGACCCCAAGGTGGACGAAGCCATCGCCCGCTGGCCCGAGATTTCCGCGTTCCTGCAGCAAAGCGTGGACCAGCGCGCGCCACTGCCCGATTCGGTGAGCGCGTTGGAAAAGGTGCTTGGCGCGCCGCTTGGAGCCGTTAAATGAGCCGCCGCACCGACACCATGCAGCAGGTCGCCGGGCTGGCAGGGGAATCCGCCGACACCCAGATGCGCGAACTTGCCGACCGGCAGAAATCGCTGTCCGAAGGCGAGGCGCAACTGGCCGAACTGCAGCGCTTTCTGCAGGAATACCAGCACACCGATCCGCAGGCATCGCTGTCGATGACGCAATTGATGAACCGCCAGCAGTTCCTGCAACGCATCAAGGATGCGATTGCGTTCCAGCAAGGCGCGGTCGAGCGACTGCGGGTCTCGCTGGAGGATCAGCGCCAGCTCTGGATGCAGGCGCGCAACCGCGCCAAGGCACTCGACAGCGTCGCCCAGCGCATGGAAGCCGGCGACAACCGTGCCAGCGAACGCCACGAACAGAGCGAAGCCGACGAACGCGCGCAACGCAGCACCAGCATCTGGGACACCGATTGAGTGGCACGAAACCTGCTAATCGAGCGTTGTCGGTTGCACATTTCTTCGAGTCCGAATCCAGCGAGTCTCCCTCATGCCCATCGCGTCCATTGCTCCATCGCCGGCTGTGACCGTTGCGCCTGCCGCTGCCGGCGCCAGTGTCGCGGGCGTTGGCGTGGCCGGCCCCAGCCCGTTCCAGGCGTTGCTGGCGCCGGCGTTGTTGAGTGCGCCGGCTGCAACGGGAACGGAACCTACGCCCGCCATCGTGCCAGCCGCCGGCGCCGAAGCGTCCGCTCCGGTGTTGCCCACCGTTCCAACCCAAGATGCCCTGGCGGTCGACGATGGCGACGCCGTTGCCGCCTCGACCTTGGCCGACGGCAACTCTTTGCCGGGCCCTGCCGGCGCGGTGTTGACGATACCTGGGCTGGCGATCGGCACCGCCGCGGCAGGTAGCGCGTTGGCGCCGCCGGTGCGCACGCCGCTGGCGACAGGCGTTTCGCGAACCGCTGTCGCCGGCGCCAGCGTCACCGAGCCGGCGCCCGAGCCGATAGCGATCGGCATCACCGGCGAGCCGACCGTGGCGCTCGCGGTGGACCCCGACCTCGCCACCGGCAACGCCGCGGGCACTGCGTATCTGGATCGCTTCAACAGCGGTCCGCACCGCCTGCCGGTGGTTCCCGGCGAGGATATTGCCGTCGATCCGGATGTCGGCGCCGCGTTGGCGGAGGCCGGCAAGGGCGGTGGCATCGAAGCGGCGGACGGCGGCAACGTGGCATCGGTCGCGGCGCACCCGCGGCCGACCACCGTCGCCACCCCGGCACCGCC
The DNA here is from genome assembly GCA_033765245.1 of Lysobacteraceae bacterium. Taxonomy (GTDB): domain Bacteria; phylum Pseudomonadota; class Gammaproteobacteria; order Xanthomonadales; family Xanthomonadaceae. The sequence goes on from JANRIF010000208.1 coordinate 29,126, forward strand.
GGTGCTGGACGCGCCATCGCCAGGATTCCGCGAGTCTCCCGGCAGCGCGCAGTGGCAGCGCGCGTTGGACGACCAGTTGCTGCTGATGGTGAACAAGGGCGGTCAGCACGCGCGCATTCGCATGCACCCGGAGGAAATGGGGCAGCTCGATATCCGCATTGTGGTGGGCAACGACCGGGTCGACCTGAATTTCGCGGTCCAGCACCCGACGGTGGCGGCGGCGGTGCATCAGCATCTGCCGCATCTGGCGCAGTTGTTCGCCGAACAGGGTCTGGCGATGGGGCAGGCGTCGGTATCGCAGCAGCAGGCCGACGGCGGCAGTCAGGCCAGCGGCGGCGATGGTCGCGCGCCGCAGTCCGGGGCGAACGCCTGGCCCAGTCAGGGCGAGGAGATCGTGAGCACGCCGGGCGCCTGGAGCCCGCTCAACCGCGGCTTGTTCGACGCCTTCGCCTGAGCGGCGAGCGGCGCGTCTGCTGTTTGTCGGAGCGCGCTCGCGCGCGACAGATGCGCCACGGCTATCGCAGCGGTCGGTTACTGCGCGATGTCGTGCCTTCGCTTCGCTCGGTTGCCCGCACGGCGCCTCGCATCGGGAATGCCCCAGCCGTCAATTTCCCGACATCCAAGATGTTGCGAAAAACATAACAACACCAATAGCTTGAAGCGTTGATCCGGATGGCACAACGTTTGCATGTCCAGGGTAAGCAAATGACTTACCGACAGGACGCATCCGATGGCCGACGTAGATCCGATCTCGCGCGACAACGACGCTCCGGCTCCCGCCGCGACGCCCGGGAAAAAGCGCGCCTGGTTGTTGCCGGCGCTGGCAGTGGTCGGGGCGCTGGTGATCGGCGGCGGCGCTTACTTTGCCGGGCGCTTGACCTCGCATCCGGCCGATGACGCCACCGAAAGCGACGAAGCGGCGGACGCCGAGCCGGCCAAGGCAAATGCCAAGGCGAAGAAGGGCGACGCTGCCAAGCAGGGCAAGGACGCCAAGGGAAAGTCCAAGGCCAAGGCGGAAAAGCGCGTGCCGCTGTATTACGCGATGGAGCCGGCCTTCGTGGTCAATTACCAGGACTTGCAGGCGTTGCGTTTCCTGCAGGTGGGCGTGCAGGTGATGGCATACAGCCAGGCCGATCTGGACGCGCTCAAGGCCAACGAACCGCTGGCGCGCAATGCGCTGGTGATGTTGTTCAGCGGTCAGACCTACGACGCTCTGATCTCGCGCGAGGGCAAGGAAAAGTTGCGTGAGGACGCCTTGCAGGAGTTGCGCAAGGTGATCGCCGAGCACGCCAGCAAGGACAGCCTGCAGGCGGTGTATTTCACCAGCTTCGTGATGCAGTGAGCGGACGACCGTGAGCGACCTCCTCAGCCAAGACGAAATCGATGCACTGCTCAATGGCGTGAGCAGTGGGGACATCGATACCGAAGCGCCGCCGCTGGCCGACGGCGAAGTCCGTGCGTTCGACTTCACCGAGCAGGACCGCATCGTGCGCGGCCGCCTGCCCACGCTGGAGATGGTCAACGAGCGCTTCATGCGCTACGTCCGCAATGCGCTGTTCAACTTGCTGCGCAAGACCTGCGAGGTGTCGGCGTTGGGCGTGAAGATGTCCAAGTTCTCCGACTACGTGCACGGGCTGTCGGTCCCCACCAGCCTCAATCTGGTGAAGATGAAGCCGTTGCGTGGCACTGCGCTGTATGTGCTGGAGCCGACCCTGGTGTTCACCGTCATCGACAATTTCTTCGGTGGCGACGGCCGCTACAAGGTGCGCATCGAGGGCCGCGACTTCACCGCCACCGAGAACCGGGTGATCCAGATACTGCTGCGCGAAATCTTCGTGGCGATGGTGGAAGCCTGGCAGCCGGTGATGAAGATCGATTTCGAATTCCAGAACTCGGAGATGAATCCGCAGTTCGCCAGCATCGTCAGCCCCACCGAGACCGTGGTGGTGTCGCGCTTCCGGGTGGAACTGGAAGGCGGCGGCGGCGAAATTCATCTGACCTTGCCGTACTCGATGGTGGAGCCGATCCGCGACCTGCTCGACGCCGGCGTGCAAAGCGACCGCGCCGAGCAGGACGAGCGCTGGAGCGAACTGCTGCGCGATGACGTGCTGGACGCCGAGCTTCAGATCTCGTCGTTGCTGCTGGAGACCTCGCTCAGCATCGGCGACTTTCTCAACATGCGGCCCGGCGACGTGATTCCGGTGGAGCTTCCCGAGCACGTCACCGTATTTGCCGAGGACGTGCCGTTCTACAAGGCGCGCTTCGGCGTGGCCAACGGCAACAACGCACTGGCGCTGGCGCGCCCGCTGCGGCGGCGCGGCGCAAAACGGGTGGAACTGGCCAAGGGGCAATCATGAGCACGCAAAACAATCCGGCCGGCAACGGCACCGGCAACGATTACGAGCGGGTGGCGTTCGATCCACTCAAGAGCGGCGCCGGCGGCGAGGGCAACGAGGTCAATCTCGACGTCATCCTCGACGTGCCGGTGACGCTGGCGATGGAAGTCGGGCGCACTCGCATCAGCATCCGCAACCTGCTGCAGCTCAACCAGGGCTCGGTGGTGGAACTCGACCGTGCGGCCGGCGAGCCGCTCGACGTGTTCGTCAACGGCACCTTGGTGGCGCATGGCGAGGTGGTGGTGATCAACGAAAAGTTCGGCATCCGGCTGACCGATGTGATCAGCCCTGCCGAGCGCGTGCGCAAGCTCAGATGAGCGCGCCGATGAACACATTCCTGCGCATCGCGTCGGGCCTGGCCCTGCTGGTTCCGGTGGCGGCGATCGCCGCGCCGGCGGCGGCTCCGGTGGGTCCGGACGTCGGCGCGATGGCGCTGCGGGTGGTGCTCAGTCTGGCCGGCGTGGTGGCCTTGGCGCTGGCGCTGGCGTGGATGCTGCGCCGGCTGCAACTGGGCGCCACGCACGGCCAGCGCCGCCTGCGGGTGCTGGAGTCGTTGCCGGTGGGTGCCAAGGAGCGGATCGTGCTGATCGCGCTGGGCGAGCGGCAGATGCTGCTGGGGGTGGCGCCGGGCAGCGTGCGTGCCTTGCAGATGCTGGACGCGCCGATTCCCGAACCGGTGCCGGTCGCGGCCTCGGGCTTCGCGCAAGTGCTGGCAAACCTGCGTCGCAACGGGAGCAAGTCATGATGCGGCGTGCGCTCGCGATGCTGATGCTGCTGGCGCTGCCGTTGTTCGCGCAGGCGCAATCGCTGCCGCTGGTGAGCGTGCAAACCGGCGCCGACGGCGGCCAGACCTGGAGCCTGAGCATCCAGATACTGCTGCTGATGACCGCGCTGACGCTGTTGCCGGCGCTGCTGCTGATGATGACCTCGTTCACCCGCATCATCATCGTGCTGGGCTTCATGCGTCAGGCGATCGGCACCGCGCAGACTCCACCCAATCAGGTGCTGCTGGGGCTGTCGCTGTTCCTCACCGCTTTCATCATGTCGCCGGTGCTGACGCAGTCGTGGAATGAGGGCGTGCAGCCGTACATGGACGGCAAGCTTGCCCAGAGTGAAGCGCTGACGCTGGCCGCCAAGCCGTTTCGCGGCTTCATGCTGGCGCAGACCCGCGACAGCGATCTGGAAATGTTCGCACGCATCGCCCGCAGCGGCGAGTACGCCAGCCGCGAGGATGTGCCGTTCACGGTGCTGGTGCCGTCGTTCGTCACCAGCGAGCTCAAGACCGCGTTCCAGATGGGTTTTCTGTTGTTCATCCCGTTCCTGGTGATCGATCTGGTGGTGTCCAGCCTGTTGATGTCGATGGGCATGATGATGCTGTCGCCGATGATCATCTCGTTGCCGTTCAAGGTGATGTTGTTCGTGCTGGTGGACGGCTGGTCGCTGTTGATCGGCACGCTCGCGTCGAGCTTCTACGTGTGATCCCGGAGACCCGTCCATGACCCCCGAATCCGTCATCGAAATCGGTCAGCGCGCGCTGTGGTTGATGCTGCTGCTGAGCGCGCCGATGTTGCTGAGCGCACTGGCAATCGGCCTGGTGGTGGGCATGTTCCAGGCCGCAACCCAGATCAACGAGATGACGCTGAGCTTCATCCCCAAGCTGGTGGTGGTGAGCATGGTGATCGTGATCAGCGGGCCGTGGATGCTGCGCACGCTGGTGGAGTTCACCCGCGCGCTGATCCAGAGCCTGCCCGAGCTGGTCGGATGATGGACATCCCGATCAGCCTGCTCGCCGAATGGGCGCAGCGCCTGGCCTGGTCGCTGGGGCGCATCGCCGGCTTCATGCTGGTGGCGCCGGCGTTCGCCGGAATGACGGTGCCGGTGCGGGTGAAGATCGGGTTGGGGCTGGCGTTGGCGCTGCTGTTGGCGCCGGTGATCGAGCCGCCGCGCGCCGATGCGTTCGACCCGGCGGGCGCGGCGATGCTGGCGCGCGAGCTGATGATCGGCGGCGGCATCGGCCTGACCCTGCGCATGGCGATCGAGGCGATCGCGTTCGGCGGGCAGCTCATCGGCCTGAGCATGGGCCTGGGCTTTGGCGAGGTGGTCGATCCGGTGTCGGGTGCGCGCACGCCGCAGATCGGGCAGTTCTACGGGCTGCTGGCGACGCTGCTGTTCCTGGCGATGGACGGGCATCTGGCGCTGATCGACGTGTTGGCGACCAGTTTCGTGAGCGCGCCGGTCGGCCACGACGGACTGGATGCGCACAGTTGGCGCGCGCTGGTGGACTACGGCGGCGTGCTGTTCACCGGCGCGCTGCGCATCGCCCTGCCGGCGGTGACCGCGATCCTGGTGGTCAATCTGGGTTTCGGCGTGATGAGCCGCGCTGCGCCCGCGATGAACCTGTTCGCGGTCGGTTTTCCGGCGGCGTTGGCGGTGGGGTTTCTGGTGATCTGGATCAGTCTTGGCACGGTGCTGCCGGTGTTCTCGGCGCTGTTCGCCGATGCCATGCAACAACTGGGCGGGTGGCTGTAAGCCATGGCCGAGACCGAACAGCACGAACGCACCGAACAACCGACCGCGAAGCGCCTGCAGGAGGCGCGCGATCGCGGCGAGATTCCGCGCTCGCGCGAGCTCGCCGGCGCCGCGGTCACGGTGGCGGTGCTGCTGTCGCTGATGCTGGTGACCGGGCCGGCGACCCATGGCGCGCGCGCGTTGCTGCAGACCGGGCTGGTGTATCGGCCCGAGCAGCTCGCCACCACGCAGGTGATGACGGATGCGTTGGGCGAGGCGATCAAGATCGGTTGGCTGGTGATCGCGGTGCCGCTGATCGTTGCCGCCATCGCCGCGCTGGTGGGTACGCTCGGCGTCGGCGGCTGGATGTTCAGCACCGAAGCGCTGGCCCCCAAGCCCGAACGGCTCGACCCGATCAGCGGTTTCAAGCGCCTGTTCTCGCTGCGCGGGGTGGTCGAACTGGGCAAGTCGTTCGCCAAGTTCCTGGTGGTGGCGCTGATCGCCTGGTGGCTGCTGTCGCGCCAGTTGCCGGTGTTTGCGTCGATCGCGCTGGAGCCGGTGGGGCAGGGCATCATGCACGCGCTGCGCCTGATCGGCTGGTCGGCAGTGGCGCTGTCCAGCGGCCTGATCCTGATCGCGGCGGTGGACGCGCCGTGGCAGATTTTCGATTTCAACAAGCGCATGCGCATGACCCGCGAGGAACTCAAGCGCGAGCAGAAGGAAAGCGACGGCAATCCCGAAGTGCGCAGCAAGATCCGCCAACTGCAACAGCAGGCGGCGCGCCGCAAGATGATCGCCGAGGTGCCCAAGGCCGACGTGGTGGTCACCAACCCCACCCACTTCGCGGTGGCGCTGCGCTACGACGAGAAGACCATGCGCGCGCCGATCGTGGTAGCCAAGGGCGCCGACCTGATGGCGGCGCAGATCCGCGCCATCGCCGGCGAGCATCGCGTCGCCATCGTCGAGGCGCCACCGCTGGCGCGCGCGCTGTATCGCCACACCGACATCGGCCAGCCGGTGCCGACCGCGCTGTATCTGGCGGTGGCACAGGTGCTGGCCTACGTGTTCCGGCTGCGCCGCGCGCTGCGCTACGGCGAGCCGATGCCGGATCCGCCGCAACCGCAGGTCGATCCCTCCCTGCTTGGGCCGTTGGCCCTCAAACCGGAGCAACGCTGAGCCATGGCTACCAACACTGCAGACCTGTTTGCCGCGTTCAAGCGCATCGGCCGTCGCGGTCTGGCCGCGCCGCTGCTGGTGCTGATCGTGCTGGCGATGATGATGCTGCCGTTGCCGGCGTTCCTGCTCGATCTGCTGTTCAGCTTCAACATCGCGCTGTCGCTGGTGATCCTGCTGGCGGTGATCTACGCGATGCGACCGCTTGAACTGGCGTCGTTCCCCACCATCGTGCTGGCCGCCACCTTGTTGCGGCTCGCGCTCAACGTCGCTTCCACCCGCGTGGTGCTGATCAACGGCCATGAGGGGCCGGGCGCGGCGGGGCAGGTGATCGAGGCGTTCGGCTCGTTCGTGATCGGCGGCAATTTCGCGGTCGGCCTGGTGGTGTTTGCGATCATCACCATCATCAATTTCGCGGTGGTGACCAAGGGCGCCACGCGCGTCTCGGAAGTGACTGCGCGCTTCACCCTCGATGCGATGCCCGGCAAGCAGATGGCGATCGACGCCGATCTCAACGCCGGCCTGATCACGCAGGACCAGGCACGAGAGCGCCGCAACGAGGTGCGCGAGGAGGCCGACTTCTACGGCTCGATGGACGGCGCCAGCAAGTTCGTGCGCGGCGACGCGGTGGCCGGCATCCTGATCTTGTTCATCAATATCATCGGCGGCTTCGCGGTGGGCGTGTTCCAGCACGATCTGGGCATGGCCGACGCCGCCCGCATCTACGTGCTGCTGACCATCGGCGACGGCCTGGTGGCGCAGGTGCCCTCGCTGATGCTGTCGATCGCGGCGGCGGTGATCGTGACCCGCGTCTCCAAGCGCCAGAACATGGGCGAGCAACTGGTGGCGCAAGTGCTGGGCCAGCCGCGCGCGCTGGCGGTGGCCGGTGCGGTGCTGGGCACGATGGGCCTGATCCCGGGGATGCCCAACGTGGCGTTCCTGCTGCTGGGCGCCGCCTGCGGTTCCGGCGCCTACGTATTGCATCGTCGCGGCGAAGCCGCCGCGCAGCCGGCTGCCGCAGCGCTCGCCGACGCCAGCGCGCCCGCCAAGACCAGCGAGCCGGCTGAGCTGGGCTGGGAAGACGTCAGCGCGGTCGACGTGATCGGGCTGGAAGTGGGCTACCGGCTGATTCCGCTGGTGGATCGCAACCAGGGCGGCGAGTTGATGGGGCGCATCAAGGCAGTGCGCAAGAAGCTGTCGCAGGACCTGGGCTTCCTGGTGCCGGCGGTGCACATCCGCGACAACCTCGACCTGTCGCCCAACGCCTATCGCATCACCTTGATGGGAGTGCCGGTGGGCGAGGCACAGGTGCATCCGGAGCGCTCGCTGGCGATCAATCCCGGCAAGGTGCACGGCACGTTGGTCGGCATTCCGACGCGCGACCCGGCGTTCGGGCTGGACGCAGTGTGGATCGAATCGGGCGCGCGCGACCACGCGCAGTCGCTGGGTTACACCATCGTCGATCCCGGCACCGTCATCGCGACGCACCTGAGCCAGATCCTGCAGACCCATGCGCACGAGTTGCTGGGTCACGAGGAAGTGCAGCAGTTGCTCGATCGCCTGGCGCAGACCGCGCCCAAGCTGGTCGAGGACCTGGTGCCCAAGCGGCTGGCGCTGGGGGTGGTGGTGAAGGTGCTGCAGAACCTGCTGGCGGAGCGGGTGCCGATCCGCAATACCCGCACCATCGTCGAATCTTTGGCGGAGCACGCTGGCAGTAGTCAGGATCCCGCCATCCTCACCGGCGCCGTGCGGATTGCGCTGGGGCGGCAAATTGTCCAGGAAATCAGCGGGATAAATTCCGAGGTGCCGGTGATGACGCTGGCGCCACAGTTGGAACAGATCTTGCTTCAGTCAGTACAGGGCGGCGGTCCGGCGGCGGCGGTGGAGCCGGCGATGGCCGAACGCCTGCAGCGCAACGTCGCCGATCTGGTGCGGCAACAGGAAATGGCCGGCGAGGCGGCGGTGCTGCTGGTGGCACCGGCCTTGCGGCCCTGGTTGGCGCGGTTCATGCGGCCGGTGGCATCGGGATTGCATGTGCTGGCCTACAACGAGGTGCCGGACAACCGGCGCGTGCGGTTGGTGGCGGCACTGGGCAACTGAGGTGGGGCGGACGGCGCAAGCCGGCGGGTAGGGGTTGGAGGACGGGCGCGTGGAGATCGGCATGAAGATCAAACGATTCGTAGCCAGCGACATGCGCCAGGCCATGCGGCGCGTGCGCGACGAGCAGGGCCCGGACGCCGTGATCCTTTCTTCGCGCCGCACCGACGAGGGCATCGAGATCATCGCTGCGATCGATTACGACGAGTCGCTGATCCGCGAGGCGGCATTGCAGGCCGGCGGCGACGGACATCTGGAAGTGGAGCCGGCGCGTCCGGTGCTGGCGCCGCACCCGGAGCCGGCGCGTGCGGTGTCGAATCCCCCACGGCAGGTGCCGACGAGCCCGCGCCCGCTGCCATCGGTGGCGGCGATTGCGGCCGCGGCGATGCCGCCGCCAGTGCCGGCACCGGCACCCGCCCCGGCGCAGGCCGTGGCGGCACGCGGCAATGGCCCGTTCGGACAGGCGGCCGGAGTGGCGGCGATGCTGCCCACGGCGCCAGCGCCAGCGCCCGAACTGGACGGCATGAAGCGCGAGTTGGCCGATCTGCGCGATATGCTCGAATCGCAATTCTCCAGCCTCGCCTGGAACGACCTGGGACGCCGCAATCCGATGCGCGCGCGCATGCTGCGCGAGTTCACCCGGATGGGGCTGGATTCGGACATTGCCGGCGAGATCGTGGCGCAACTGCCGGCCGAACTGACTGCGGCGCAGTCGCGCTACCTGCCGATGGGGCTGCTGGCCGATCGCCTGCTGATCAACGACGAAGAACAGATCGACCAAGGCGGCATGGTCGCCCTGGTCGGCCCGACCGGGGTGGGCAAGACCACCACGCTGGCGAAGCTGGCAGCACGCTACGTGCTGCGCAACGGTCCGCGCCAGGTGGCGCTGGTGACCACCGACGACTTCCGCATCGGCGCCGAGGAACAGTTGTTCCACTACGGTCGCCTGCTCGGCATTCCGGTCTACGCCGCCAGCGGCGCCAAGGAAGTGGCGGACCTGCTCGCGCGGCTGTCGGATCACCGTCTGGTGTTGATCGACACCCCAGGGCTGTGCCACGGCGACCCGCGCATGCAGGCGCTGGGCGATGCACTGCTGCACGCGCAGGTGCCGGTTGCCACCAGCCTGGTGCTGGCCGCCAATTCGCAATCCGGATCGCTCGACCAGGCGGTGCGCGCCTACGCCCGCTTCCGTCCCAGCGGCTGCGTGCTGACCAAGATCGACGAAGCCTCGGTGCTCGGTGGCGCGCTGTCGGTGGCGATCCGCCACGGCCTGCGCATCGACTACACCACCGACGGCCAGCGCGTCCCGGAAGACATCGCACGGCCCGAGGCGCACCGGTTGGTGTGCCGCGCGGTGCGCATGCTGAGCGGCGGCGCGCCGGCCGACGACAGCTTGATGGCCGACCGTTTCGGCAAGCTCGCCCTCTCATTCGCCTGAGGAATCGACGTGAAGCAGACCATGACCGCGCAAGCGAGCGTCAACCAGGCCCAAGGGCTGAGCCTGCGCGCCCGCGCCACCCCGGTGAAAGTGATCGCCGTGGCCAGCGGCAAGGGCGGCGTCGGCAAGACCAGCGTGTCGGTGAACGTGGCGATGGCGCTGGCCATGACCGGGCGTGAAGTGGTGCTGCTGGACGCCGACCTGGGCCTCGCCAACGTCGACGTGCAACTGGGCCTGCAACCGACCCGCAACCTGTCGCACTTGCTGGCCGGCGAGTGCCGCATCGAGGACTTGGTGCTGCGCGCGCCGCATGGTCTGAAGGTGATCCCGGCCACCTCCGGCACCCGCCGCATGGCGCAGCTCGGCAGCGCCGAGTACGCCGGCCTGATCACCGCCTTCGCCGAATACCGCGATCCGGTCGACGTGATGGTGATCGACACCGCCGCCGGCATCTCCGACAGCGTCACGGTGTTCAGCCGCGCCGCGCAGGAGGTGATCGTGGTGGTGTGCGACGAGCCCGCTTCGATCACCGATGCCTACGCCCTGATCAAGGTGCTCAGCCGCGAGTTCGGGGTCGAGCGCTTCCGGGTGGTGGCCAACATGGTTCGCAACGAGACCCACGGCCGCAAACTGTTCGAAAACATACTGCGCGTCACGGACCGCTTCCTGCAGGTCGTGCTTGACTATGCCGGTGCGATTCCCGACGACGAATTCCTCAAGCGAGCGATTCGTCGGCAAAGCGCCGTGGTGGAAACTTATCCCGGCGCGCGTTCGGCGCAGGCGCTCAAGGCGCTGGCGCAGGCCGCCGAGCGCTGGGTAAGCCCCGCCTTCGGCCACGGTCATCTCGAATTCTTTGCCGAACGACGCGAAAGCGCCGCCTCGGCGTTGTTGGGCGGATAGAACATGAGCGCAGACGCAGGCTACCTGCAAGTACAGCGACTGCCGGTGGAGCAACTGGTGGCCGATCACTCCACCCTGGTGCGGCGCATCGCCTATCACCTGATGGCGCGGCTGCCTGCCAGCGTCGAGGTGGGCGACCTGATCCAGTCCGGCATGATCGGCCTGATCGAGGCGGCGCGTAACTATGCGCCGGCGCGCGCCGCCAATTTCGAAACCTACGCCGGCATCCGTATCCGCGGCGCCATGCTAGACGAACTGCGCAAGTCGGACTGGACCCCGCGCTCGGTGCATCGCAAGTTCCGCGAGGTGTGCGACGCGATCCGGCAGATCGAGGCCGAGACCGGCGGCGATGCCGACGAGGCGACCGTGGCGCGCCGCCTCAACATCAGTCTGGACGAATACCACGCGGTGCTGGCCGATGCCGCCAGTTGCCGCGTGCTCAGCCTCAGCGGTACCTCGGACGAGGAATCCGAAGGCATCGACGTTGCCGACGAGAACGACGCCGGGCCCGCCGGTACGCTCGAATCGGGCCTGATGCGCGAAGCGCTGGTCGCTGCGATCGGGCACCTTCCCGAGCGCGAGCAACTGGTGATGTCGCTGTACTACGAACGCGAGCTCAACCTCAAGGAAATCGGCGAGGTGCTGGGAGTGAGCGAGTCGCGGGTGTGCCAGATTCACGCGCAGGCGTTGGTGCGCCTGCGTTCGCGGTTGCGCGATTGGCGTACCCCATGAATTCGATTTGACGCTGGCTTGGAGAGTGCCTTGGACAGAAACATGAAAATTCTGGTGGTGGACGATTTTTCGACCATGCGCCGGATCGTCAAGAACCTGCTGCAGGAGTTGGGCTTCTCCAACATCCAGGAAGCGGACGACGGAGCCACCGCGTTGCCGATGCTCAAGGCGGCATCGTTCGACTTCGTGGTCACCGACTGGAACATGCCCGGCATGACCGGGATCGACCTGCTCAAGGCGATTCGCGCCGATGCGTCGCTCAAGACGCTCCCGGTGCTGATGGTGACCGCCGAGAACAGCCGCGAGCAGATCATCGAGGCCGCGCAGAGCGGGGTCAACGGCTACATCGTCAAGCCGTTCACCGCGATCACCCTGAAAGAAAAAATCGATCGGATCTTCGACCGCATCGCGGCAGGCTCCTGAGGAACCCGCATGAACCAGAACGCACTTCCATCATCCGCCTCCGACCATGTGCCGGAACGCCTGCGCGATCTGCTGCAGTCGCGCGATCCCGAGCAGATCGAGCAGGCCATCGCCGCCATGCTGCGCGAACGCGAGCAGTCGCTGTTCATCGCACTGGGCCAACTGGCGCGCGAGTTGCACGAATCGGTGAAGAACGTCGCCACGGCGCTGCAGCCCGAGGGCGGCGGCGCACCCGGCATGCCCGAGGCACGGCGACGCCTGGACGAAGCGCTGGACATGAGCGAGCGCGCAGCGCATCAAAGCCTGGATATCGGCGACCGGCTGCTGCAGGGCGCCGACGCGCTCGAACGCAGCGCCCGCGACGTTGCCGGCGCGCCCGCGTCCGCATCGCTGGCCGCGGTGGCGCTGCAGTTCGCCGGTACGTGCCGCGACGACGTGCGCGCGCTGCGCGAGGCACAGAGCTGGCAGGACCTGACCGGCCAACGCATGAAACAGGTGTCGCAGTTCCTGGCTCGGATCGAGGGCAGCGTGCTGGATCTGGTACGTCTGGCCGGTTCGCTCGGCGCATCGCAGGCCAAGGCCAGCGACGGCGCCACCGTCACCGCCATCGCCACCGCGTCCACCCAGGACGAGGTGGATCGCCTGCTCGCCGAATTCGGGTTCTGATCGATCATGTCCGGCACCTTCGAAACCGAGATCCTCGCCGACTTCCTGCTGGAAGCGGGCGAACTGGTCGCGGCCCTCGGCGACCAATTGCTGGCGCTGGAGGCGGCACCGGATGCGCCGGACCTGCTCAATGCAGTATTCCGCGCTTTTCACACGGTCAAGGGCGGTGCCGGTTTCCTCTCGGTGGAACCGATGGTGGCGCTGTGCCACCGCGGCGAAGATCTGCTCAACGAGGCGCGCTCCGGGCGCGTGCGCCTGACCCCGGAACATATCGACGCGCTGTTGCAGGCGCTCGACCACCTGCAGCAGATGATGCGCGCGATGCAGGAGGGCACGGTACCGGTGCCAGCGCCGTCGGCGTTGCTGGAGCGGCTGTCCGGCAAGGCCGCCGCGCCGGCGCAATCGCCGGCCGTGGAAACGCAGGTAGCGCCGCCACCCGTCCCCACACCGGCACCCGCGCCCGCCGCGTCAGCCGATGCGGTCGATCAGGAGTTCGACGCGCTGCTGGCGGCGGTTGCCAGCGAAAGTCCGGGAACACCGCTGAAGGCCGACGAACCGATCGACGACAGCGAATTCGAGGCGTTGCTGGATGAGCTGTACGGCAGCAAGGGTGCTCCCGGCAAGACGGTGGATTCCGACGCCGGCCGAACGGCGGCACCCATGACCGATGATGATTTCGAGGCGTTGCTCGACAGCCTGCACGGCAGCGGCGCCGCCCCCGGCGCGGTGGTGCCGGCGCCAGCGCCGCCTGTGCCGGTGCCGGCCCCGGTGCCGGCCCCGGTCGCAGCACCCACGAGCACCGCATTGACCGCCGCGCCCGTGCCAAGCCGGCCGGCTGCTGCCGGCACCGGCATGGCACGCTCGGCAGCGCCGGCGGAGGCCACCATCCGCGTCGACACCGTGCGTCTGGACGCGCTGGTCAATCTGATCGGCGAACTGGTGCTGGTGCGCAACCGCCTGGTCAGCCTCACCGCCACCAGCGTCGACGAGGCGATGGAACGTGCGGTCGCCGAACTGCATCGGGTCGCCGACGACCTGCAACTGGCAGTGATGCGCACGCGCATGCTGCCGGTCGGCAAGCTGTTCTCGCGCTTCCCGCGCATCGTGCGCGATCTGGCGCGGCAATTGGGCAAGCAGATCGACCTGGTGCTGGAAGGCGAAGACACCGATCTCGACCGCAACCTGGTCGATGCATTGGCCGACCCGATGGTGCATCTGGTGCGCAACGCGGTGGACCACGGCATCGAACTGCCCGAGGCGCGCGAGCGCGTGGGCAAGCCCGCTACCGGCACGGTGCGGCTGATCGCAGCGCAGGAAGGCGAGCGCATCATCATCCGCGTGCGCGACGATGGCCGCGGCATGGATGCCGAGGTGTTGCGGATCAAGGCGGTCGAAAAGGGCCTGCTGGTACCCGATCAGGCGGCGCGTCTGTCCGAAGCGGAATGCTACGACCTGATCTTCCTGGCCGGCTTCAGCACCCGTTCGGAAGTCTCCGATATCTCCGGGCGCGGCGTCGGCATGGACGTGGTGAAGACCCGTGTGGGCGAGCTGGGCGGCACCCTGGTGGTGGATTCGCGGCTGGGTCACGGCAGCGAGATCCGCGTCAGCCTGCCGCTCACGCTGGCGACCTTGCGCGCACTGATGGTGCGCGTGTGCGGCCGGGTGTTCGCGATCCCGATGATCAACGTGGTGGAAGTATTCGAATTCGATCGCGCCGCGGCGACCCGCGTCGACGATCGCGAGGTGATCGCGCACCGCCAGCGCGCGTTGCCGTTGCGGTTCCTGGCGCCGTGGATCGATCCGCAAGGCGAAGTCGACATGCGCTCCGGCCATGTGGTGGTGGTGCATGTCGGGCATCGCCAGGTCGGGTGCGTGGTGGATGAAGTGCTGGGGCGCGAGGAAATGGTGGTGAAGCCGCTCGGCCACTTGCTGCGCGGTGTCGCGGGCGTGACCGGCGCCACCATCACCGGCGACGGCAAGGTGGCGCTGGTGCTGGACGTGGCGCAGTTGCCCGATAGCGGTGCGCGTCACTTCGCCAAACCGCCGGAGGAGGTGAGCTGATGGACATCCTCAGCATCGTCAGCATCGTCCTGGCATTCGTGGTGGTGGTGGCAGGTGCCATCCTCAAGCACGCGGGCGCGCAATCGCTGCTCGGCTTCGGCGCGGCGGTGGTGGTGCTGGGCGGTACCTCGGTGGCGGTGATCCTGCACTCGCAAAAATCCAGTCTGCTGCGCTTCGTGCAGATCGTGCGTTGGGTGATCTTTCCGCCCACCGTCGACAACAACGGCCTGCTGACCCGCATCCTGGCGTGGAGCGAGACCGCGCGCCGTCAGGGCCTGCTCGGGCTCGAATCGCAGATCGAGGCGGAGGCCGATACGTTCGCCCGCAAGGGTCTGCAGATGCTGGTGGACGGCACCGAGCCCGACGCCTTGCGCGGCATTCTGGAAGTCGAGAAGGACGCGCGCGAGCACGTCGACATGGAAGCGGCAAAGGTGATCGAAGCGGCCGGCATCTACGCGCCCACGCTGGGCATCGTCGGCGCGGTGCTGGGCCTGATGGGGGTGATGCAGAACCTTGCCGACCCGAGCGCGCTCGGTCCCGGCATCGCAGGCGCGTTCGTTTCCACCATCTACGGCATCGCCAGCGCCAATCTGCTGTTCCTGCCGATGGCCAGCAAGCTCAAGGGACTGGTGCGCGCGCAGTCGGGTTCGCGCGAAATGATGATCGAGGGACTGGTCTCGATCGCCGAGGGCGAAAACCCGCGCAACATCGAATCCAAGCTGCAAGGTTTCCTGCACTGAGCGCGCCATGGCCAGGAAACCCCGCCACGAGGAACACACCAACCACGAAGCCTGGGCCATTCCCTACGGCGATCTGGTGACGTTGCTGCTCGCGTTCTTCGTGGTGATGTACTCGATCTCCTCGGTCAACGAGGGCAAGTACCGCGTGCTGTCGCAATCGATGGTGGCGGCGTTCAACGGCACCCCCAAGGCGGTGCAGCCGATCCAGGTTGGCGACCAACCGACTGCCGGGCCGCAAAGCTCGTTGATCGATTCGCTCAAGCCAGCGGCACCGGCGACCGAGTTGATCCCGCGCATGGCAACGCCCGGACTGCCGGAGCGCGCCAAGGTCTCCGTGCGCGGATCCGAACGCCTGCGCGGCGCGGCGGGCGGCGGCGACCAGGGTGCGCGCGAACTGGCCAAGCTCGCCACCGAGATCGAGCGGGCGATGGCGCCGCTGATCGCCGACGAATTGATCATGGTCCGCCGCAGCGAACAGTGGCTGGAAGTGGAGATCAAGACCGACATCCTGTTTCCCAGCGGCGTGGCCGCCATTTCGCCGGGCGCGCAGAGCGTGCTCGACGAACTGGCGCGGATCTTCGCGCGCTTCCCCAACGCGATCCGGGTCGAGGGCTACACCGACGATCGCCCGATCAGCACCGCGGTATTCCCGTCCAACTGGGAGTTGTCGGCGGCGCGCGCCGCCAGCGTGGTGCGACGTTTCGCCGAGCACGGCGTGCAGCCGCCACGGCTGGGCATCGTGGGTTGGGGCGAGCAGCGGCCGGCCGAAAGCAACCTCACCGAGCACGGTCGCAACCGCAACCGCCGCGTGCTGATCGTGGTGCTCAGTACCGACACCGCGCCCGGGCGCATGGTCAGCGAAATGCCGGTGGCGAGCAGTGCGCACGACACCCGCATCGACAACCCATCGCCGGCGCCGGCAACAGCCGATCCGCAACAGGACACCACACCATGAGCATGCGCGTTTGGGCGGTCGCCAATCAGAAGGGTGGGGTCGGCAAGACCACCACTGCCGCCGCGTTGGCCGGGCTGCTCGCCGAGCAGTCGGCCAACACGCTGATGATCGACATGGACCCGCACAGTTCGCTGACCAGCTACTTCGGCTTCGACCCCGACAGCGTCGGCGCCGGAGTGTACGAGGTGTTTCGCGCCGCAGTGGCCGAGGAACAGCCGCCCGCACCGGATGCGTTGTTGCGCCGGACCGCGGTCGACCGGCTCTGGCTGATGCCCTCCACACCGGCGTTGGCGACGCTGGACCGGCAACTGGGTACGCGCGCCGGCATGGGCCTGGTGCTGGCCGAGGCGCTCAAGAGCTTACAAGGCCGCTTCGATCGGGTGGTGATCGATTGCCCGCCGATGCTCGGTGTGCTGATGATCAACGCGCTGGTCGCCTGCGAGCGGCTGGTGATTCCCACCCAGACCGAGTTCCTTGCCCTGGGCGGGCTCGAACGCATGCTGCGCAGTCTGGCGATGATCGAACGCTCGCGCCGCACCCGCATCCCGTACCTGATCGCGCCGACCTTGTTCGACGCGCGCACGCGCGCCTCGCAGTCGTGCTTGGACCTCCTGCACGAGCGCTACCCCGCCAACCTGGCACGTACCGTCGTTCCGACCGACACCCAGGCGCGCGAAGCCAGCCGGGCCGGCGTGCCGGTGGGCGCCTGGCCGGCGGCGCGGCGCTGCGGCGACGCCTATCGCGCCTTGCTCGACGAATTGCTGGTGCTGGAGCGCGACAGTGAACCGGCGGCGGTGGCGTCATGATCGGGGGCATCTCTCCACTGTCGCTGCATGCTCGCGACGTCGCGATGGACGAGTACCTCGACGCCTTGCTGCAACCGCTCGCCGCGCCAACGCGCGTGGCGGTCGAACCCGCCGTTGCCGCGCCCATCGAGGCGGTGCCGAGCGAACCGACGCTCGACCATCGCGCGGTCTATCGCCTGTGTCGCGTCGCGGGCGTGCAACTGGCGATCCCGCTCGGCGACATCGAATCGCACCGGCCGCTAGACCTCGCGCTTGCCAAGGAAGCGGGTGCGCCGGACTGGTGCCTCGGTGCGATCCAGACCGATGGACGCCGCTGCCATGTGATCGATCTCGCGCGCGTGATTGCGCCGGCCCTGGCCGACCGCGCCGCGCCGACGGTGGCGATCGCACTGGTGGGCGGGCACTGGATACTGGCCTGCGATGCGCTGGGCGAGGAAATCGCGCTCGCCAGCGGCGACGTACGCTGGCGCGAGCGCGCCAGCGATCGGCCCTGGTTGGCCGGCACCGCGCTGGAGCGTCGTTGCGCGGTCCTGGATGTGGTGGGACTGAGCGGCCAGTTGTCGCGGGAGATGTCTCATGGGTAATACCGAGCAAGGTCTGGTAGTGGCCGCCGAAGCGGCGCCGCGCAGCGCCGCGTGGATCAGCTTCTCGCTGGCCGGGCAGCAGTACGCGGCGCCGGTGGAGCGGGTGCAGGAGGTGATCCGGCCGCGCGACATCGCACCGGTTCCCGGTGCGCCGCATACGTTGCTGGGTTTGATGAACCTGCGCGGACGCCTGCTGCCGGTGATCGACGGGTGCGAGCGGCTGGCGCTCGAAGGCGGAAATGTGGGCGACCCCGCCAACGCGCGCGTGCTGGTGTTAGACACCGGCGACGAACCGGCCGGGTTGCTGGTGGAGGCGGTCGGTGACCTGATCCGCATCGACGAAAACCAGATTGCCCCGGTCCCGGTGGGTCGTGCCCTGCGTCCGCACGATCCGGTGCGCGGCGTGGTGCAGCGCGAGCGCGGTTTCACCGCGTTGCTGGACGTCGAGCGCCTGTGCGATGCCGAGGCCATTTCCGGGAGCGACCCGAGCGGCGGAGGACATAGCGATGAATGACTGGATCGTGGCGTTGGCAGGTGCCAGCCTGGTGATCGGGGTGTTCAACCTGTGGCTGCTGGTTGACCTGCGCCGGCGCGACGTCGGCGTGTCGGCGCCGCCACCGGATCGCGATGGGTTTCGCGGCGAACTGGAGCAACTCGAACTCCGACTGCTGGAGATCGGCAACGGCGTCGAGCGCATGTCGCGGCTGCGCATGTACGACACCGCCGGCCATTCCGGCCGCTCCTACGAACTCGCCCATCGCATGGCCAGCCGCGGCGCCACGGTGGAACAGGTGGCACTGGACTGCGGCCTGAGCATCGAAGAAGCCGAACTGATCGTGCGGCTGCATCGCGAGGGGGTTTGACGCGGGATTCAGGACTGCCGGAAAAGCATGGAGCAGCTTGGGTCCGCAAAGGACGCGAAAGACGCAAAGGAGTTGCGAAGGTTGCGCGGCGCGGCCGTGACGCGGGTTGACGCGTATTTGCCCCCGCATGCTCCCGGGCGCACAGTCCCCGCGAGCACGTTGGTCGGGCCAAGCGCCGGCCGCTCCTGCGCATCCGGCAACTGCTCCTTGCGTTGCTCTACCTCCGGCATCCATGCCGTCGCCTGCGTTGGCGACGCTTGCACATCCTTGTGCAGCGTAGGCGTGGGGTCGGACAGGTGCTTGCGACGCATGTGCTGGGATCCGGCGTTACCGATGTCGGCGCCATCCCCTCCGGGGACTTGAGCTGACCTACGACTTCTTTGCGTCTTTCGCGTCCTTTGCGGACCCAAGCTGCTCTATGCTTTTCCCGTGGTCCCGTGGTCCCGTGGTCCCGTGGTCCCGTGGTCCCGTGGTCCCGAGCCCCTCAATGCACCACCCCCACATGCAACCCGGTGGCCGCAGGCAGGATCGAGCTCGATGGTTTGCCGATGAAATAGCCCTGGGCGTAGTCGACCCCGTACTCGGCCAGCAGGTCGAGGGTGCGCTGGTCGCCGACGAATTCGGCCACGGT
>JANRIF010000216.1:0-13598 GCA_033765245.1 Lysobacteraceae bacterium
GCGACGATCTTCTCGACGCTGGGCAGATATTTCATTTCCAGCCGGAACAACGGAATCGGTACGTCGTAGCCGGTCACGCGCTCGACCGGGGCCAGCAGGTCGTACATCGCCTTTTCCGCGAGCTGTGCGGCGATCTCGGCGCCGAAGCCGCCGGTGCGCGCGGCCTCGTGCACGATCACGCAGCGGCCGGTCTTGCGCACCGATTCGTGGATGGTGTCGAAGTCCAGCGGCTTGAGCGTGGCGACGTCGATCACTTCCGCGCTGATGCCTTCGCTGGCGAGCGCGTCGGCGGCTTCCAGCGATTCCTTGACGTGTGCGCCCCAGGTGACCAGGGTGACGTCGCTGCCGTCGCGCAATACGAAGCACACGTCCAGCGGCAGCGCTTCGCCGTCGTCGGGCACTTCTTCCTTGTACTGGCGATAGATGCGCTTGGGCTCCATGAAGATCACCGGGTCCGGGTCGCGGATCGCCGCCAGCAGCAGGCCATAAGCGCGCGCCGGCGAGCTGGGCAGCACCACCCGCAGCCCCGGCACGTTGGTGAACATCGCCTCGTTGGCCTCGCTGTGGTGCTCGGGGGCGCGGATGCCGCCGCCCCACGGCACGCGCAGCACCATCGGGCAGGTCATGCGGCCGCGGGTGCGGGTGCGGAAGCGCGCGGCGTGGCAGACGATGTGGTCGAGCATCGGGTACACGAAACCGTCGAACTGCACCTCGGCGATCGGCTTCATGCCTTGCGAGGCGAGCCCGACGGTTAGCCCGGCGATCGAGGTCTCGTCGAGCGGGGTGTCGATCACGCGCTGGTCGCCGAAGCGCTGCTGCAGGCCGGCGGTGGCGCGAAACACGCCGCCGTTGACGCCGACGTCCTCGCCCAGCACCAGCACGGTTTCGTCGTGGGTGAGTTCGTGCGCCAGCGCCTGGGTGATCGCTTCGATCAGGGTGATGGCGGCCATTACTTGCGCGCCTCCCAGTCGAGCGCCTGTTGCCGTTGTGCGGCGACATCGTGCGGCAACTGTGCGTAGAGGTAGTCGAACATCGATTCCAGCGGCTGCGGCCGCGAGGCCAGGTAGGCATCCACCTCGGCATCGACGTGCTTGCCGCACTCGTCCTTCCAGGCGGCTTCCTTGTCGTCGTCCCAGACTTTCTGGCCAACCAGCCAGGCGCGTAGCCGGATCATTGGCTCGCGCTCCCAGGCGGCCTTCACCTCGGCCTCTCCGCGATAACGGCGGGCATCGTCGGCGGTGGTGTGATCGCCCAGGCGATAGGTGACCAGTTCCAGCACGCTGCCGCCCTTGCCGCTGCGGGCGCGCGCCAGCGCCTCGTCCATCGCCGCGCGTACCGCGACGATGTCGTTGCCGTCCACCTGCAGGCAGTGCAGGCCACCGGCAAGGCCCTTCTGCGCCAGCGTCTTGGCGCCGGTCTGCGACGAGCGCGGCACCGAGATCGCCCACTGGTTGTTGATGATGCACAGCACGAACGGCAGGTTGAACGCACCGGCCGAGTTGATCGCGGCGTAGGTGTCGGTCTTGGAACTGCCGCCGTCGCCGACGCAGGCCACCGCGACCCGCTTTTCGCCGCGCAGCTTGAACGCCAGCGCGGCGCCGGCCGCGTGCAGGCACTGGGTGCCGATCGGCACGCACCAGGCGTAGTCGTGGCGTGGGATTTCATAGTCGCTACCGCGCTCATCGCCGCCCCAGTACATCAGCACGTCGCGCTGGCGCACGCCGCGCATGAACTGCGCGCCGTACTCGCGATAGCTGGGCGCGAACACGTCCTCGGGCCGCATCGCCGAGCCGATCCCGATGTGGGCGGCCTCATGGCCGATGCAGGAGGCATAGGTGCCCAGCTTACCGGTGCGCTGCAGCGCCACCGCTTTGGCGTCGAAGGTGCGCACCATCAACATCTGCCGGTACAACTCAACCAGGGTCTTGTTGTCCTTGGCGAATTTTGGCATGTCCTTGCGCACCGGCTTGCCGTCCGGGCCCAGGTATTGCAGATAATCGATCTCGAAACTGGCGACCGTGGTCATCATCCATCGCAATGCAGATGCAGAACGCTCTTGATAACAGGCGCGGGCCAATCAAGGCAAGGCGCACTGCGCAAACGGGCATAAAAAAAAGGGGCGCGATAACAATCGCGCCCCGGGGTAAAACCGATCCGCGGCGATTCGGCTCAGCGGCCGCGTCGCACCACCAGCACTGCGTTCAACGCATGGTTGTTGTTCGGCGCCGGATCGTTGGTCGCGCTGTCGACATCGGCCAGCACCGCCAGCAGGCCGACCCGCAGGTCGGTGAGCGTGGCGAAATTCAGCGCCAGCGTCTGGCTCTCGCCCGACGCCATGAAGCCGATCTGATGGCAGTCCACCGACACCAGCGGGCTGGTGCCGATCGCCACCGGTGCGTCGCAACTCCAGCCATCGCCGCCGATGCTATCGAGGCGGCCGATGCGACCGTCGAAGCGCAGTTGCAGGTGCGGGTTGAGCGCCGGGTTCGGACCCTGGTTGGCGATGTTCGCCTCGAACACCGCGACGTCGCCTGCGAAGGTAACCGGCAGGCGCGGCCCGCTCAGGCCGATACGCAGATCGGCGTTGCGCGCGGTGGGCACCGCCAGGTAGGCCAGTACCGGGTCATGGTCGGACACGCGCACCGGCACGTTGGGGTCGCCGAAGTTGTCGTTGCCGAAGTCGGCGTTCAGGCGCGCATGTTCGATCCGCACCGCGTTCGCCGAGGACAACAGCGCCTGATTGACCACGATGTGGTCGAGCGTCTGCGCGCTGCCGTCGAACACGAACGAGTAGCGGTCGTTGGCGGGCGAGGTGTTGGTCATGTTCAGCAGCGGCGGGAACACCGGGCTGTCGAGCCAGGTGCGCACTTCGTTGGCCGCCGCTTCCTGGCCGGTGATGATGCCCATCACGTCGGCCAGCCCGTCGCTGAACTCGTAGGCATTGAAATCGCCCAGCAGCAGGATGCGCTCGTCCGGGTTGGCGCTCTGGCGCGTCTGCACCAGGTTCGCCAGGAACAGCGCCTGCCGCGCGCGCTTGTCGCGTACGCGGTCGCCATCCGTGGCCCAGCCGTTGGAGCCCGGCGCCGCGCTGTTGACGTCGCTCAGCGAGCGCAGGTGGTTGGCGATCACGGTGAGGTCGTACTGCGCGCCGTTGGCGGCGCTGACGGTGGCCGACAGCCGCAGCGGCGGGCGATCGTTGAGGATCGAGGTCGAGCCGTTGGGGTTGGCGATCACCGTGTCCTTGCCCTCCTGCACCACGTCATTGACGCGCACGCGCGGCAGGCCGGTGGCGACTTCGGCGCTGGTCACCAGGAACCCGACGTCGATGCCGCCGATGTCGTTGCCTTCGGCGAGATAAGCGACGTAGTGCGGATTGCGCTCGCAGGTGCCGGGCAGGTTGTCGTTGATGGCATTCGCCAGCGCGGTCAATGCATCGATGCCTTCCACTTCCACCACGCCGAGGATGTCGGGCGTATGCAGGAACTGGCAGACCGCGTTGGAGGTCTTGCGCAGCCGGGCCTGGAACGCGGCCGCGGTGAGCGTGGGCGAGCTGCCGGTGTTGTTGGCCCTGTTGTCGTCGAAGAAGCGCAGGATGTTGAAGCTGCCGACGGTGATCTCGCCCGCACCCGGCACGCTCACAGCGGTCGGGGTGGCGGTGTCGACCACGCTGGCTTCCACGCCCGGATCGGGCAGCACGGTGTAGCGGGCGGTGCCGTAATCGAGCACACCTACCAGGCCGCTCACGGTGGCGCCGGCATCGACCGAGATCAGGGTCACGCCGGTGCCGCGGCTGTCCACTCGCAGGATTTCCGGGTTGGCGTCGTACAGCGGCGGCATCAGCGTGGGCGGAATCGGCGCCACGTCGAGCACGCTGATGCCGGGTTCGCGGAACGGCCGCGCCACGCCGGCCGGCACGCCCAGGAACACGCCATTGCTGGTCGAAGTGGCCTGGCTCTCGTTGATGTTGCCCTGGCCCGGACCGGTGACGAGCAGTTCCGGCACGCTCACGCGCATGCCTTCATAGCGCTCCAGGAAGTCGACGGCGGTGTTAGCGTTCAGCACCGTGGCGTCGATCAGGATCGGCTCGGGCAGCGGGTTGCCGGTGTCGATCACGGTGGTGGTGGCGAAGGTCAGCTCGGTCACCGGCAACTGGTTCACGTCCGAGGAGGGGACGAACTCGGCCACGGTGCCGCGCACCTGCACGCGGTTGCCCACCTGTGCTTCGGCGGGCGCACCGGCGCTGGTGGTGAACACGAACACCGCTTCGGAGGTCAGCGGATCGGCATCTTCCTCATTGGCCGCAGCCTGCACGAAGAAGCCGTTGAACTTGCGCAGCGTGACGATGCCCTCGACCGCCACGGCCTGGTCCACGAACGGCGACGTGTTGCCGGGGCCTTGCAGGTCGTGGATCGGGATCACCACCACCGGCGGCGGCGGCGGCGGCGGGGCGCCGCAGTCCTTGGTGGGCGCAGCGGCGTTGCGCGGCGTCGGCGCGGTGATGCTGAAGTCGGCGTTGTTGTTGCGCGTGTTGGTGCAGCCGTCTTCCTTGCGCAGCGCGCCGTTGGTGTTGCTGAGGTTGCCGGTGGGCGAACCCAGCGCGCAACTGGCAGTGCTGCCGTAGCCGACCAGATCGATCAGTGTGGCGTCGGCGGATGGGCAGGTTCCGACCAGCGCCGTTGTGGAATTCACCAGCGCCACCTTGCCGGCGGTGCCGCTCATGGCGATGGTGCCGGTGCTGTCGGGGGTTGGCAGGCTCACGCTGCCGCCGGTGCCGGCGGCCTGCTGCACCAGGAAGTAGCCGCCCGGGGCGATGGAACCGCTGAGATTGGTGCGGGTCCACGAGGTGCCGGCGGCGGAGGCGTATTGCACGGTCCAGCCGTTCAGATCGACCGGGTCGCTGCCGTTGTTGAACAGCTCGATGAAATCGTTGCGCAACGTGGCGCCGGAATTGCCGCCGCCGCCATAGACCTGGCTGACCACGACATCAGCTTGCGCGGATGCCGCAAAAAAGCTGAGCGCAACTATCGCTAGCGCGCGCAGACGCTGGGTGCAAATCATGAACTTCTCCCCGGAATGGGGTCGCGACCTTCCCCGATGGCGACCAGTGGCGGTGATGACCGTAATGCGAACGCGGTCACAGTTTGGCGCGCATTCTAGGCCAACCGTGGCGACGGTTCCATGACAAAAGGTGCCATGACGGAACGTGTCGAAATAGCATAAGATTTTGATTGCATTGGCAACGGAGTGGTGACATGGGCGAGGACCGCAATCTACGGCCACTGGAGCAGGGCATCACCCGCGATTTGCGCGCCCGCCTGAGCTACGGCGGCTACCTGCAACTGGATACCCTGCTGAGCGCGCAGCGGCCACTGAGCGAGCCGCCGCGCCACGACGAGATGCTGTTCATTGTCCAGCATCAAGTGGCCGAGCTGTGGCTCAAGCTGGTGGTGCATGAGCTGGGCGCCGCCATCGTCCATCTGCGCGCCGACGAGTTGGGCCCGATGCAGAAGAATCTGGCGCGGGTGAAGCAGGTTCAGCGGCAGTTGTTCGAGCAATGGTCGGTGCTGGAGACGCTGACGCCGAGCGAGTACCTCGGGTTCCGCGCGGCGTTGGGCGACGCTTCGGGCTTTCAGTCGTTGCAGTACCGCATCGTCGAGTTCGTGCTGGGCAACAAGAATGCGCAGATGGTCGAGGTGTTCAGCCACGATCCGGTGGCGCAGGCACGCCTGCGCGCGGTGCTGGAAGCGCCCAGCCTGTACGACGAATTCCTGCTGCACCTGCACCGCCAGGGCCATGCGCTGCCGCCGCAATGCGTGGCGCGCGACTGGTCGCAGCCGCATGTGTTCACCGCGGAACTGGTGCCGGTGCTGACCGCGATCTACCGCGACCCAGCCGAGCACTGGGACGCCTATCACCTGTGCGAACTGCTGATCGACATCGAGGAAAGCTTCCAGCTCTGGCGCTTCCGCCACATGAAGACGGTGGAGCGGATCATCGGCTTCCAGCGCGGCACCGGCGGCAGTTCCGGCGTGGGCTTCCTCAAACAGGCGCTGGAACTGAGCTTTTTCCCCGAGTTGATCGCCGTGCGTGGAGCGCTGGCCGGCGCCCCGCCAACATCCGGGACGGCAAGCAAGGTTTGACTCCGGGCCCGGCTCCGGGTACACCTTGCCGACCTGTCGGCCCTCAGGGCGCGTGAAGACGCCCGCTGCCGACCCGCCATTATCACCAGGGGAGAGGCCGCATGAGCGGTAACGTTGCCACGCCACAAGATTCGTTCGTTCCACCGCCGCCGGGCGAGGTGCTAGGACACCCACGGCAGTTGTGGATGCTGTTCATGTCGGAGTTCTGGGAGCGCTTCGCCTTCTACGGCATGCGCTGGGCGCTGACGCTCTACATCGTCGCGCAGTTCTTCGACGGCGATGCCAGCGGCCAGGCCTACGCCAGCCGCACCTATGGCGCCTTCCTCGCGCTCGTGTACGCGACCGCGCTGTTCGGCGGCTACGTTGCCGACCGGGTGATCGGTTATCAACGCTCGATCCTGTTGGGCGGCGTGATCTCGGCGGTGGGTTATTTCATGATCGTGATCCCCAGCCAGGACATCTTCCTGCTGGGTCTGGCGACGATCATCGTCGCCAACGGCCTGTTCAAGCCGAACATCTCCACCATGGTCGGCAAGCTTTATCCGCCGGGCGATGCGCGGCGCGATCGCGGCTTCACCATCTTCTACATGGGTATCAACGCCGGTGGCCTGGTGTCGCCGCTGATCACCGGCTGGCTCGCCAGCGAGCTCACCGATACCCCGATGGTGCAGAACTACAAGGCGGTGTTCGCCGCGGCCGGCATCGGCATGATCATCAGCACGCTGTGGTTCTGGTTTGGCCGGCGTGGACTCGGTCATGTCGGGCGGCCGCCAGCCGAGCGCGATGGCCGTAAGTCGATGTTGATGGTGGTGGTCGGCGCCATCCTGGCGGTGCCGGTGGTCTATCTGCTGATGGCCAAGGCCGGTGCCACCGTGCTGGCGTGGTTGCTTGGCGCGCTGTTCATCGGTCTGGCGCTGATGCTGCTGATCGAGGCGCTGCGCGAGGGCAGCGTGGCGCGCGACAAGGTGATCGCGATGCTGCTGATGTTCGCCTTCAACGTGCTGTTCTGGATGTTCTTCGAGCAGGCCGGCAGTTCGTTCAACTTCCTCGCGCAGAATCTGGTGAATCGCGAGATGTTCGGCGGCTGGGAGTTCCCGGTCGGCTGGTTCCAGTCGGTCAATCCGGGCGCCATCGTGGTGCTGGCGCCGATCGTGGCGTTGGGCTGGGGCTGGTTGGCGAAGCGCAACGTCGAGCCCTCGATCCCACGCAAGTTCGGTCTGGGTCTGTTGTTCAACGCGGCGGCGTTCGTGGTGCTGATCTTCGCCCTGCAGTCGCTGGTGGGCAGCAACGGCCTGATTCCGTTCTGGCCGTTGGTGCTGGTGTACGTGATGCAGACTGTCGGTGAGCTATGCCTGTCGCCGATCGGCTTGTCGATGGTGACCAAGCTGGCGCCGCTGCGTTATGTCGGGTTGGCGATGGGCGGCTGGTTCCTGTCCACCGCGATCGGCAACAACCTCTCCGGCATCTTCGCCGGCCACGTCAGCGGCGAAACCGGCATGACCGTGCAGTCCGCGCTGTCGGGCTTCACCTTCAGCTTCGAGCTGCTGGCCGGTGCCGGTATCGTGCTGTTCCTGATCGCACCGCTGATCAACAAGCTGATGCATGGGGTGAAGTAGCGCCCAAGGCGGCACGCGTGTTGTACAAACCCCCGGTTCGCCGGGGGTTTGTGTATGGAGACCGCCACAACGACGGGTGCCGCCTCAGCGCCCCGCCACGCTGCGCACCGGGTTGCCCAACTGCGGCCAGCGCGCCAGCACCGCGCGGCGGATGCCGTCGGTGTCGATGCCGGCTTCGCCGAGCAGTTCGTCGCGGCTGGCGTGGTGCTGGAAGGCGTCGGGCAGGCCGAGGTGCAGGATCGGCAGGCTGAGCCCTTCGGCGGCCAGCAGTTCGGCTACGCCGGAGCCGGCGCCGCCGGCGATCACGTTGTCTTCGATGGTGACCAGCGCCTCGTGGCTGCGCGCCAGGCGCAGGATCAGTTCGCGATCCAGCGGTTTGACGAAGCGCATGTTGACCACGCTGAGGCCCAGTTCGGCCGCCACCGTTTCTGCTGCCGCCAGCGGTGCGCCGAAGGCGAGCAGGGCGATGCGGCTGCCCTGGCGGCGCAGTTCGGCCTTGCCGATCGGCAGGGGGTCGAGCGAGGCCTCGATCGCCACGCCCGGACCGCTGCCGCGTGGGTAGCGCACCGCCGCCGGTCCATCGTGCTTGAAGCCGGTGCTGAGCAGTTGCCGGCATTCGTTCTCGTTGGCCGGCGCCATCACCAACATGTTGGGTACGCAGCGCAGAAAGCTCAGGTCCAGGTTGCCGGCATGGGTGGCGCCGTCCGGGCCGACCACGCCGGCGCGATCGATCGCAAACAGCACGTCCAGATCCTGAATCGCGACGTCGTGGATCAACTGATCGTAGCCGCGCTGCAGGAAGGTGGAGTAGATCGCCACCACCGGCTTCATGCCCTCGCAGGCCATGCCGGCGGCCAGCGTTACCGCGTGTTGTTCGGCGATGGCGACGTCGAAGTAGCGCTCCGGGAATTCCTGGCTGAAGCGCACCAGACCCGAGCCCTCGCGCATCGCCGGGGTAATGCCGAGCAGGCGGGTGTCGGCTGCGGCCATATCGCACAACCAGTCGCCGAATATCTGGGTGTAGCTGGGCTTGCCGGTGCCGGCCTTCTTGACCACGCCGGTATCGGGGTCGAAGGGCCCTACCGCGTGATATTCGATCTGGTCGCCCTCGGCGCGCTCGTAGCCTTTGCCTTTGGTGGTGATCACGTGCAGCAACTGCGGGCCCTTCAGGCCCTTGAGCGTGGTCAGCGCGGCAAGCAGGGCGGGCATGTCGTGGCCGTCGATCGGGCCGGTGTAATGAAAGCCCATTTCTTCGAACAGCGTGGATGGCACGAACATGCCCTTCCAGTGTTCCTCCCAGCGCCGCACGAAGCGCGCGGCGGCGCGGTTCTTGTCGCCGAGCAGGCGTTTGCCGCCTTCGCGCAACGAGTTCAGTGCGCGGTTGGCGCTCATGCGCCCGAACATCTTGGTGAGGCCGCCGACGTTCTCGGAGATCGACATGCGGTTGTCGTTGAGCACCACCAGCAGGTTCGGTTCCGGTTCCAGGCCGCCGGCGTGGTTGAGCGCTTCGTAGGCCATGCCGGCGGTCATCGCGCCATCGCCGATCACCGCCACCACACGGCGCTCGTCGCCGCGTCGCGCCAGCGCGATCGCCATGCCCAGCGCGGCCGAGATCGAGGTGGAGCTGTGGCCGACGCCGAAGCTGTCGTATTCGCTCTCCTCGCGCTTCGGGAATGGGGCCAGCCCATCCTTCTGCTTCACCGTGCGCAGGCGATCGCGGCGGCCGGTAAGTATCTTGTGCGGATAGCACTGGTGGCCCACGTCCCACACCAGCCGATCATCGGGCGTGTTGAACACGTAGTGCAGCGCCACGGTGAGTTCGATCACGCCGAGGCCGGCGCCGAAATGGCCGCCCACCTGCGCCACGGTGTCGATCAGATACGCGCGCAGTTCGTCGGCGACCGTCTTGAGGTCGCTCTCAGCTACGGTACGCAGGTCGGCCGGTGTCGCAATGCCGGCCAGATGGGGGAAACGCTGCGGGTCGATCATCCTGGAAACCACGGTTGGACGTGCCCGAGTGTGCGCCTGGGCGGCTGGCTGGCAAGGCGCGACGACGCGCAGGTTGGCCACCTGCAAGGAGAAGCAACGCAGCCAGCCGGTCGCCCAGGCGTGCAATCGGGTGCGTAGCGCTCCCCTCCCAACGGCGGAGTCGAGCGGAATCCGCAAACTGAGACGCGACGTGACGGCGGTTGTCTCGGCGAGCGGTCAACTGCGGTTTCCAGGATCATAGCGCGCCAATTGGTGGTGAAGGCCAATTTTCGGCCACCCGGCGCGCTGTAGCAAGGGAAACCCGGTGCGGAGCGCTCAGGGCTTCTTGCCGCGAAGACGATCGAACAGGCCGCCGCGTGCCGCCGGCTCGGCGTCCGCTGGCGGCGGGCGGTCGACCTGCGCAAACCCGGAAACCAGGCTGGCGTTGACGAAATCGATCACCTCGTTGAGCGGCGAGCTGCTCAGTGCGGCGATTTCGTCCAGTGTTGCCGGCCCCTTCATCATCGCGGTGGCGATGCGGAAGTGCTTGGGAAATTCGCGTTCGATCTGCGGCCATTTGCTCAACGAATAGCGTTCGTCGAGGCCATAGCCTGGCAACATCCTGCCCTCGCCGCTGACCAGCGCGAACAACCAGCGCAGTCGCGCCATCGGCTGCGCGCCGCCTGCCTTCACCACCTGCGCGAATTGTGCCGGCTCCAGTGCCACCAATTCGTCAGCCGGCATGTCGCCATGGCAATACGGCAGCAGCGCCTTGAGCGAGCTGGGCCCGAAATACACGCGCGTGGCCGGATCCAGCACCAGCGGTTCGACCCCGGTGCGCGCAATGCGCACCGGTGCGCTCAACGCGGCCGGTTCCAGGTGATCGCCCAGGCGCGGAACGCGCGGAGGGGCGGGAGCGCCTAGCGGCTCGGGTTCGGCCGGCGGCGCCGGCACAGGCTCCGGCGCCGGCGTTTGCGCGACGGGTGCGGTGGGGACGGCTGCAGCCGCAGGCAATGGATCGGGCGCCGCCGGCACAGTGCCTGGCGCCGGCGCCTGCAGTTCGCGCAGCACCCCGGCGATCGCTTCGGCACTCACTGGTCGCGCCAGATTCCATCCTGCTTCGGCACGAGTACCCGAACTCAGCGCCACGATGGTGCGTCCGCCGTGGCGGGCCTTGAGCCAGGTCATCTGCCCATAGATCGAGTCCAGGTCGATCACCAGCACGTCGGCTGTGGCTTCATCGGTCAGCACGAAGCGTTCGCCAAGCACATCGTTGGCGGCCCGGAACAGCGCATGCAATGCCTCGCGCTCGTCCGGTTCCATGCCGGTAAAACATACCCCCTGCCGTGCCATCGATCCCCTCCCGATCCCAGCGCGGCGCGCTGTCAAGGCCGCGCAAGTGTCCGGGAAGCACCCACGCCAGTCAATGCGACGCGCGCGCGGCGTCAGCAATCGGGCATGGTTGAACGCGTGCATAAAGTCGTGCAACACTGACATTTGTGACGCACTTCACGTTGTCGCTCATTCGGGCGGTGCGCCGGGGTGCCAACAGGGGGATTTCCATGTCGCTTCAAAAATGGGCCGCGCCCGCTCAGGGCGCGCTTGCGCGCGTGTGTGCGTACCTTGCGCTGGCCATCGGCCTGCTCGCCAATGCTTCCGCCTTCGCCAGCGATCTGCAGTTCGCCTTCCTGCGCGACGACATCACGCCGGCGCCCGCCGGGTCCGATCCGACCCCCGCCGGCGGCATCATCACTTACGACATCCGCATCGAGAACAGCGCCGCCGACACGGTCAATGACGTCCGCACCGCTTTCGATGTGCCAGTGGGCACCAGCGCGGTCAATCTCCCCGCGTTCTGTACGCTCGGCGGCAGCCGGGTGGAATGCCAGCACGGCAATCTCATCGGCACGTTAGCGTTCCCGACCCCTGGCGTGGCGATCGATTTCCAATTGCAGTTTCAGACCACGGCCGCCGGCTCGGTTACGCTGAATGGCGCCATCGGCATCGGCGCCCCGCCAGCGGCGGCGCTGCCGCTGCCCGCCAACGATCCGTTCTTCGCCGGCGAACTGAACACCAACAACAACGCCGCGCAGCAGATCACGACGATTGTCAGCGGCGGCGACCTGAGCATCGCCAAGAGCGGCAATCCCGATCCAGTGGTGGGTGGCGCCAACGTCACCTACACCGTGACCGTCACCAATCTTGGCCCGAACGATTCCACCGGCGTGCGCGTGGTCGATACGCTGCCGGCGGCCACCGCGCTGGTGGCGGGTACTCCGTCCGGCGCCGGCTGGTCGTTCAGTAGTGCCGGATCGACGTTGACCGCAACGCGCGCCGCGCCGCTGGTCAATGGCGCCAGCGCGCAATTCACCTTCCAGGCGAAGGTGAACGCGGGCTCCGGCACCATCACCAACGCGGCCACGGTGGACACCACCGGCGTTGGCGCCACCCCCGATCCGACGCCGGGCAACAACACGGCCACAGTGGACACCGCGGTGAACCCTGGTGCCGACCTCAGCCTGAGCAAGAGCGTCAGCCCGAATCCGTCGGTGGCCGGCGACGTGGTCACCTTCACCCTGTCGCCGCGCAACCTCGGCCCGAGCACTGCCGTCGACGCGACGGTGGTGGACAACCTGCCGGCAGGCTTCGCGCTGGTGGCGGTGTTGTCGAGCCCGAACTGGGTCTGCCCCGCCAACCCCGGCGACACCAGTCTGAGCTGCACCCGCGCCAGCTTCCCGGTGGGTGCCAGCGACAACATCCAGTTCACCGCCAGCACGCCATCCAGCGTTCCCGGAACCGGGTTGGCCGCCAGCAACAGCGCCACCGTAAGTGCCACCACCGACGACCCGATCGCCGGCAACAACACCGGCTCGGTCAACTTCACCGTGCTGGCCAATGGCGCGGACTTGTCATTGCAGAGCAAAACCAAGGGCCCGGCGATCGTGCCGGTATGGGACGGCATCAGTGCCGATACCGCCAGTCGCATGGTCACCACCATCGTGGTGCGCAACAACGGGCCGTTGGCGGTCAGCGGCAACCTGCAGGTCAACGACGTGCTGGCAGCGGGCGAGGAGTTCGTCAGCGCGTCGGGCCCGTGGACTTGTGCCGCGAGCGGAGTGCCGCCCAATCAGAGTGTGCTGTGCACGTTCAACGGCCCTTATCCGGTCAACGTCAACCAGTCGCTGAGCGGCGGCAATGCCCTGTTCCTCACCACGCGCGCGATCGCAGCCGGCACGCTGACCAACACCGCCTGCACCGGCGGCAGCGGCGGCAGCGGCGAGCCCCAGACCGCGAGCGGCATCAACGACGATCCGCGCGCCGACAACGACTGCACCGGCGCCACCTCGCGCGCCACGGTAGAACGCGCCGACCTGACCCTGACCAAGGCCACCAGCACGCCGATAGGCGGCGACAAGGTCGTCACCACGGCCGAGAACAGCGTGACCTACACGATGCTGATCCAGAACGCCGGCCCGCAAGCGACCGGCGGCATCGTGATGGACGATCCGGTGCCCGGATTCATCGCCGGCCGCACCCCGGTGCCGACGGTGATCGCTCCCGCCAACTTCTCTTGCACCTCGGCAGCCACCGTGCGCTGCGTCTCCGACCCGGGCTTCCAGTTGGCGGCGGGCGACAGCCGTACCGTCAGCATCACGGTGCAGCGCCCGTTGGCCGATTCCAGCGCCAGCGGCAGCATCGTCTGCAACGGCGCGTCAGTCGCCAATGCCTTCTGCAACACCGCCGAGGTGCATATCGACGGAAGCTCGGTCGACGCCGTCGGCGAGTCCGACACTGGCAACAACAGCGCCCAGGATTTCGTCCAGATCGACCGCGTCGCCAACGTGCAGACCACCGCCAAGGCCATCCTGTCCGG
>JANRIF010000231.1:0-9197 GCA_033765245.1 Lysobacteraceae bacterium
CCCTCGACCAGCAGGGTGCGGGTGTCGGTGACCATGCGGTCCATGTTGCCGCGACACAGGTGCGAGAACTCGGTGGCGGCGCGGGTGACGCTGCCCTTGAACGGATGGCCGTCGGGCAGCAGCTCGCTGCGCCCCATCACCATCGCGGCCGAGCCCGAGCCCAGCGTGAGCGAGGCGAACTCGTTGCGGAACTGCTCCGGGGTGACGTCCGGCGACAGCATGCGTTCGATGGTGCGCTCGGTGATGGTGTTGGAGACCTCGCCATCGACGATCAGGGCATATTCGATGGTGCCGTTTTCGATCATGCGCGCGGCGATGTCCATTCCATTGAGGAAGGCGAGGCAGGCGTTGCCGACGTCGAAGTTCTGGCAGGTGTCGGCCAGACCAAGGTTGCCGTGGATGATGCTGGCGGTGGACGGCTCCAGATAATCCCGGCAGACCGAGGTATTGATCAGTATGCCGATGTGTTCGTGCGCCACGCCGGAGGCGGCCAGCGCCTTCTGCGCGGCCAGGGTGGCGGCATCGGAAGGCATCACGCCATCGGCCCAGATGCGGCGCTCGTGAATGCCGGCCACGTCTTCGAGCAGGTTGTCGCGAATGCCGAAACGCTCCAGGGTCGGCTGCAAGCGCAGCATGATGTCGGCCGAACTGAGCCGGATGGGCGCATCGACATGGGCGACGCTGGCGATCGAAACGTGCTTGTAGAGCATGACGGAACCCTGCGGTATAAGGGCGGGAACGCTACCCGCTTCGGGGCGGGGCCGCAAGCTACTGGTCGAGACTTTGGGGACTCGAGACCACGGGACCACGGGACCACGGGACCACGGGACCACGGGACCACGGGACCACGGGAAAGGCTCTCACCCTCGCGAGGTCTGCCAAGCGTGCGACAAGGAAATTGCGTTGCGGCGGCGGGATGAAACGGAGAAGCCGACATGTAGCGCATGGATGCGCAGGAGCGGCTGGCGCTTGATCCGACCTGCGCCTTCGGCCAGGCCGTTGTCCGATCGGCTCTCAGCGCTCTTGCACCGGAAACGTCTCGGCGCCATCGCTGGGCGGCGGTGACGCCGGCTGGGCGCGGGTGCTGCCGCGCTGGGCGCCGCAGGCATAGGCCAGGAACCGTTGTTCGCCATCCACCGGCGGGCCCTTGGCTTGCACGGTATCGGCATTGAGGCCGCCGGCCTCGTTGCGGGCCAGCATTTCCAGTTCGTCCAGGACCTTGATGTGGTCGCGGTCGAGCGGACCGACGCTGGCCTTCACCGATACCGCGATCTCGCCACGACGGGTGCAGGCGCCGAGGTCCTCATCGGCACGGGCGACCCGCACCGACTCCCCGGCGGGCGTCATCTTGACCCAGGCGCAACCGGAGATCAGCAGTGACAAAGCAAGTGCGGCAAGCAAGGTGTGGCGAGTCATGGCAATTCCAGAGCGCGTGACGAAGACCGGCAATTGTGAGGCCGCGCGCACTGAACCGCGACTGAGAGGCCACAGCAACCAGCGGCGCGCATCAGCGCAGCAGCTTGCCGTCGGCATCCAGCACCTTCACCTCGCCCATGCCCAACTCGCGCACCGGCTGCTCGATCTTGGACAGGTCGCCAACGATCACCCAGGTCAGCGCATCGGGCTTCAGGGTGGCGGCGGCGGCCTGGATCGCCGATAGCGGCATGCTTTCGATACGCCGCTTCTTCACTTCCACCCAGTTGTCCGGGCGCTGGAAGCGCAGGATGCCGCCGATCTGGCCGAGCACTGCGCTGGCGGTCTCGAACGCGCCGGGCAGCGAGCGCACGTTGGTGTTGCGCAGCTTGTCGGCTTCCTCGGCGCTCACCGGCACGCTGCCGCTGGCGAAGGCGCGGATGTCGGCGTCCAACTCCTTCAACGAATCGGTGGTCTTGTCGATCTGCACCGGCGCGAAGGCGATCCATGGCTGCTGCCCGAGCGCGGCCGGGACGAAGCTGTAGGCGCCGTAGGCCCAGTGTTTGTCCTCGCGCAGCTTCATGTTCAGGCGCGAGCTGAACTCGCCGCCGAGCACGCCGTTGGCGATGTCGAACTCCAGTGCCTGCGGGTCCATCGTGGACGGCACCGCCTGGCCGACGATGATGTTGGCCTGGATCGCGCCGGGTTGGTCGATCAGGAATACGCGCGGTTTGGCCGGCACCTCCACGCGCGCCACGTCGATCTTCGGCAGCGCACTTGAGGGCGCCTTCCAATCGGCGAAGTGGCGCTCCAGCAGCGGCAGGATTTCCTTGAGCGTGGTGTCGCCCGCCACGATCAGGGTGGCGTTGTCGGGACGGATGAAATCGCGATGGAAGGCGAGCAGGTCGTCGCGGCTGAGCGCGGCGATCGACGCCTCGCTGCCGCTGCCGCTGAACGGGATCGCATACGGGTGGCCTTCGCCGAACAGCAGCGGCGGCAGCAGGCGCAGCGCGATGCTGTTGGGGCGGCTTTTTTCCTGCTTGATACCGGCCAGCCAGGTCTGCCGCACGCGCTCGATTTCCTTGGCGTCGAAACGCGGCCGGCGGATCACGTCGGTGAACAGCGCCAGCGAGGGTTCGAGCTTTTCCTTGAGCGCCGACAGCGAGACGCTGGCGCCGTCGAGCGAGGCGCCGGCGCCGAGGTTGGCGCCGAGCCGGTCGGCACGCTCGGAGAATGCCAGCGCGTCGAGCTCGCCGGCACCTTCGTCGAGCATCGCCATGGTGAAGCTGGCGGTGCCCAGCGTGCGGCCCTGATCGGCGGCATAACCGCCACCGAATTCCATGCTGAACTGCACCACCGGCGTGGCATGGCGCTCGGCCAGCACCACCTTGACGCCGTTGGACAAAGTGGCGCGCTGCAGCGCGGGGAATTGCAGTTCCGGGAAGGCGGTGGTGCTGGGCACACCCTTGCCGCGATCGACGTCGGACTTCACCACGGTGAAACGCGGATCGACGGTCGGCACTGCGCTGCTGGGCGGCGCACTCTCGTTGCCGCCGGCGATGGGCGTCTCCGGCAGGCTCGACAACGCGGTGTCGCTGGGTTCCACCACCAAAGTGTGATCGCCCTTGCCGAGCCAGCGTGCGGCGGTCTGCTGCAGCAACTTGGGATCGGCTTGGTCGATCAGCGCCAACTCCTTGCGATAGCAACCCGGATCGCCGGTGAACACCGCGCACGACGCCAGCACGTCGGACTTGCCGCCGAAGCCGCCGACCCGTTCGATGCCGCGCAGGAAGCCGGCCTTGATCACGGTGCGTGCTTGATCCAGTTCGTCGGCGCTGGGGCCCTCAGCGACGAAGCGCGCAAGCTCCTCGTCGATGATCCGCTCGACCCGAGCGACGTCGCCGCCCTGCTTCACGGTGGCGACCACCCCGAAGTTGCCGGAAATCTCGTTGATGAAAGCGAACGCCGAGATGTCGTCGACCAGCTTTTCCTGGTGCACCAGACGGCGCGACAGTCGCGAGCTCTTGCCGCCGCCGAGAATCTGCGCCACCAGGTCCAGCCGGGTGGCGTCGTCGCTGCCGGTCTGCGCCACGTTCCAGGCGCGATAGATGCGCGGCTGCGGTACGCGGTCGGGCAACGTGGCGCGGGTGGATTCGCTGCGCACGGGAATCCACGACTTCATCTTCGGCACGCTGGCGCTGGCCGGAATGTCGCCGAAGTAGCGGGTCGCCTTCTCGCGCGCGGTCTTGAGGTCGATGTCGCCAGCCAGCACCAGCACCGCGTTGTTGGGGCCGTACCAACTGCGGAACCAGGTCT
This sequence comes from Lysobacteraceae bacterium, assembly GCA_033765245.1. GTDB lineage: Bacteria > Pseudomonadota > Gammaproteobacteria > Xanthomonadales > Xanthomonadaceae. The sequence continues at coordinate 3,730 of JANRIF010000231.1, forward strand.
TGACGTCGTCCAGGCTGGCGGCGTTGAGGTCGTCCATCGAGCCGATGGTGGACCAGCTATAGGGATGCCCCTGCGGATACAGCGCGCGGAACAGTTCGGTGAACACGCGGCGGCCGTAGGGCTGGTTCTCGCCTTGGCGCTTCTCGTTCTGCACCACGCCGCGCTGCTCGTCGAGCAACGCCTGATCGATCGCGCCAAGCAGGTGACCCATGCGATCGGACTCCATCCACAGCGCCATGTCGAGCGCCGTGGTGGGGACGTTCTCGAAATAGTTGGTCCGGTCCGTGTTGGTGGTGCCGTTCTGATCGGTAGTGCCGACCTGCTCGAACGGCTCGAAGAACTCGCCTTTGTAGTTTTCGCTGCCCTGGAACATCAGATGCTCGAACAGATGCGCAAAGCCCGTCTTGCCGGGCTGCTCGTTCTTGGAGCCGACGTGATACCAGACGTTCACCGCCACCACCGGCGCCTTGCGATCCTCGTGCACCACCACCTGCAGGCCGTTGGCCAGGGTGAAGCTCTGATACGGAATGTCGACCGCCTGCGCGGATGCGGCGACCGCGGCCAGCGAACTGCCCAGTACCAGCAAACCGCTGGCAACGCGACGACGGAGAATGGCTCGGCTCATCAGGACACCTTGAGATAACGGCAGAAGATACTGGGACGCCATCGTAACGTGCGTTGGGCGGCGCCTACACTAGCCCATAAGACACAGCATTCCCCGCGAAAGGAGATCCCCCGTATGCGTCGCGTCCTCATTACCGGTGCCAACCGCGGCCTTGGCCTGGAATTCGTGCGGCAATCGCTGCAGGCTGGCGACCGTGTGATCGCGTGCTGCCGCCATCCCGGCCACGCCAGCGCGCTCAATGGCCTGGCCGGGCAGCACCCCAACCGCCTGCACGTGTTGCCGCTGGACGTGGCCTCGCAGCGCTCGCGCGACGAATTGCTGCGCGAACTGCCGCTGGTCTGCGATGGCCTGGATTGCCTGATCAACAACGCCGGCGTGCTGCCCAGCGGCGAACGCTTTGGTCAGGTCGATGCGCACACGCTCAGCACTACCCTCGACACCAACGCGGTGGGACCGTTCGCGCTCACCCAGGCGCTGGCGCCGATGCTGGCGGCGGGGCACGCAGCGCGCGTCGCCAACGTGTCCTCGACGATGGGTTCGATCGCCCGCGCCGCCGCGTTCCGCGCCCCCAGCTACGCCATTTCCAAGGCTGCCCTGAACATGGCGACGGTGTTGCTGGCACACGCGCTGGCACCGCAGGGCATCGGCGTGGTGGCACTGCATCCGGGCTGGGTGCGCACCGAGATGGGCGGCAAGGACGCCGAAATCGAAGCCACCGACGCGGTACGCGGGCTGCTCGCCGTCATCCACGGACTGCGGCCGGAGCAGAGCGGCCAGTTCCTCGACTACCGCGGCCAGCCACTGCCGTGGTGACGGCACCGCCGCCGCGCCGATGCCTGGCGCGCGTGTCCGGCCGCGGACAGCGTCCGTACGCGGACGCTTGCCGGAGCGCTACACCCCTCGTAAAAACAGTCACTTGGCGTTGGCACGCGACGTGCTGAAGGCCGGCACCTTCCTATTCGACATGCTGCCATGAACCTGCAGATTCCGTTGCGCCGAGGTCGCCTTGCGGTACCGCTGGCGCTGGCCATTCTGGCCGGCCCGCTGCTGACGGCCGGCGCCGATTCGATGCCGCTGGCGTGGCGTGGCGCCGGCACCACGCGCCTGGGCTGCGCGGTATCGGCGGCGATCGGGGTCGAGCGCGTGCATGTACTGCAACTGCCGGGCGACCTGCCGCTACACCTGCGCCTGCGCCTGCGCGGCTGCTCGCAAGCCGGCTGACCGCCGGCTCGCGCCGCGCCGCCGCACGCGGCGATAATGCGGCATGTTCAATGTCGTCCTGCACCAGCCGCAGATCCCGCCCAACACCGGCAACATCATCCGGCTGTGCGCCAATACCGGCTGCGCTCTGCATCTGATTGCCCCGTTGGGGTTCACGCTGGAACACAGCCGCTTGCGCCGCGCCGGGCTCGACTACCACGAGTTCGCCGCGGTGCGCGTGCACGCCGGCATTGATGCCTGGCTCGACGCCACTGCCCCGAAGCGTGTGTTCGCCATGAGCACCCGTGCGACCCGCGGCTATCACGAAACCGCGTTCGCGGCCGGCGACAGCCTGCTGTTCGGCTCCGAAACCAGCGGCCTGCCCGAGGCCGTGCTGGCGCGCTGGCCCGAAGCGCAGCGCCTGCGGTTGCCGATGCGCCCGGACAATCGCAGCCTCAATCTGTCCAACGCAGTCGCCGTGGTGGTGTTCGAAGCCTGGCGTCAGCACGGCTTTGCCGGTGCCGCGCCGGTATCGGCGACGCTAACGTAACCGATCCTTAACGAAGCTCGGCCGGCATGACTTCTGGTTCATCGTCGGGTTAGCGCGTTGCCCCAATACTCCGCGCACCCACCAGGACGGTGGGTTTTGTCCCCCACAATGAAATAAAAAGGAACACTCCATGAAGCGCAATCTCATGACGCTGGCCCTGCTGGCCGCCCTTCCCTTCGCCGCCAACGCTGGCGAGCTGAGCTACAACTACGTCGAAGCCGGTTACTCGCTGGTCAACAGCAACCCCGATGCCGACGGTCTTGCCGTGAATGGTTCGTACGCCCTGACCGACAACATCCATGCGTTCGGCGGCTACAGCACGTTCAACATCGAAAACACCCCGGTCGATCTGGACATCTGGAACCTCGGCCTCGGCTACAACTACGGCCTCAGCGACAACACCGACCTGCTGGTGCGCGGCGCCTACGAGAAGGGCTACTTCGATCGCGGCTTCGCCAACCCGGACGGCTGGTACGGCGAAACCGGCGTGCGCAGCCTGTTTGCCTCCAACCTGGAAGGCTGGGCGCTGGTCGGTTACGAAGACACCGAGGGCAGCAACGGCGACGTGTACGGCAAGTTCGGCGCCCAGATCAAGATCAACAAGAGCTTCGGCGTGGTGGCCGAGGTGAAGTTCATCGACGGCGACGAGCAGTACTTCATCGGCCCGCGTCTGACGTTCTGATGCATCGTGGTTGAGTGCGGCACAAAAAAGCCCGGCATTGCCGGGCTTTTTTGTGGCCCGCGCGCCACGCCCACCCACCGCACGCGACCGCGGCAACGCATCCGGCTCCCTTGCCGCGCCGCCATCCGGTAGCATCGACCCACGCGCATCGGCCAACCTCGGCGAGGCGATCGTCGACCAGCTTGGCAGGGAAAGCATGTCGTGAGTTCGGACAAGGACCTCATCCAGGAACTGCGCACGGAATCGATCCGGCATCTCACCACCGCATTCGCACAGGTGCGCTGCGAGGCGCTCGGCGCGCTCAATACGCTGCCCTACGAGCAACTACTCGGTCCGGGCCTGGAACGTCTGTGTTTCGAACTGCTGCTGACCAATGGCTTTGAACCGCGCTTCTTTGGGCGCTCCGGACAGGCGCAGTTCGAGGTCGATCTGATCGCCAGCAAGGACGGCCGCACCGAACTGTACCAGTGCAAGAACACCCAGCTGCACCAGAAGGATATTTCCAGGATTCTCGAAGCCTTCGAGACGCAGTGGCTGGGCCAGCAAGGGCTGCCCCAACCGGCCCGCTACGTGATCTGCTCGCCTTCGCTGCTCCGTGACGTGATGCAGGACCGCCATTGGTTGCAGGCCAAGCAGGCCATCGAGACGCGCCATCCCGGCCTCAGTGTCGAGCTGTGGCACCGCGACATGCTCGATGGCTGGCTCAAGCGCCTTCCCGACGTGGTGGCGGACCTGTTTTCGGATCGCCACGCCGAACTGTTCTGCGGCCTGGACGACTGGCATCCCGGCCTGTTCACCGCCGTGCGCGAAGACGCGCCGGGCGATCCTCGGCTGGATCGGTTTCTGGAGCAACACGGCAAGGCAGGCGTCTACCTGCACCCGCCGTATCAGTCCGCCTTGGATGAGGCCCTGGCGGCCTCGCCGGTGGTGCTGGTCCATGGTCGGCAGGCCTGCGGCAAGACCTTCGCCGCGCTGACCCATGCCAGCGGCGGCAACGCGCGTGGCTGGCGCAGCTATTTCATCGACGTCGGCGGCGACGACTTCGATCGCGGCGCGCTGTATGACGGCGTGCGCCGCCGCAGCACGCGCCCTTCCCTGTTCGTCCTGGAAAACGCCCACGCCAAGCCCGAGGAAGTGGCCCTGGGCCTGCGCAAACTGCGGCAACACCTGAGCGGCGGCCGCGTGCGGGTGATCTGCCTGAGCCGGATCGACCTGAGCGATGACGATCTGCCCACCGATGCCCATGCCGTGTTCGCCGAACTGAAGGAAACCGGTGCCACGGTGGCCTTTGCCAACGACGAAAAGGTGCTGCTCGGCCTGCTTCGGCATCTGCGGCCAGACCTGGATGGGCTGTCGCCAGCGCGCAGGCAGCGTCTGTTCGCCCTGAGCGGACGCGATTTGCTGGCGCTGTCCGAACTGCTGCGTGGCATCGCGGACCCGGCGCAGATCGACACCCTGTCGGTGACCGATCTGTACGACACGCTGCGGCGGCAATACTTCAATGGCCGCCTCGCCGACGAATTTCCCGCAGTGCGGGAGCTGGCGGCCCTGGCCCAGTTCGACCTCAAGCCCCTGACTGCACTGCTGCCGATCCCGGAGCGCGAACAGCAAAACCTCAACCAGCTGTGCCGCAAGGCCGGGCGGCCGCCGCGCTGGCAGTTCGTCCACTCCAGCGCCGCCGAACTGGTGCTGCACGCACTGTGTGCCGGCCATGGTCTGGATACGCCGGATGCGGTGGCCGAGTGGGCGGGGCAACGGATCGTCGAATATCTGGGGCGGGTGGTCGAGTCGTCTGCCTCCCTTGCGAGCGACACCATCACCATCGAACCGCGAGCACTGCTGCGCAATCGCTTGACCTTGCTGAACCGGGAGCAAGAGTCACGGCTCAAGCTGGCGCTGCTGGATGATCCGGCCCATGCCTTTCTGCGCTTGTTCGCCGCCAATGGCAGCGTCTTCGAGTTGTTCAAGATCGTGGAAAGCGCCTCTGCCGCGCTGGCCGAGGCCATGCTCACCGCGCTGGAGCACAACCCCGACCAGGTGACACACCTCATCGAACGCACCATCCAGAGTCAGCGCTCGATCGGCACTTTGAGTCTCGCGCTGCGCGAACTGCGCATGGACTCCGAGCGCCGCGCGCTCGGCGAGCGGCTGGAGCGCGCCATCGGCGGGCCCGCCTTTCTGCGCCTGATCGCCGCCAATGGCAGTGTCTTCGAGTTGTTCTCGATTTTGAAGCAGACTTCGGCCGCACTGGCCGAAGCCATGCTCACCGCCCTGGAGCACAACCCCGACCAGGTAACAGACCTCATCGAACGCACCATCCAGCGCCAGCGCTCAATCGGCACCTTGGACCTCACCTTGCGCGAACTGCGCATGGACTCCGAGCGCCGCGCGCTCGGCGAGCGGCTGGAGCG
>JANRIF010000246.1:0-7607 GCA_033765245.1 Lysobacteraceae bacterium
CGAAAACCCCTCGATCACCCGCGACGTTTCCGGCGAAGGCGTGCAGCAGGCGTTGCTCAAGCTGATCGAGGGCACCGTCGCATCGGTGCCGCCGCAGGGCGGGCGCAAGCATCCGCAGCAGGAGTTCCTGCAGGTCGATACCCGCAATATCCTGTTCATCTGCGGCGGCGCGTTCTCGGGGCTGGAGAAGATCATCCAGCAGCGCAGCAGCGAGGCCAGCGGCATCGGCTTCAGCGCATCGGTCAAGAGCAAGAGCCGCAAGGTCGACGTGGGCCAGATCTTCGTCAACGTCGAGCCTGAGGACTTGATCAAGTTCGGGCTGATCCCGGAGTTCGTCGGGCGCCTGCCCGTCATCGCCACCCTGGAAGAGCTCGATGAGGCGGCGCTGGTCAAGATACTGACCGAGCCCAAAAACGCCGTCACCAAGCAGTTCCGCAAACTTTTCGACATGGAAGGGGTGGAGCTGGAAGTGCGCCCCGACGCGCTGTTCGCGATCGCCCGCAAGGCGCTCAAGCGCAAGACCGGCGCGCGTGGTCTACGCACCATCATCGAGTCGGTGCTGCTGGAAACGATGTTCGAACTGCCGTCGCTGGAGAACGTGTCCAAGGTGGTGGTCGACGAATCGGTCATCAACAATCAGGCCGAGCCGTACCTGATCTATCGCGGAACGGCCGCCCAGCCGAAGGCCGCCGCCGAATAGATCGGATGGCAAGTGATTGATTCCAAAGGCACCCTCCAGGGTGCCTTGTTTTTTGCGGGCGCCGCGCTTGCAAGCGCGGCCGATGGGCCCCATAACTGGCGACACAGCGGCGGGTTCGCACGCACCGGTTGGTGTGTGTGCCTCGTTCCGTCGCTGCCGGGATCGTCAAGCGATCCGGCGCGATGTGCTGTCCCAATCCCAGTTGAAGGGCGGCCCCGCGCCGTTCGGAGAAACGACATGAGCACCGTCATTGAGGCCCAGACCCTTCCGGCACTGCCGTTGCGCGACGTGGTGGTGTACCCGCACATGGTCATTCCGCTGTTCGTGGGACGCGAAAAGTCGGTGCGCGCCCTGGAGCGCGCCATGGACGGCGATAAGCGCATCGTGCTGGTTGCGCAAACCAGCCCCGATATCGACGATCCCGAGGGCAAGGATCTGTTCCAGATCGGCACCCTTGCGCAGGTGCTGCAACTGCTGAAGCTGCCCGACGGCACCATCAAGGTGCTGGTGGAAGGTAGCGAGCGCGTGCGCATCACACGGTTTTTGGAAGCCGACGGCGCCTTGGCGTGCGAGAGCGAGCCGCTGCAGTCGGTGGCCGATCGCGACGAGCGTGAGCTGGAAGTCACCGTGCGCTCGCTGATGTCGTTGTTCGAGCAGTACGTCAAGATGAATCGCAAGCTGCCGCCGGAGTTGCTGGGCACGCTGTCGGGCATCGACGATCCCAGCCGTCTCGCCGACACCATCGCCGCCCATCTGGGCGTGCGTCTGAGCGATAAGCAACGCCTGCTGGAGACGCTGCCGGTAGGGGCGCGTCTGGAGATGCTGATCGGTTTCGTCGACGGCGAGATCGACGTGCAGCAGCTCGAAAAGCGCATCCGCGGCCGTGTCAAGTCGCAGATGGAAAAGAGCCAGCGCGAGTACTACCTCAACGAACAGATGAAGGCGATCCAGAAGGAACTGGGCGAGGGCGAGGAGGGCGGCAACGAGATCGACGAACTGACCAAGAAAATCGTCGATGCCGGGATGCCGGCGGCGGTGGACGCGAAGGCGCGCTCCGAGCTCAACAAGCTCAAGCAGATGTCGCCGATGTCCGCCGAGGCCACGGTGGTGCGCAACTACATCGACTGGTTGGTGGGGGTGCCGTGGAAGAAGCGCAGCAAGGTCCGGCGCGACCTCAAGGCGGCGCAGGAAGTGCTGGACGCCGATCATTACGGCCTGGAAAAGGTCAAGGAACGCATTCTCGAATACCTTGCCGTGCAGCAGCGCGTGAAGCAGATGAAGGGCCCGATCCTGTGTCTGGTCGGCCCGCCTGGCGTGGGTAAGACCTCGCTGGGGCAGTCGATCGCCAAGGCCACCAATCGCAAGTTCGTGCGCATGAGCCTGGGCGGAGTGCGCGATGAGGCCGAGATCCGCGGTCATCGTCGTACCTACATCGGCTCGATGCCCGGGCGCGTGGTGCAGAACCTCAACAAGGTCGGTTCGCGCAATCCGCTGTTCATGCTCGACGAGATCGACAAGATGAGCATGGATTTCCGCGGCGATCCGTCGTCGGCGCTGCTGGAGGTGCTCGATCCCGAGCAGAACCACACGTTCAACGACCACTACCTCGAAGTCGACCTCGACCTGTCCGAAGTGATGTTCGTGGCGACCGCCAATTCGTTGAACATTCCCGGGCCGCTGCTCGATCGCATGGAAGTGATCCGCATCCCCGGGTACACCGAGGACGAGAAGCTCGCCATTGCGCAGAAGTACCTGCTCACCAAGCAGCTCAAGGGCAACGGTCTCAAGCCCGACGAGCTCAAGATCAGCGACGCGGCGCTGCGCGACATCGTGCGCTACTTCACTCGCGAGTCGGGCGTGCGCAATCTGGAGCGCGAGATTTCCAAGATCTGCCGCAAAGTGGTGACCGAGATCGCGTTGGCCGGGCCGGATGACGGCAAGAAGCGCCGCAAGACCGGCGCCGTGCAGATCACGCCGCGCAATCTGGCGCACTACCTGGGTGTGCGCCGTTTCGATTTCGGCCGCGCCGAGCAGGCCAACGAAGTGGGTCTGGTGACCGGCCTGGCTTGGACCGAAGTGGGTGGCGATCTGCTGCAGATCGAAGCCGCGCTGGTGCCGGGCAAGGGCAACCTGATCCTCACCGGGCAACTGGGCGACGTGATGCAGGAATCGGCCAAGGCCGCGCTGTCGGTGGTGCGCGCACGTGCCGAACGGCTGGGGCTCGATCCCGACTTCCATCAGAAGCACGACATCCACATCCACGTGCCCGAGGGCGCGACACCCAAGGATGGCCCGAGCGCCGGCGTAGCGATGGTGACCGCGCTGGTGTCGGTGTTGGCGAAGGTGCCGATCCGTTCGGAAGTCGCGATGACCGGCGAGATCACCTTGCGCGGCAGGGTGCTGCCGATCGGTGGTCTGAAGGAAAAGCTGCTGGCAGCGTTGCGTGGCGGTATCCGCAAGGTGCTGATTCCGGAGGAGAACGCCAAGGACCTCGCAGACATCCCCAAGAACGTCACCGCCGGGCTGGAAATCGTTCCGGTGCGATGGATCGACGAGGTGCTGGACCTCGCGCTGGAACGCGCGTTGGCGCCAAGTGCGCCAACGCCGGGAGCCGCGGTCGAGCCGGCGGCTGCGGAAACGGGTGGCGGCAAGGCGCGCAAAGACACGGGCGGCGTGCGACCGCACTGATCGCTTGCGCAACATCCGTCGGCCGCGACCGCGGCCGACGCGCATCGCCCGCGTTCGACGGTGCGATTCCCGGCAATGCACCCGACGCCGTGCGCGCACACGCGCATGACGTCGGTCGATCGGCCGACACGATCCGATCACGTACGCAACGCGCGCGTCAACGGCATTCGGCGCGCACAGCGGCCAGACCTTGCGTGATCGCGGACACAATCGCCGAAGAGCGCATGGCTATGCGCTTTTCCGGTTGCGTGTCGCGGTTGGCACTGGTATAAATCGCGGCAGCCGCGGCGAGTGCGACAACCACAAGCGCGCAGCGGTAATGGTCGATCGGGCATTCTGTCGGGCACGTTGCGACAGGCACCCGGTTGCAAGAAACCGTGGGAAAGATCTCGTTCAGGGAGTCCGGTAATGAACAAAAGCGAACTCATCGATGCAATTGCTGCTGCGTCCGATCTGACCAAGGCCGACAGCGCCCGTGCGCTCGACGCCCTCATCGAAGTGATCAAGAAGACGCTCAAGAAGGGTGGCGGCGTCACCGTAGTCGGCTTCGGCACCTTCGAAGTGCGCAAGCGCGGCGCACGCACCGGCCGTAACCCTCGCACCGGCGAGACCATCAAGATCAAGGCTTCGAAAGTTCCCGCATTCAAGGCTGGTAAAGCGCTCAAAGATGCAGTAAACTGATCGCTTGCCAAGGCAAGGGTGCTTAGCTCAGCGGTAGAGCGTCGCCCTTACAAGGCGAGGGTCGGGGGTTCGAAACCCTCAGCACCCACCAGGTAGCACGCGCGGAGTGGTAGTTCAGTCGGTTAGAATACCGGCCTGTCACGCCGGGGGTCGCGGGTTCGAGTCCCGTCCACTCCGCCACATGCCCGAAGGCGCCGCAAGGCGCCTTCGTTTTTTCCGGGCCTGGCGTGCGCCAGACCCGCCACTTCAACGGGTTTGTCGATCATGCTCCAGAAACTGCGCGAAAAGACCACGGGCTGGGTTGCCGGCATCATCGTCGGCATCCTGATCATTCCGTTCGCCTTCCTGGGCATCAACGACTACTTCTCGTCGCGCGTCGAGACCTGGGTCGCCAAGGTCGGCAAGCGCGAGATCACGCAGCAGCAATTTCGCGATCGCCTCGAGCAGGAACGTGCGCGGATGCGCCAGCAACAGGGCGCCGCGTTCGATCCGCGTACGTTGGAGGATCCGCTGATCAAGCGCCAACTTCTCGACACCATGATCGACGAGGAATTGGTGCTCTCAGCCGCCGAGGACGATGGTGTGGTCGCCACCGACGAAACGGTGCGCAACGAGATCGCGCGGATCCCGGCGTTCCAGGTAGAAGGCAAGTTCAACCAGGATCAGTACCGCATCGCGTTGACTTCACAAGGCATGTCGCCGAACGGGTTCGATGCCTTGGTGCGTCGCGACCTTATGTTGCGCGCGGTGCCGCTGCGGGTGGAATCGACCGCGCTTGTCGACGGCGGCGAAGTCGACGCATTCCTGCGACTCAATGAGCAGGTGCGCGATCTGAAGCTGCTCGACGTGATCCCACCAGCCAACGATACCCCGCCCACCGACGACGAGTTGCAGACCTGGTACCAGGCGCATCAGAACGAATTCCTCTCCGAGGAGAAGGTGTCGATCGAATTCGTCGAGCTCAACTCGGCCGACTTCTCCACCGACACGCAAGTGGACGAGGCCACGCTGCGCACCCGTTACGACGAGAGCAAGGCGCGTTTCATCGAGCCGGAGCGGCGTCTGGCGTCGCACATCCTGCTGGCGATGCCCAAGGATGCCGATGACGCGAAGGTGGCCGAGGTGAAGGCGAAGGCGGATGCGCTGGTGGCCAAGGCGCGCGCGCCCGGCGCGGATTTTGCTGCGCTCGCGCGCGAGTCGACCGAAGACATCGGCTCGAAGGCCGCCGGCGGCGACCTCGGCTGGCTGGAGAACGGCGCCACCTTCGCCGAGTTCGACGCCGCGCTGTATGCGTTGGCGCCTGGCGCGATCAGCGATCCGGTACGCGGCGAGTCCGGCTTCCACATCATCTGGCTGCGCGACGTGAAGCCGGGCAGCACCAAGACGTTCGAGCAGGTGCACGACCAACTCGCGGCGGAAGCGCTGGAGTCCGAGCGCGAGCGTCACTTCTCCGACGTATCGGGACAGTTGATGGACGCGGTCTATCGCGAGCCGAGTTCGTTGGCGTCGGCAGCAACGGAGTTGGGTCTCACGGTCGGCAAGGCCGGGCCGATGACCCATGCGGGCGGCGAAGGTGTGGCGGCGAACCCGGCAGTGATTCGCGCCGCGTTTTCCGAGGCGCTTGCGCAGGGTGCAGCCAGCGATCCGATCGAACTGGAACCTGGCCACATCGTGGTGATCCGGGTGACCGAGCGCGAAGCGGCGCAGCCGCGGCCATTGGCCGAAGTGCGCGCGGACGTCGATGGTGCAGTGCGATTGGAGCGTGCCGCTACCGCGGGTGAGGTCAAGGCCAAGGAATTGTTGGCGCGTGCGCAAAAGGGCGAGAGCCTCGAACAACTGGCGGCCGATGCGGGCGGCACGGTGAGCACCGTCAATCAGGTCGCACGGCGTGCGTCCTCGCCCGATCGCGCGGTGGTCGAAGAAGCATTCAAGCTGGCCCGTCCCGATGGCGACAAGCTAGCCGTTGGCATGGCAGCGCTGGGTGGTGGTCGGTTCGCGCTGGTGCAGGTGCTGGCGGTGACCGATGGCGATCCGGAAAAGCTGCCGAAAGATCAGCGCGAAGCGGTGCGTGGCCAGTATGCATCCGCGCGCGGTCGCGACGAGGTGCGGGCGTTCGTGAAGGCGTTGCGCGCGCAGTATCCCGTGCAGGTCGCCGAACAGCGGTTGTAACGCGGGATGTGCGAAGCCGCCATGTCGCTGACATTGCGGCTTTGCAAGCGGACCATCCGTGGTCGGCGCGATTGCCGACCGGGTCAGGTTTCGACGACCGTCGGCGCCACTCACGGCGCCGTGGGTCGTGGCATCACTCGCCGATGCCAGTCATGCCGAGAATGTTGTAACCGGCGTCGACATAGGTCACTTCGCCGGTGATGCCGGCGGCCAGGTCCGAACACAGGAACGCCGCAACGTTGCCGACGTCCTCGATGCTGACGCTGCGTCTCAGCGGCGCGTGCGCTTCGACGTGGCCGAGCATCTTGCGGAAGTTGGCGATGCCCGCCGCCGACAGCGTCTTGATCGGCCCTGCCGAGATCGCATTCACACGGGTGCCTTCCGGCCCCAGATTCAGCGCCAGATAGCGCACCGTGGCCTCCAGGCTGGCCTTGGCTGCACCCATCACGTTGTAATTCGCCAGCGCACGCACTGCGCCAAGGTAGGACAGGGTGACGATGGCGCCGTTGCGGCCCTGCATCAGCGGGCGCGCCGCCTTGGCCAGTGCCGCCAGCGAGTAGGCGGAGATGTCATGTGCGATGGCAAAATTCTCGCGCGTGAGCCCATCCAGGAACTGGCCTTCGATGGCTTCGCGCGGCGCGTAGGCAATGGCGTGCACGAGAATGTCGAAGCCGTCCCAGTGCTTGCCCAACTCGCTGAAACAGTTGCTGATCTGGGCATCGTCAGCGACGTCGAGCGGCAGCACGATGTTCGAGCCGAACTCCTGCGCCGCGTCTTCCACGCGCGAACGCAGCTTGTCGTTGAGGTAGGTGAAGGCCAGTTGTGCCCCCTCGCGGTGCATGGCTTCGGCGATGCCGGTGGCGATCGAACGCTGGCTGGCGATGCCGGTGATCAGCGCGCGCTTGCCGGTGAGAAATCCCATGTTGCCTCCTTTGGGCCCGTGGCTGCGGGCGGACGAAGAACGTCTAGTGTAGCGGGGTGGGGGACTCGGGGTTCGGTCGCTACGCGACATCGCTCGCCGTGCTCGCTACGCCTTCGCTTCACCGCTGCGCGGTTCGCTCGGTCGGGACTCGGGATTCGGTCGCTACGCGACATCGCTCGCTGTGCTCGCTACGCCTTCGCTTCACCGCTGCGCGGTTCGCTCGGTCGGGACTCGGGATTCGGGACTACAAGCTTGCGAACTCCCTGTGGGAGCGCACTTGCGCGCGACGACTACTGTGCCAATCGCAGCACCTGGCCTATCCGCAGCACTGCCTTGGGGCCGAGACCATTGATGCGCTGCAGGTCGCCAATCCGCAACCCATAGCGGCGCGCGATCGTCCACAGCGACTCGCCGCTTCGTACCGTGTGGCTGGTGATCGGCGGCCGC
>JANRIF010000265.1:0-10389 GCA_033765245.1 Lysobacteraceae bacterium
GGGTTGTCGTCGTTGCGCTCGACCGGCCACAGGTAGATCACGTCGGCGGCAAGGCGGGGGTGGCGGTATTCGTATTCGCCGACAGTGCGGGCTTCGATGCGGTCGATCTTGCCGATGATGGTGATCTCACGGCCTTCCTCGAAGATCTTGGGGTCGTAGAAACCGGCGCGACAGGCGAGGAAGCGGCCGGTGGTCTGGTCGTCCTGGGTCGGGCGGCCCGAGCTGGCGAGGCGCTTGCCGACCACCTGGAAGCAGGTGCGGTCGCTGAGCGGTTCGACCTTGGCGATCAACCCGCCCCAGCGCACCACTTGGCCCAGTGCTTCGCCTTCGCCGGCGGCTTTGGGGGTGACTTCGGGAAATTCGCCGCGCAGCGGGCCGGGGGCGGTGACGCAGGCGCTGAGCGCGACGGCGATTGCGGCAACAAGGGTGATGCGGGTCATGGTGCGTCTCCTCGTGAGGGTTCGGCCCGGCGCGGCACGCGCAAGCGGTCGAGGTTGCGAATCAACTCGCGCGCTGCCGCTGGCGTCGAATCGGCGCCAGCATAGCGCCAGCTTGCGAAACGCGCGCTGAGCGAGCGCAGTTGCGGCGCCAGCGCCGGCCAGCGCCGGGCGGCGCGTTCGGCATAGGCTTGCGCGGGCTCCGAGCGCGGGTGCTGCAAGCCAGCGCGTTGCAGGCGACGCACCAGCCGGCGCCACGCCCGCAACACCGGGTCCGGTGCCGCGCCGGTGCGGCGGTTGAGCCACCACAGGGTCAACGCCAGCGCCAGCGCGGCGACCGTCGCGAACACCGCCACCGCCTGCCAGTTCTGCGCCTGCTCGATACCCATTGCGCGCAGCAGCAGTTGCTGGCGTGTGACGTCGTAGCTCAGCAACAGGTCGTTCCAGCCGCGCCGCAGCCAGTCGCCGAGATTGAGCATCGGCGCCAGCGCGCCGCCAAACGAGGCGATGCCGCTGTCGCTGCCATAGCGCTCGAACACCCGCGCCGGGTCCACCGCAGCGGTTGGGTCGACCCGCACCCAGCCACGCCCGGCCAGCCACACTTCCGCCCAGGCATGCGCATCGGACTGCTGGATCACCCAGTAATCGCCCATTGGGTTGCGATAGCCGCCGACGTAGCCGGTGACCACGCGCGCCGGAATCCCGGCCGCGCGCATCAGGAACACGAACGACGAGCTGAAGTGCTCGCAGAAACCCTCGCGGGTGTCGTACAGGAATTCGTCGACGCTGTTGCGGCCCAGTGGCGGCGCCGCCAGGGTGTAGGTGAAGTCGCGATGGATCCAGGCCAGTGCGCGCTGGATCACTTGCGCATCGTCGGCGCCCTCGTCGCGCCATTGCCGCGCCAGCGCGCGCGTACGTGGATTGAAGCCGGCCGGCAGTTGCAGTGCGTAGCGGCGTTGCAGCGAGGGCAACTCGGCGTCGATGCGCGCATCGGGCGACGAGGTCAGGCGGTAGCGCGCGATTGCCCGCACCGGTTCGCTCGCCCACGGGCTGAGGTCGCCGCCCATGTGTTCGTTCGCTGGCGCCCGCAGCGGCCAGTCGAGCGCAAACAGGTAGCGCTTTTCGGTGGGTTCTAGGGTCAGTTCGTAGCGGTAGCGAGTTGCCCCGGCGGCAATGGCGGCCGGCTTGCCGCCGGAGATGCCCGAGAGGCGGCGCCAGGTGCGGCCGTCGAAGTTCCACAACACTGGGCCGCGCCAATACATTTGCGTGCGCGGCGGCGGCGGACCGTCGAAGCGCACCCGGAACGCCGGGCTGTCGTCGGTCAGCACGTCCAGCCAGTCGCCGGGTGACATGCTGCCGCTGATGCCGGTTTTGCCCACCGCGTTCTCGGGCACGCCCCACATCGGCGTACCCATGCGCGGATAGAACCAGAATCCGGCCAGCGCCAGCGGCAGCGCTAGCGCCAGCATCGCGCCCATGCGCCGCAGGCGCTGCCGCCAGGCGATGCGCACAGTGGGCGCGCCGGCCTGCGCGGCCGCCAGGTGGGCAAAGGCATCGAGCGTGATTGCCAGCGCCGGCAACGCCAACAGCAGCGTCAGTGGCCCCTGGTCCTGCAGGAACGAGGCAAAGGTGGCGAACAAACCAAATCCGACCAGGCTGCGGGCGTCGCGCAGCGTGCGCGCCTCGGCAACTTTCAGCGCCAGCATCGCCAGCAGCAGCGCGCAGCCGGTATCGCGGCCGAAGCGGAACTCGGTGGCCGCTACCGCCAGCCCGGTGAGCGCGAAGGTAAGGAGCACGCGCAACCACGGCGGCCACGGTTGCCGCACGCTGGTGAAGGCGGCGAGCAGCGCCACTGCCAGCAGCACCGCCGCCAGCCACCACGGCGACAGCCGCAGCAGCGGCAACGCCGAGACCGCGGCCGCCCACAGGCAGGCGCGACGCACTTCCGGCGGCAGCGCTACCTCACGCATCCGGCAGCTCTGCCAGCGCCCGCAGGCAGGCGTGTCGATGCGCGCCGCCGCTCCCGGCCGGCAGCGTGCCCGCGGGCAACTCCAGGCGATAGCGCCGATGTTGCTGCTCGGCCATCTCCACCCAGGCCGCCAAGCGGCTGATCCGCAACTCGTGCGGCAGGCCGTGGGTGGCGGCCCACGACAGGTGCAGCTCGCGCGCCATCGGCTGTTCGTGCTCGCGCACCAGCAGATGGCCGATGCGTGCCGACGGCTTCCAGGCGACGTCGCGCATCGGGTCGCCCGAGCGATAGTCGCGCAGGTGATGCAGTTCCTCGCCGCGCCCGCTGCGCGCCTGCGCATTGCCGTCGCCTTCGCCATACGGCAACGGCGGAGGCGAGGGTTCGGCGCGCGGGTACACCAGCACCCGCGTGTTGGGGCGGAAATAGCACCAGGCCACGGCCAGCCCGAGCGGGTACAGCGTCCATAGCCGCAGTCGCGGCGGATGCTGCCAGCCGCGTCGGGTGGTGCGCCACGCCACGCCGACCGACAGGCGTTCGTCGGCGTTCAATGCGAAGGGGGTCGGCTCGCCCTCGCATTCGAGCAGCAATGCCGGCCGCGCGCGCCGCGGGTCGGCCAGCAGGACGCAGTGCAATGACATGCTGCTGCCGGCCGTTACCGGTTCGGCCTGCAGCGCTTGCAGGCTCAGGCCACTGAGGTTCAGGTGCGCACGCACGAAACTGTTGTGCACCACCGCCGCCAACATGAAGCCCAGCAACAGCGCGGGGTTGTTGTTGTAGTTCAGCGCGCCCAGCAGCATGGTCGCCAACAGCACGCCGACGAAGGTGCCGAAGCGCGTAGGCAGCACGTAGATGCGATGACGGTCGATGCGCGCCGGCAGCGGCTCGGGCTGACGCGGCCGGGCCCAGCCGAGAAAGCGTTGGCGCAGCGCCGCGATCACGCCGGCCTTCAATCGACCGCGACGTGCGCGAGGATTGCGCGTGCCAGCGCCACCCGGTTCTCGCCGGTGTTGTCGGGGGTGAGGCGGTGCGCGGCCACTTCCACGAACAGCGCCTGCACGTCTTCCGGCAGCACGTGGCTGCGGCCGGCGATCAGCGCCTGCGCGCGTGCCGAGCGCAGCAGCGCCAGCCCGGCACGCGGCGACAGCCCCACCCGCACCCCAGGGTGTTGGCGGCTCTGCGCCAGCAAGTCCTGCACGTAGCCGATCAGCGCGTCGCTGGCATGCACGCGGGCAACCTGCGCGCGCAGCGCGAGCACTTCGTCGGCGCTCAGTTGTGGCATTACCTGCTCGATCAAGTGGCGGCGATCCTCGCCTACCAGCATCGCGCGTTCGGCTTGGGCATCGGGGTAGCCCAGCGCGATCCGCATCAGGAAGCGGTCGAGCTGCGAATCGGGCAGTGCGAAGGTACCGACCAGATCCACCGGATTCTGGGTCGCCATCACGAAGAACGGCTGGGTCAGCCGGTGGCAGACGCCATCGACGGTGACTTGATGTTCGGCCATCGCCTCCAGCAGCGCACTTTGCGTGCGCGGCGGCGCGCGGTTGATCTCGTCGGCCAGCAGCAACTGGGTGAACACCGGGCCGGGGTGGAATACGAAACCCTGCTGCGCCTGGTCGTACACGCTGACGCCGAGGATGTCCGAGGGCAGCAGGTCGGAGGTGAACTGCAGACGATGGAACTCCAGCCCCAGCGTGGCCGCCATCGCGCGCGCCAGCGTGGTCTTGCCCAGTCCGGGGAGGTCCTCGATCAGCAGATGGCCTTCCGACAGCAGGCAGGTAAACGCCAACGCCACCTCGCGCGGCTTGCCCAACACCAGCGAATTGACCTGCGCAATTGCACGCTCCAGCGCCGCCAGTGCGCCGACGTCCGTCGCTGTCGCGTTACGCTGTGCGGTCTGCCGATCCTGCCTGAGCGTGCCGTGTTCGATCATGATCCGATCCGTTCGCCATTTGCCGCCAGTGTAGCGGCACCCGTCGACTCTGCCATGGCCGACCGGAACGCGCGTGCGAAGTTCCTGGCGTGGTGGGCGCTGGCGCTGGCGCTCAAGCTGTGGCTGGCGGCGGTGCTGCCGTTGTTCGGCGACGAGGCGTTCTACTGGCTCGAAGGCCAGCACTTGGCCTGGGCGTACTCGGATCTGCCCGGTGCCACCGCCGCACTGGCGCGGCTGGGAGTCGCGCTGGGCGGTAATCACCTCTTCGCATTGCGGCTGCCGTTCGTGGCGCTGGCGGCGGCGCTGCCATGGTGTGTGATCGCCATCGCGCGGCACCTGGGGCAAGGCCGGTTTGCCTGGCCGGCCGGCACGCTGGCGCTGTGGCTGCCGTTATCGGCCGGGCTCGGGCCGATGGCGATGCCGGACTTGCCGCTCACGCTCGCCACCTTGATGTGCTTCGAGGCGAGCCTGGCGCTGCTGCATGGCGGCGGTCGCGGTGCGGTGCTGCGTCTGGCGTTGGGCCTGGTGCTGGGCGCGTTCAGCCATTACCGCTTTGCGCTGCCGTTGGGGATGGCGGCGCTGGCATTGCTGGGCAACGCGCGCGGCCGCTTGCTGCTGCGTCAGCCGCCGGTGCTGCTGGCGTTGGGTCTGGGCGCGCTGGCGTGGTGGCCGCTGCTGCGATGGAATCTCGATCACGCTGGTGCCGGGCTCGGCTTCCAGTTGCTGGAACGCCACCCGTGGCGGTTTCACCTCGACGGCGCGTGGTTCGTGCCGATCCAGTGGTTGTTGTTGACGCCGCTGCTGGCGCCGTTGTTGCTGCGCGTGGCAGCGCAGGTGGCGGCGCAGTGGCGCCGCGAGCGCGATCCACGCGCGGCGCTGTTGGTGTTCGGCGCGGGCGGTTTGTTCGTGCTGTATCTGCTGGCGGCGTTTTTCGTCGATCGCGAGCGCGTGAGTTTTCACTGGCCGTTGCCCGCGTACCTGCCCTGGCTGGCGTTGCTGCCGGCCGCGCTGCAGGCATATTCGCCAGCGTGGCGGCGTGCGCTGTGGGCCAGCGTGGCGATCGGCGCGATCGCCGCTGTCGGATTCCTCGTGACGATATCCAGCGCCCCCGCGCGGCAGGCATTGGCCATCGGCAACGCCTATCCGGAAAACTTCGCCGGCTGGGCCGAGATCGCCTCCGCCACGCGGCAAGCGCTCGCCACATTGCCGCCCGATGCGCCGATCGTGGCTGACAACTTCATGTTGGGCGCGCAATTGGGCTTCGCGCTCGATGGCCGCCGCGTCGACGTGCTCGACCATCCGCTCAACCACAAGCACGGCCGCGCCGCACAACTGGCGCTATGGGGGTTGGTGCCCGGCACCTTGCCCAGCACCGGGTTGCTGGTAGTGGAAGACAACGCGGTCGCACTCAAGGACCGGCTGGCGGCGTATCACCAACGCTGCGCGCGCTACGGCCCGTTGGCCGAACCGCAGATCGTCAACGTCGACCACGGCCGCAAGCGCTTTCTGCTGTACCGGCTCGACGCCCCACGTCCCACGCAATGCGTATCGCCGGCGCTGGCGTGGATCGACCTGCCCACTCCCGGCGCCAGCGTATCCGGGGTTTTCGAACTATTCGGCTGGGCATTCAAGGATGGCGGAGGAATCGCCCGCGTCGAAGTCACCCTCGATGGCGCCGTCGTCGCCGAAGCCGACTACGGCCAATCGATGCCGCACGTCGCCGCCTACTGGCGCATCTCCACCGACCCAGCGCACCCCAACGTCGGTTTCCACGCGCGCATCGACTCCCGCGCACTCGCTCCCGGCCGCCATTGGCTCGGCCTGATATTGCACGGCCGCGACGGCAGTATTGAACCCTGGGCCGAGCAGCCGATCCGGATCGAATAGCGCGCGTTCCAATGAGAGTGCACTCGCACTTGTAGGAGCGCGTTTGCGCGCGACAGGTGTCGCTGATATGCGGGATGCCGGCAGTCGCCAGATGCGCGTTTGAACCCCCCTTTCGCCTGCGAAGCGGGGCAGGGGGGATGTGAGCGCAGCGAGTGCTCCGACGTGGCGAGCACCGCATGCGTGGCATGGACATCCGCGATTCTCCATCCGCCGCCCCCGGCTCATGGTCCGTGTGCAGTTGCAGCCACACCGGAACAGGCGACTCGCAATGCCAACGACGCGGATGACGCGCGCTATCCACCGGGTTTGTTGCCTGTTGAGAGAGTGGGCGTACTCGGCTGGCTCCGTCGCTGCGGCACAACGCGCAATCCCTCGCAGCACTCGGTGCGGTGCAATTGACAACGAACGTCACTTGCGAGAGCGTGAGTGACGCGGGTTCGTGTCCTGCTCGGTGCGCAAACTGTAGTGTTTGAGCAGCAAACAGCGGCGAATCTCGTTCATCAGGCGGGTAGGACGTGGTACCGCCAACGTCCCGGATACGCCCCCTGATCCGCGCTCATATCCCATATGCCCCCTCCGCCGGGGTGTGGCATGCGAGTCTCGCAGCGCGACCCAGTCAGACATATCAGGCAACCGCTTGAACAGGGGTTGGAAAATTGCTTGACGCGAGGTAAGCCGGGCGTGACTATACGGCGCTACACCCCGGATTTTGGGCTACTTGGCGTTAGACGTTCTCCCAACCACTTGGAGGAGTTTCATGGCAAACGACAGTGTTAGCGTTTCGGGTCCCGTGAGCATTCATTCCGATTCAAAGGAAAGAGTCGCACTGGAGCTGCTGGAAAAGGTCGATTGCTACTCACCTGTAAGGCCAGAGAGCAAGGACGCTCGGTACTGGCTCACGCTCTATGCCCAGTGTCTGAGCGTCGTCAGGGGTGGCACGGTCTCTCGCGCACTCGATAAAGAGTGAGCGTCCAGCTATTAATTAAATCCGAAGCCGCTTCGCGGCTCGGCTTAATTCAAGCGTTGGGGTGAAGATGCAACTAATCCGATTCTTGAAGTCCTCTTCCCGGGAGGCGAACCTCCTCGCGTTGGCGGCGAGCGCGGGATTGCTAGTTAAAGTGCTAGTGCTAAATCGCTTTCAGGAGAAGTTTTTTGGCGCGTACCAGCTGGGCGTAATCGTCGAGGCCGTTTTGGCATCAGTCGTTGCGAGCTACGTCTTCTATCTCTTGGTCGTTCACTCCAAAGAGACTTCGGATCGGGCCGTGCTGCAGCCGTACATCGAAAAGCACTCCAAGCGCGTGGTCGCAGACTGTCTTTTGCAGTTGGCTGACATCTCGAAAGCATCAGGCGTTTCGTTGGAGCTGGCGACTGTTTCTAAGGAGGATGTAGTTTCCGCTTTTTCCAAGGTTGATCCGTACTCTCAGGCACCTCTCTTGCTCTCAGATCAATCTAATCAGTATGCAAACTGGTTCCAGTACTTCATCCACCACGAAAATCGCAGCAAGGCGAGCATTCGCAAGCTTCTGGATCAGCTACCGTTCCTTGAAGCGAAACTCGTCAGCATCCTGACTGCAATCGATGATTGCTCACACCTCAACACTCCGAGCGTCCTTCTGAGTGTCTCGGTTCGTAATCCAGATCTGTCTGCATGGGCAAAGACATTTCATCAATATTGCTCAATGTGTCGCGATTTGAACTCTCACATGGGCGCGTTGGGCTTCTCGCAAGCAGTGCCATAACTCACTCAAGCGAACTGATAAATCGCTTTGCGATTGATGCAGCCGCTTAGCTTAGGCGTTATGCCGCACAGAAGGGAGTTGCATGATCATCGAGTGTTCGAACTGCCGGCAGCATGTTGAAGCAAAGGAGGCCGGTTCCTATTGGCGCCACTTCGAAGGCCAAGAGCCGTCTCGCCGCTATACCTTGCTCGCCTGCACAACTTGCCAAGAGCCAATCGTTGTTGGCCAAACCAACATTGGCAACATGGCCGAAGGTGACAAATGGGATACGCCGTTTGTGGTTTTCCCGCAGGGTGACATTCGTTTCAATCCAAGTGCCCCCGTCGAGATTCGGGCGGCCTTTCATGAGGCATGCACCTGCTATCGCACGCAGGCATACACAGCATCCGCAATCATGTGCCGTAAAACGCTGGAAGGCGTTTGTGCCGCCCACGGCGTCGAGGAACGTAACCTCAGTGCAGCGTTGAGAAAAATGAAAGAGCAGACTCTCATCGACGACCGCCTTTTTGAATGGTCAGACGCTCTTCGAGTGGTAGGCAACGAAGCGGCGCATGGCGTTAAAGTCGCAATTTCCCAGCACGATGCCAAAGATGCTATCGAATTCACAAACGCTATTCTTGATTACCTCTTTTCCTATCGAGATCGCTTTGAGCAGTTCAAGAGGCGTCGTGGCAATGCGGTATAGCCCGTCGTTCCAGGCGACTTTGCGCATAAAGCCGCGCAAGGTCGCCTGCGTTCAGGCGTTGGGCGTCTTATCTTACGCATATAAATGGAGAATGTAGGTGTGTGAATCGTTGAGCGCAATGCTTTCTTCCGTTGCGTCGGTCAGTATAGATATCACGGTTGCGATTATTACCGGCATCTATTCCGGCGTCATCGTCGCGAAATACACTGAATTTAGAAACCTCCGGGAAGAAAGTAGTCGGATTTTGCAGAAGGGTTTAACTGCAAAGGAGTGCTCGCGGGAGCTTGGCCTAATTTCAACTTCGTTAAATCGCCTTGGTCACAAAGTATCTGCAAAGGCGGTCATCATAATATCAAATGAATATCAGCGCTTGTCATCTGCGAATTTCATTGTCGGTGATGATGGACGCATGTCTCTCCTGGCGAAGCTCGGACACCCACGAAAATGAGTGGGTGTCCGGGCTCTGGCTAGCTCTGTCGCCGCAGCACAACGGGCAATCCTTCGCGGTACTCGGAGCGGTGCAATTGACAGCGAACCTCGCTTACGAGAGTGTGGGCGTCCCGGGTTCGCCGTCCCGGGTTCGCCAATAGGGAGGTAAGATGGAGAACTTGATTCTGGTGAGGTTCATGGTTCGCGCATTTGGGCTTTTTTTGTTCGTCCAAAGCGTGGCAAGTCTCCCCAACGTCGTGCTACGGCTGGTGAATGGCGCCCATAGTTCGTTCGTTCAGGTTTTTTTTGTTGGTGCGTTGCCGTTTATAATACCTCCGGTCGCGGGGCTGTTGATGTTCTGGAATCCCGACGGTGTGCTGCGAATGCAGCGTAATGCGGTGGGGCCGGAAGGGCGCGTCGCATCGCTCAACATCGAGGTGGTGGCCATCTCGTTGTTGGGACTCTATTGGTTGGTAATGGGCGCTATCGACACCATCTATCAGTTTTCGTGGGGCGTGATGACGAAGGAGAACTCCGGTCGCTTCTTCGAAACCTACGATGCGATAGCCGCCACCATTTCCGCAGCATTGGAATTGACCTTTGGTGCGGCAATTACGTACTACGCTGATTCGATTCAAGCCAAGCTGGTTGCGTTGCGCGCGAGGAGGCGCGGCGCGTCCGGGGCGGATGCCTGAGTCGCCGTCAGCGGACTCCCGCGTGTCGGGTGGAGCGGATGTCTCCATGGCGACTGGACATTGGGGGCAAGGGCGGCTCGCGTGGAGCGCGCATGGGTGATGACGAGAGTTCGCGCGCAAGCGAGCGGTGACCAAAGATCGGGCGGTCTTTGATCGGGGCTGTGCCTCCAACGCAGACCAGTCGGTCGCCATCCCCTACTTGCCAACGCGCGCCGCAGGCGCGTGATGCTCTCGGGCGATGATGTGACGAAGGGGCGCGCTCATGCTTCATGGGGCCTTCGGCTGCCGCATGTCGACGATGCACCGGTGATTTGCGCCTTGCCTCGCGAACGCCCGGTGTGCTTCGCGACGATGGCTTCGTTCTGGCTCTGCCGCTGTTGTCGGCGCAACGGGTCGCCGCGGTCGTCAGCACGGGTGCGACGTGGCGGGCTGTGCGGCGCGCTACGCGCGTGCCCGCACATCGCGGTTGCGCAGGAGCCCCTTTACGCGCGCCGCGCACTCGGGTAGTGTCGGCGGCATGTTCGCTTTCGCCGCCCGCGCCGTGCATGCCGCTGTCCCTGCCCATTGGGCAGGCGCGGACAACGTCGCGAATAATAATAATCGGCTGCCACCATCGCG
>JANRIF010000268.1:0-3837 GCA_033765245.1 Lysobacteraceae bacterium
CTAGCGATCAGGGCGCGGCGGCGGCGACCGTTTGCGGCGATGCGCCGCCCTGGCAATGGACCAGACGCGAACGCGCCAGCCATTGTCGATCGGGATAGTACGAGAACACGAACTGGCCGCCTTGCAAGCTGTCGATCAAGGCATGCGCCACACCCTGGCGCACTGCCGGACAGCCCAGGCTGCGACCAATGCGACCGGTGCTCTGCACGAAATCGTCGCTCACATAATCGGCGCCGTGGATGACGATGGCGCGCTCGCGCGCCTTGTCGTTGATGCCAGGCTCCAACCCATCCATGCGCAGCGAGTAGCCGTTGCTGCCGACATATGCTTCGCCGGTGCGGAACAGGCCGAGGCTGGAGGCGAAACTGCCGGGCAGGTTCGAGAACCGCTGGGCGAAGGTGTCGCCGGAATTGCGACCGTGCGCCACCCGCTCCTGATACATCAGCGCGCGCGCGCTCAGGTCGAACACCCACAGGCGCGGCTGGGTCGAGGGCAGCGAGTAATCGATCACCGCCAACCGCTCGGCTGCCGGCATGCCATGGCGTTCGGCGCACTGCATCGCCTGCACTGCCATTGCGATGGCATCCTTACTGGCCTTCGGCGCCGCCGCAAACAGCGCGTCGTCGAGCGTTGCGGCTGCCTGCGCGGACGGTATCAGCAACGCAAGCACCAGCAGCGATGTAAGGCAGGATGGGCGCAAAATGACGATGCCTCACGGACACAGGAGCGGCCGATCATGCCGGGCTCGGTACAGCACACGCAAGTGCACATTGGGAAGGAGATTGTTCATTTGCCGAGCGCATCACACTTGGCATCGGCCGGACTCGCCTTGCTCGCCGCTCTCCTCATCGCAACCGCCGCTGCGGCGGCCCCCGCCGCTTCCACCGCACAATCGCTGGAGCACACCGCCACCACGGCCGACCCGCAACTGGCCACCGCGTTGCTGGCGTTTTACCGGGCACGCGACTTCGCGCTGGTGTGGACCGACCCTTCGCGCCAGCACGCCCTGCTGAGCGCGCTCGCCGACCTCCACGACGACGGCCTGGACCCGCGGGACTACAGCCTGGATGCGCTGCGCAGCGCCTGGTCGGTGCCCGCCGACCGGGTCGTCGATCCCGTCGCTACCGACATCCTCGCCACCCGCTCCCTGTTCACCGCACTGGCGCACTTGCTCGACGGCAAGGTCGATCCGCGCAAACTGGAACCGGGCTGGAACTTCCAGCCGCGCCCGCTCGATCTCGAACGCAGCCTGCAAAACGCAGCACTGGCGATCGACGGCGGCCAGATCGCCGCGCTATTCGATAGCGCCCGCCCGCAACACCCGCTGTACGCGCAACTGCGCAGCGGTTTGCGGCGCCTGCACCAAGTCGCCGAAGGCGGCGGCTGGCCTACGATCACGTCCGGTGAAACCCTCAGGCCGGGCCTGCGCGACCCGCGCGTATCGATGCTGCGCCAGCGTCTGCAACAAGGCGGCTACGCGATCGCCGACGGCGACCCGTCATCGGAGCTGTTCGACACCGCGCTGGAGGCGACCGTGCGCCGGTTCCAGCGCGAGCAATATCTGGAAGTCGACGGCGCCGTCGGCAAGGCCACGCTTGCCGCGCTCAACGTCCCGGTGCAAGCGCGCATCGCACAGTTGCGCGCCAATCTCGAACGCGCACGCTGGCTGCTGCACGAGCCAAGCCGCAAATTCCTGCTGGTGGACATCGCCGGCTACAAGGCCAGCTTTTTCGAGAACGGCCAACCGACCTGGAGCACGCGGGTGCAGGTCGGCAAGCCCTATCGGGAAACGCCGAGCTTTCGTTCGCAGATCGACCGCATCACCTTCAATCCCACCTGGACGGTGCCACCCACCATCCTGCGCAAGGACGTGCTGCCCAAGGTGCGCGCCAACCCCGGCTATCTCGCCGCCAATCACCTGCGCGCGCTCGATGCCGGCGGCAACGAGCTCGACCCCGCGCAAATCGACTGGAACAACCCGCGCGGCGTCACCTTGCGCCAGGATGCCGGCGCCGGTGCCGCCCTGGGCCGTGTGGCGATCCGCTTCGACAACCCCTACAGCGTCTATCTGCACGACACCCCGCACACCGAATTGTTCGGACGCGAGCAACGCGCCTTCAGCTCCGGCTGCATCCGGGTGGAGCAGCCGCTGGAACTGGTGGAACGCCTGTTCAACGATCCAGTGCAATGGAACCGCGCCGCCATCGACGCCGCCATCGCCAGCAGCCAGACCCGCACAGTGTCCCTGCCGCAGCCGGTGACGGTGTTGCTGGTGTACTGGAGCGTGGACGTGCATCGCGACGGCCGGCTGTCGTTCAAGCCCGACATCTACCGCCGCGACGCCCGCCTGCAGGCCCTGCTCGACCAGCCGCAGCCGCTGCATCTGGGCCGATGACGCCCATGGGACGTTCGCGGTTCGCGATTCAATAGCGCCCGCTGCGGCCCAGCCGCAACGCATTGCTCACCACCGACACCGAACTCAGGCTCATCGCCAGCGCCGCGATCATCGGGCTGAGCAACAGGCCGAACACCGGATACAGCACGCCCGCCGCGATCGGCACACCCAGCGCGTTGTAGAGAAACGCGAAGGCGAGGTTCTGTTTCATGTTGGCGACGGTGGCACTGGAAATCTCGCGTGCCCGCACGATGCCGCGCAGGTCGCCCTTGACCAGGGTGACTTGCGCGCTGGACATCGCCACGTCGGTGCCGGTGCCCATGGCGACGCCCACGTCGGCCCCGGCGAGAGCGGGCGCGTCGTTGATGCCATCGCCGGCCATCGCCACCTTGCGGCCTTCGGCCTTGAGTCGCTGCACCAGCGCAATCTTGTCGGCAGGACGCACTTCGCCGTGGACTTCATCAATGCCGAGCTGACGCGCCACCGCGTTGGCGGTGGTCAGGCCGTCGCCCGTAGCCATCACGATGCGCAAACCAGCGGCATGCAACGCCTCGATCGCATCCGGCGTGGAAGTCTTGATCGGATCCGCAACCGCGATCAGCCCGGCCAGTTTTCCGTCCACCGCGAGAAACATGACGCTGGCGCCTTCGTGACGCAGGTCCTCGGCGGCCGCCGACATCGGTGTGGGATCGACGCCGGCGTCGCGCATCAATTCGGTATTGCCGATGGCGAGCTGGCGACCGCCAACCCTGCCGCGCACGCCAATACCGGTGGCCGACTCGAACGCTTCGGTCGCTTGCAGCGCCAGGTTGCGGCGGCGGGCTTCGGCGACGATCGCATCGGCGAGCGGGTGTTCGCTGCCCTGATCGAGACTGGCAGCGAGGCGCAGCACCTCCTCCTCGGTGAAGCCATCCGCCGGCACGATGGTACGAAACGCCGGGCGGCCTTCGGTCAAGGTGCCGGTCTTGTCCACGATCAGGGTATCGATCTTGCGCAAATTCTCGATCGCCTCGGCATCGCGGAACAACACGCCGCCCTGCGCGGCGCGCCCGGTCGCCACCATGATCGACATCGGTGTCGCCAGACCCAAGGCGCAGGGACAGGCGATGATCAGCACCGAGACCGCATTGAGCACCGCGTAGGTCCACGCCGGCTCGGGGCCGAAGAAGCCCCAGGCGAAGAAGGTGCCGACGGCCGCCGCGATCACCGCCAGCACGAACCAGTACGCCACCTTGTCGGCCATGCGCTGCATGGGTGCACGCGAACGCTGCGCCTGCGCCACCATCTGCACGATCTGCGCGAGCACCGTCTCCGAGCCCACCTTGTCGGCACGGATCACCAGAGCGCCGGTGCCGTTGAGGGTGGCGCCGATCACCGCCGCGCCTGCGCTCTTTTCGACCGGGATCGGTTCGCCGGTCAGCATCGACTCGTCGACGTGCGAG
>JANRIF010000288.1:0-3482 GCA_033765245.1 Lysobacteraceae bacterium
GGGTTGGCCTTCGCCAGTGCGCCGCATGGATCGCCACGGGCCTGCGGCCCTCGCGATGACGATGTGGGAGGTCTCGCGATTCCCCCAAACCGTCCGCGATGATGGTGTGGGATGCGCTCTCCCGTATGCAGCGCGCCTCAACGCTCCACAATCGCCACCACGCCCATGCCGCCGGCGGTGCAGATCGAGATCAGCGCGCGGCCCTTGCCCTTTTCCTTGAGCAGTTTGGCGGCGGTGGCGATGATACGGGCGCCAGTCGCGGCGAACGGGTGGCCGAACGCCAGCGACGATCCCACCACGTTGAGCTTGCTGCGGTCGATGCTGCCCAGCGGCTTGGACAGACCCAGCTTGTCGCGGCAGAAGCCCTCCGATTCCCAGGCGGCCAACGTGCACAGCACCTGCGCGGCGAAGGCTTCATGGATCTCGTAGAAATCGAAATCCTGCAGCGTGAGGTTGTTGCGCGCGAGGAGCTGCGCCACCGCCCAGGCCGGCGCCATCAGCAAGCCCTCGCCGTGCACGAAGTCGACCGCCGCCACCTGCGCATCGCGCAGATATGCCAGCGGTTCGTGACCATGCGCGCGCGCCCACTCGTCGGACGCCAGCAGCGCGGCGGCGGCGCCGTCGGTGAGTGGGGTGGAATTGCCGGCGCTCAGGGTGCCGTTGCCGGAGCTGCGATCGAACGCCGGCTTGAGCGCAGCGAGCTTCTCCAGCGTGGTATCCGGGCGCAGGATATTGTCGCGCTCCAGCCCGCGGAACGGCACCACCAGATCGGCGAAGAAGCCGCGCTCGTAGGCGGCTGCGGCCTTGCGGTGCGATTGAAACGCCAGCTCGTCCTGGGCGCTGCGCGCGATCTGCCATTCGCGCGCCATCGTCTCGCAGTGCTCGCCCATGCTCTTGCCGGTGCGCGGCTCGCCGACGCCGGGGAACTCGGGTTTGATTTCGCGGAACGAAAAACCGCGGAACGCCGCCAGCCGCTCGCCGAAGCTGCGCGCGCGTGCAGCGTCGAGCAGGCGTCGACGCAATTCGCGGCTGACCGCGATCGGCACGTCGGACGTGGTGTCCGAACCACCGCCGACGCCAGCCTCGATCTGCCCCAGCGCGATCTTGTTGGCGATCATGATCACCGCGTCCAGGCTGGTACCGCAGGCACGCTGCAGGGTGATGCCCGGAGTCAGCGGCGACAGCCCGGAGGACAGCGTTGCCTCGCGGCCGAGGTTCCAGTCCGAACTGTGCTTGAGCACGGCGCCCATCGCGACCTCACCCAACGCCTCGCCGTGCAGGCCGAATTTCTCGACCAGCGCACCCAAGGTGCGGATCGACATGCCGAGGTTGCCGACGTCGGCATAGGCGGTGTTGTTGCGACAGAACGGGATGCGTACGCCTCCCAGGATCGCAACGGGACGGCTGGCCCTCATGGGTTCACTCCTTGTTCGAGTTCGTCAGGTGGCGTCCCCCAATGGGCCGCGCGCTCAATCCACATGCCATGTATCCAGGCGCGGAACATGCGCGCCACCGGATCGTCGGCGCCCGCCTGGCGCAAGGCCGCGAGCGCCGCGTGCGGCGGCTCGCCGCGAAATTCGGCATCGAGTATGCAGTCGAACAGGTGCGTCCACAGCGGCGGATAGGCGATCTGCGGCGCCGCCTGTTGCAGGCGCGCACGCAGGTCGTCGATGGCGTTGTGGTCGGGTTTGCGCGCCACCACTTGCACCCACGGCGAATCGCTCAGCACCAGCACCGGTTCCAGCCCGGCGCCGCGCACGTACAGCTCCACTTCCTGCGGCGCGCAGAACTGGTTGCGCGCCACGTCCTTGCGCTGGCCCGGCGGCAACTGCGCGGCCTGCGCCACTTCGAAACCGAAGCGGCGCCAGCCGATCGGATGCGCCAGGTTCCAGGTGTCGAAATAGAACAGCCCGCCGGGACGCAGCACGCGCGCGACGTCGCGCAGGTACAGCGCCATGTCCTCCTTGTCCATGTGGATGAACACGGCGATGCAATAGCCCTTGTCCATGCTGGCGTCGGCCAGTGGGTCCAGGCGCGAGCGCGACAACGCATCGAGCGCAGTGTTTGGGCATTCGCGCAGGCGCTCGCGCGCCGCCGCCAGCATGTTCTCGGCAATGTCCAGTCCGTGCCAGAACGCCACCGCAGGCGCCAGTTCGCGCCCGATCCGCGCGGCGCCGCAGCCGAGTTCGAACACGCGGTCGCTGTGCTGCAGTTGCAGGGCCGCGCGCACTTGCTGCGCGGAAAACGCGCCGGTCAGGCGCGCGGTGCGCTCGTCGCGGCTGCCGTCGACAGCCATCAGCGCCAGCGCCGGAGTGGCGGCACGCTCGTTCCAGAAGCTTTTGTAGTCTTGAAACTGCATGCGCGGTCCGTGCAGGGGCGTGGCCGATGCGGCCAGGCGGCGAGTGCGTGCATGATAACGCGAGAGATCGTCGAGAACCTGAGCGAAACCCTGATGAGTGCCGCAGTTACCCGTTGTTTTGGCGCCCTGGCGTTGGAGCTGGCACCTGCCTCGCTGGCCGGCCGGCTGAGCGCGCCGCAGGCGCGTGCCGCCGATCTTGCCGCACACGTGGCAGTCGATCTGGCGCGCCACGTCGCCAGTACCGCGGCGGTGCAACTGACGGTGCTGGCGGCGCATTTCGATCCGGTGGAAGTGCTGCGGCCGGGTTGGCCGCTGCATTGCGATCTCGCCGAGTTCGGCGCGCGTGCGCCGGGCCCGCGAGACGAGGCGCGGGTGGTGGCGTTCGGCAGCCACGACCGCGCCTTGCCGGCGGCGCTGACGCCCGACACCAATTTCGTCGGTGGCCCGCTGCGGCTGGTGCCTTGGGTGTTGTCCGGCGATGCCGCCACGCTCACGCCGCTGGCCGACGAACTGGAAGCCACGCTGCTGGAAACCGGCATGGCCGGCGCCGCCACTGCCCTGTTGGCGCAGGAGCTGTTCGACGCCCGGATCGAGCACGCGCGTTATCTCACCGTGCACGATCTGGTGGCGCTGATGGCGCTGCAATACGAACACGCCGGCCTGTCTGGCTTGTGGCCGCTGATCGAATCGGCGTTGTTGGCACCGCAGGAGCGCCGTTGGCTGGACGCACCGCCGGAACCGCTACTGCATCTGGTCGACGGCCGCGTGCGCATGGCCACGCTCGACATCGACGCCTGGGCCGATGCCGGCCTTGCGCCCGAGCACACCACGCCCGATTGCCTGGCCAGCGCCTACGCCGCCTTCTGCGCCCGCCAGCGCCAGTTCACCGCACTGCTGTCCGCGCACCGCATCGACCTCGATCTGTGTGTGTGCCCGGCTGGCCGCGACCCGCGGGAGTTGTTGCGAGGGTGACGGGAGGGTGGGGACTCGGGACTCGGGACTCGGGACTCGGGACTCGGGACTCGGGACTCGGGACTCGGGACTCGGGACTCGGGACTCGGGACTACAAGCTTGCGAACTTTCGCATTGAGCTTTTGCCTTTAGCTTTTCCGAGTCCCCAGTC
>JANRIF010000296.1:0-7084 GCA_033765245.1 Lysobacteraceae bacterium
ACGGCGGCTTCGGCCACCTTGGGGTGCGATACCAGGGCGCTTTCCACTTCGGCGGTGCCGATGCGGTGGCCGGAGACGTTGATGACGTCGTCGACGCGGCCGGTGATCCAGTAGTAGCCATCGGCGTCGCGGCGGCAGCCGTCGCCGGTGAAGTACATGCCGGGGTAGGTGCGGAAGTAGGTGTCGATGAAGCGCTGATGATCGCCGTACACGGTGCGCATCTGGCCGGGCCAGGAACCGAGCAGCACCAGATTGCCTTCGGCCTCGCCTTCGAGCAGGGCGCCGTTGGCGTCCACCAGCGCCGGCTGCACGCCGTAGAACGGCACGGTGGCGGAGCCGGGCTTCTGCGGAATCGCGCCGGGCAGCGGCGAGATCAGGATGCCGCCGGTCTCGGTCTGCCACCAGGTGTCGACGATCGGGCAGCGCGAATCGCCCACCACTTCGTGGTACCAGCGCCAGGCTTCGGGGTTGATCGGTTCGCCGACGGTGCCGAGCAGGCGGATGGATTTTCGCGAGGTGGCCTTCACCGGCGCTTCGCCCTCGCGCATCAGGGCGCGGATGGCGGTGGGCGCGGTGTAGAAGATGGTGACCTGGTGCTTGTCCACCACTTGCCAGAAGCGCGAGAAGTCGGGGTAGTTGGGCACGCCTTCGAACATCAGCGAGGTGGCGCCGTTGGCGAGCGGGCCGTAGACGATGTAGCTGTGCCCGGTGACCCAGCCGACGTCGGCGGTGCACCAGAACACGTCGTCTTCCTTGAGGTCGAACACGCACTCGTGGGTGTAGCTGGCGTAGACGAGATAACCGCCGGTGGTATGCAGCACGCCCTTGGGCTTGCCGGTGGAGCCTGAGGTGTAGAGGATGAACAGCGGGTCCTCGGCGTTCATGCGCTCGGGTTCGCAGCTGTCGGGCTGGCCTTCGAGCACGGCGTGGTACCAGCGATCGCGCGGCATCTGCATCGCCACCGCGCCGCCGGTGTGGCGCACTACCAGCACGGTCTCGACGCAGGTGGTGCCGGGGCGCTTGAGCGCTTCGTCGACGTTGGCCTTGAGCGGGATCTTCTTGCCGCCGCGCACGCCTTCGTCGGCGGTGATGATGAGTTTGCTTTCGCAATCGGCGATGCGCCCCGCCAGCGCGTCGGGCGAGAAGCCGCCGAACACCACCGAGTGCACCGCGCCGACGCGGGCGCAGGCCAGCATCGCCACCGCCGCTTCGGGGATCATCGGCAGGTACAGGGTGATGCGGTCGCCCTTGCCGACGCCGAGGTTGCGCAGCGCGTTGGCGAGGCGGCAGACCTCGGCGTGCAGTTCGCGGTAGCTGATGCGGCGCGATTGCGCGGGGTCGTCGCCTTCCCAGAGGATGGCGGTCTTGTCGCCGCGCGTGGCCAGATGCCGGTCCAGGCAACTCACGGAAGCGTTGAGTTCGCCATCGGCGAACCAGCGAATGCGGAAGTCGTCGAGCTTGAACGACACGTCGCGGATCTGCGTCGGCGTGCGCATCCAGTCGACGCGCCGCGCCACCTTGCCCCAGAACGCATCGGGGTCGGAGACCGAGGCGGCGTAGTCGCGCCGGTAGTCGGCCGCCTTGATGGTGGCGCCGGCGACGAAGGCGTCGCTGGCCGGATAGATCGACTGGCTCATGGTGTCCTCCCGATGACATGGCGGCGAATGGCGCTGCGCATCATTGTCCGTGTGCTGCGCCTAGGCCCTATTAGACCATCGTCTAGAACCCGTGGGTTTACGACCAAAGGCGAATGGCCCTGCCCCCACCCGCTACCCACACTCCACCCGACCCGCCGTGTGGGATCGGCGGCAACACCTTGGGAGGGGACTCTATGAACGTTAAACCAATACGCGGCGTGCGGGTTGGCGCGCTGGCACTAGCGGTGGCACTTGCCTTGCCGGCCACCGCACTGGCGCAGACCGACAAGGAACGCGAGCTGGAAGCGCGCATCGCGCAACTGGAACAACTGGTGCAAACGTTGGTCTCGCAGCAACAGCAGACCTCGCAACAGGTATCCGAGCAGGTCACCAAGCAGGTGAGCGAACAGGTGGCTGCCGCCACCGCCGCCAAGCCGGCCGCCGGGGCGATGCAGAGCGCGCGCATCACGCCCAACGCGAACCCCAATACCAGCTTCAGCTTCGGCGGCTTCATCAAGTTGGACGCCATGCTGACCAACACCAACGGTGGCGAAATCGCCGACGGCTCGGCGGGGCGGTTGCTGTATCTGCCCGGCGCGATTCCGGTAGGCGCCGCCGACGAAGGCACCGACCTGGACGTGCACTCGCAGTTCTCGCGCTTCTGGTTCGGCGCCGATAGCACGCTCGATAGCGGCGACAAGCTCAAGGCGTACCTGGAATTCGATCTGTTCGGCGGCGCGCTGGGCAACGAGGTGTCCACCAACACTTACGGCGTCACCGTGCGCCACGCCTTTGCCAGTTGGAACAACTGGCTGGCGGGCCAGACCTGGTCGAACTTCCAGGACGTCGCGGCGCTGCCCGACGCGGTGGACTTCATCGGCCCCACCGATGGCACCGTGTTCGTGCGGCAGTCGCAAGTGCGTTACACCAACGGCGGCTGGGCGGTATCGCTGGAAAACCCGGAGACCATCGTCACGCCGTTCCAGGGCAACGGCGGCCGCATCGTCAGCGACGACAACGCGGTGCCCGATCTGGTGGCGCGCTACACCTTCAAGGACACCTGGGGCCACTTCAGCGTGGCCGGCATGCTGCGTCAGCTCAAGTACGAAACCACCACCGGCATCGACGACAGTACCACCGGCTTCGGCGTCAGCGCGTCGGGGCGCTACAACTTCGACGCGAATAACGATTTGCGCTTCATGGTCAATGCCGGCCAGGGCATCAGCCGCTACATCGGACTGGCGATCAGCAACGACGCGGTGCTCGACGCCAGCGGCAACCTCGACACCATCGACATGGTGTCCGGCTTCGTCGGCTTCCGCCACGCCTTCACGCCCACGGTGCGCGGCAACGTCTACTACTCGGGCGCGTTCTTCGACAACGCCACCAGCCTCACTGGCCTTGGCATCACGCAGAAGGTGCAATCGGTGGCGGCCAACGTGATCTGGTCGCCGTTACCCAAGCTCGACCTGGGCGTCGAGGCGCGCTACGGCCAGCGTGAGCTGGAAAACGGCGTCGACGGCGAACTCAAACGCCTGCAATTCCACGCCAAGTACTCGTTCTGACCGGGAGGTCACCCATGTCCAAGCATCCTGCACGGGCCGCCGAATACTGGCGCGCCAACCTCAAGCTGATGACGAGCCTGCTCGCCATCTGGTTCCTGGTCTCGTTCGGCGCCGGCATCCTGTTTGCCGACGCCCTCAACGGCATCCGGTTTTTCGGCTTCAAGCTGGGCTTCTTCTTCGCGCAGCAAGGTGCCATTTACGTGTTCGTCGCGCTGATTTTCTACTACGCGTGGCGGATGAACCGGATCGAGCGCGAGCTCGACGTCCACGAAGATTGAGGAAATCGACATGTCCGTATTGACCTGGACCTACATCATCGTCGGTCTTTCGTTTGCGCTGTACATCGGCATCGCGCTGTGGGCGCGAGTGTCGAGCACCAAGGAGTTCTATGTTGCCGGCGGCGGCGTGCATCCGATCGCCAACGGCATGGCCACCGCCGCCGACTGGATGAGCGCAGCGTCGTTCATCTCGATGGCCGGCCTGATCTCGTTCATGGGCTACGACGGCGCGGTGTATCTGCTGGGCTGGACCGGCGGCTACGTGCTGTTGGCTTTGCTGCTGGCGCCGTACCTGCGCAAGTTCGGCAAGTTCACCGTGCCCGACTTCATCGGCGATCGTTACTACTCCGACACCGCGCGACTGGTGGCGGTGGTGTGCGCGATCTTTGTGTCGTT
This sequence comes from Lysobacteraceae bacterium, assembly GCA_033765245.1. Taxonomy (GTDB): domain Bacteria; phylum Pseudomonadota; class Gammaproteobacteria; order Xanthomonadales; family Xanthomonadaceae. Next base: position 3,877 of record JANRIF010000296.1, read on the forward strand.
CACCTACGTGGCGGGGCAGATGCGCGGCGTCGGCATCGTGTTCAGCCGCTTCCTGGAGGTGGACATCAACACCGGCGTAGTGATCGGCATGGCGCTGGTGTTCTTCTACGCCGTGCTGGGCGGCATGAAGGGCATCACCTACACCCAGGTGGCGCAGTATTGCGTATTGATCTTCGCCTACATGGTGCCGGCGATCTTCATTTCGCTGCTGCTCACCGGTCACGCGGTGCCGCAGCTCGGCTTCGGCGGCGAGCTCAACGATGGCTCGGGCACCTACCTGCTGGACAAGCTCGACGGATTGAACACCGCGCTGGGCTTTTCCGCCTACACCGACGGCAGTAAATCCACCATCGATGTATTCGCCATCACCTTCGCGTTGATGGTGGGCACCGCCGGGTTGCCGCACGTGATCGTGCGCTTCTTCACCGTGCCCAAGGTGCGCGATGCGCGCAGGTCGGCGGGCTGGGCGCTGCTGTTCATCGCCATCCTGTACACCACCGCACCCGCGGTCGCGAGCTTCGCCCGCGTCAACATGATCACCACCATCAATGGCGTGGAAGGCCAGGGCACGCCGCGCGCAGAGGCGCCGGGATGGATCGGCAACTGGGAGAAGACCGGCCTGATCAAGTGGGAGGACAAGAACGGCGACGGCCGCATGTTCTACGCCAAGGACGATCGCAACGAGATGACCATCGACCGCGACATCATGGTGCTGGCCAATCCGGAAATCGCCAATCTGCCGAACTGGGTGGTGGCGCTGGTGGCGGCCGGTGGCTTGGCCGCTGCACTCAGCACGGCGGCCGGTCTGCTGTTGGTGATCTCATCGTCGATCTCGCACGATTTGCTCAAGAAGGTGGTGATGCCCAACATCACCGAACGCCAGGAGCTGCTGTATGCGCGCATCGCCGCCGGCTTTGCGGTGCTGGTGGCGGGCTTGCTGGGCATCTACCCGCCCGGCTTCGTGGCCGAGGTGGTGGCGTTCGCGTTCGGCCTCGCCGCGGCCTCGTTCTTCCCGGCCATCGTGCTCGGCATCTTCAACAAGCGCGTCAATACGGCCGGCGCGATCACCGGCATGGCGGCCGGGCTGGTATTCACGATCAGCTACATCGTGTACTTCAAGGGCGTGTTCATGGCGCCGATGGCGGCCAACATACCGGAGAACTGGCTGTTCGGCATTTCGCCCGAGGGCATCGGCAGCGTCGGCATGCTGATCAACTTTGCGCTGACCTTGGCGATTTCGCGGCTCACCGCATCGCCGCCGGAGCACATCCAGCATCTGGTCGAGACCATCCGCATCCCACGCGGTGCGGGAGCCGCCAGCCACATCGCTCAACATTGAGCCCCAGCGCCACCGCCCTATGCCACCACGCGGCAAGGGCGGTCGGCGCACCCCCTGAGGCACCTTCGGGTGCCTCTTTTTTTGCCGCTCAGTGCGGTGGCGCGGTAAGTTCTGCGAGATCGAGAGAGCCGTCGCGATTGCGATCCTGGCGATGAAATGCGGCGGCAAGGTGTTCGCGATGGCGGCTCAGCGACAGCGGATGCCGCCCGGGCCGATCCCACTCGCCGCCTTCGATGCGCCCATCGCCATTGCGGTCCAGGCGCGCAAAGCCGCGTGTCAGGTGGCTCTGGTACTCGGCCAGCGCGATCCGGCCGTCGCCGTTCTGATCGTAGCGCGCGAAATACTCGCGCATGTCGGCAGGGCCGGCAGCCATGGCGAGCCCCGCAAGCGCGACACCCACAATAAAAAGGGGACGGGGATAATCAAGTCGCAACGTGATGACCCCGTCCCCGTTTGTGTTACGCGCGAGCGGGAACCAGCGCGTATCCCTTCAGGCGATCGGCGAACTGCGCCAGTGCTTCGATGCCGGACGCTTCCGCTTCGGCGCACCACTGCCGCAACGCTTCGAGCATGGCATCGGAGTTTTGCCCGGTGCGCTCGTACACCGCACGCAGACGCTGGCGATACTCATAGACCGTGGCGAGGTTGGGTCGCTGCGCGATGAAGGCGCGCAGACGCTGGCTGGCATCGTCGTCGAGCCAGCGGCCGCCGTTGACCAATGCCTTGCGCAAGCGCCGCGGCAACGCACGCAGGCTGTCGCCAGCCTGCTGCGCTTCGGCGCGCACGGTGGGCGCGATCACGCCACGAAAGTAATCGCTCATCACCTGGAAGCGATGCACCAGCACTGCGCGCAGGGTGTCGGTATCGGGCAGTTCGATGTTCGGACGGATATCGAGCTGCGGCGCCACCCGGCGCACCTTGGCCAGACCCACGAACTGCAGCCCGCGGATCACGCTCCAGCCGATGTCGAACTCGAAACGACGCAGCGCGAAGCGCGACGAACTCGGAAAGGCGTGATGATTGTTGTGCAGCTCCTCACCGCCGATGAAGAACGCCCACGGCGTGAGGTTGGTGGAGGTGTCGTCGGTCTCGAAGTTGCGATAACCCCACCAGTGGCCCAGACCGTTGACCACGCCCGCGGCCCAGAACGGAATCCAGATCATCTGCAGCGCCCACACCGCCAAACCAAGCACGCCGAACAGTGCCAGGCTGACCACCAGCATCAGCACCGGTCCGAAGGTGGCGTACGGGGTGTACAGATGACGCTCGATCCAGTCGTCCGGACAGCCCTTGCCGTACTTCTCGATCGACTCACGATCCGCGCGCGCCGCGCGGTACAGCTCGACGCCGCGACTCATCACCGTGCGCAGGCCGAACACCTGCGGGCTGTGCGGATCCTCCGGCGTTTCGCACTTGGCGTGGTGCTTGCGATGGATCGCCGCCCACTCGCGCGTGATCATCGAAGTGGTCAGCCAACTCCAGAAACGGAAGAAGTGCGCCAGCAACGGATGAAAATCGACGCCGCGATGCGCCTGGCTGCGATGCAGATAGAGGGTGACGGAGAAGATGGTCAACTGCGTGACCACCAGGAAATACACGACGATCTGGCCCCAGCTCCAGCCGGTCAGGCCGGAAACCAGCCAGTCGTACAACGCGATGTTCATGGAAACTCCAGACGGGAAGGCGACCCCTGAACCGGCATCATGCCTGCGCGCAAGGACAGCGTCACCTGTCGCTACCGTATGGGGGCGGCGGGGTGGGGGTTCAAGGTTGGAGATGGGAGTCGGGACCGGGAGCTCGGAGAAGCCAACCCAAAAGCGCAAAGTGAAAGCTCGCAACCTTGTCGTTGCGAGGCCCGAGTCCTGAGGC
>JANRIF010000132.1:0-11859 GCA_033765245.1 Lysobacteraceae bacterium
TTGGGTGCCCGCCTGCACCTGAGTGACGGAGTCGGAGATCAGTTGTTTGATCTGCCCGGCTGCCTGGGCGCTGCGCTGGGCGAGGTCGCGCACTTCGCTGGCCACCACCGCAAAGCCGCGGCCTTGCTCGCCGGCGCGCGCGGCTTCCACCGCCGCGTTCAGCGCCAGGATGTTGGTCTGGAATGCGATCGAATCGATCAGGCCGATGATTTCGGAAATCCGCCGCGAGGCGTCGCGGATGCCGTTCATGGTGTTCACCACTTCGCCCATGATGGCGCTGCCGTTCTCGGCGGCGCTGCGGTTCTGCTCGGCCAACTGGTTTGCGCTTTGCGCCACTTCGGTGGTCTGGCGCACGGTGGCGGTGAGTTCGTGCATGGAGGCGGCGGTTTCTTCGAGGCTGGCGGCCTGCGATTCGGCGCGGCCGGAGAGGTCGTCGCTGCCGACCGCGATTTCGCGGGCGGTGAGGTCAAGCCCGTCGATTTCCTGGCGCACGTCGCCGACCACGGCGAACAAGTTCACGCCCAACTGGTTGACGCTGCGCACCAGTTGGCCGATCTCGTCGACGCCGGCACTGCGGTCGGCGGAACCGGTGAGGTCGCCCGCTGCCAGCGCGCGGGTGCGTCTGGTTACTGAGCAAATAGGCACCAGCACTTGCCGGCGCAGCCACCACAGCATCGCGGCAAACGCGATTGCCACGACCGCGGCTTCGCCTGCCCACGCCATCACGCCGGCCAACGGCAGCCGGCTTGCGATCACGCCCGCAAGGCTCACTACCACCAATGCCAGTGCCAGGCGCGCGGTCATCGACGGGTGAGTGGCGCTGTAGAGCCAGCCACGCAGCCCCGGCCGCAGCAGTTGCCCGCCGCGCAGGCGCATGCGGGTGTGGTCGCCTTCGTTGGCGTTGCGCATGGCGGCATACAACGCTTCCGCCGCAGCCACCTGTTCACGGCTGGGTTTGGTGCGCACCGACATGTAGCCCACCGCCTGCCCGTTCTTGACGATCGGAGTGACGTTGGCGTCGACCCAGTAGTGGTCGCCGTTCTTGGTACGGTTCTTGACCAGCGCCGACCACGGCTCGCCTTTGCGGATGGTGTCCCACAGGTCGCGGAACGCTTCGGCCGGCATGTCCGGGTGGCGGATGATGTTCTGCGGTTGGCCGATCAGCTCCTCGCGGGTGAAGCCGCTGATCTTCACGAAGGTCGGGTTGCAGTGGATGATCTTGCCCTTGAGATCGGTGGTGGAAACGATGGTCTCCCCTTCGGGGAAGGGGACTTCATGCTGGGTGACCGGGAGATTGGTTCGCATGGCGATAGTGCTCCTGTGGGCGCGCGAGGGTGGTCGGCAGCGACCGGAGATTCGCCCCCGCATTCACGATAGCGGCGCGGCGCGACTGAACTTTAGGTGCACAATTGTGAACTATGAGCCCTATATTGCACCAATGCGAAGCGGCGTGTACGCCTGACGCAGGCGTTCGTCGTCCGGGGACAGGTGCGGCCGGGGCGGCTCTATGGCGCGGCTTGGATGCCTGCCGCGCCGAACCGGCTCGTTCCTTCCCCGCGTACCGCGTCGATGGGTTATAGTCCCCACGCTCCGGGTGCCCGCCCGGAGCACCCCCACAAGGGGAGTAGCTCTCAACCGGGCGGATCGTCAACACGAGCGCACAGCTCCGGTCCGTCAGGCAGTCCGATGCGGCCACAGGCCGTGTCCCTGCGAGCGAGACCTTGTCGCCGGAACCCGCTGCGGACACGTCCGCGCAGCGGCAGTGCGACGTCTCGTCGGCAGGTCGATGGCGACCTTGCCCACCACACTTCGCGCACCGGCGCCCGGTTTCGGACGCGGAGACGCAGCATGGAAACGATAGGCACGTGGTGGATGTGGCTGGCATTCGCCGGTTTCGTCATCGCGGCGGTGAGCGTGGACCTGGTGGTGTTGCGCGCGCAGGGCGCACATCGGGTGTCCAATCGCGAGGCGTTGCTGTGGACCCTGATATGGGTGGCGTTGGCGCTGTCGTTTTGCGCCGGGCTGTGGGCCTGGCTCGATCACAGCGGCGGACGCGAGTTGGCCAACCTCAAGGCCACCGAGTTCCTCACCGGCTACCTGATCGAGAAATCGCTGTCGGTGGACAACATCTTCGTGTTCCTGATGGTGTTCACCTATTTCGCTGTGCCGCCGGAATTCCAGAAGCGGCTGATCGTGCTGGGCGTGATCGGCGCGATCGTGTTGCGCGCGATCATGATCCTGCTGGGGGCGCTGCTGATCAGCCGGTTCCACTGGATACTTTACGGATTCGGATTGTTCCTGCTGCTTACCGGTCTTAAGATGCTGTGGTTCGCCGATGCCAGCCCCGACCTGGAACGCAACCCGGCGCTGCGCTGGATGCGCGGCCATCTGCGCATCACCCCGGGCTTTCATGGCGAACGCTTGAGCGTGATGCTGGAGCGCCGACGCTGGTTCACGCCGCTGTTCGTGGTGCTGGCGCTGGTGGCGGTCACCGACGTGATCTTCGCGGTCGACTCGATACCCGCGGTGTACGCGGTGACCAGCGATCCCTTCATCGTGATGACGGCCAACATCTTCGCCATCCTCGGCCTGCGTGCGCTGTACTTCCTGCTGGCGGACATGAAGGAGCGCTTCCACCTGCTGACTTATGGCCTGGCGCTGGTGCTGATTTTCGTTGGCACCAAGATGCTGATTGCGGGATGGGTAAAGGTTCCGCCGGTCTGGTCGCTAGGAGTGGTGGTGGGCGTGCTGGTTACCTCTGTGGTCATCAGCGTGCTGGCCCCGCCCAACCCGCCGGCGCCCGGCCGGGGCTTGCGCAAGGAGCCAGCCAATGAAGCGTAAAGGATTGTTTTACAAGAAAACGGCCAATGGAACTTCGGCTCACGTTAGCACTCCAAGTGCTGGAGTGCTAAAGTCGTCGCCGCCTCACAGGAGATCATCGATGTCGGTCAACGCTCTGGTTGCCAACAATCTGCCGATTCCCAGTGCACTCGGTTCGCTGGATGCGTACATCGGTGCGGTCAATCGCATTCCGGTGCTCAGCGTCGATGAAGAACAGGCGCTGGCGCGCCGCTTTCACGAACACGACGACCTCGACGCCGCCAAGCAACTGGTGCTCTCGCACCTGCGCTTCGTGGTGCACGTGGCGCGCGGCTATCAGGGTTACGGCCTGGGCATGGGCGACCTGATCCAGGAAGGCAACATCGGCCTGATGAAGGCAGTCAAGCGCTTCGACCCCGATCAAGGCGTACGGTTGGTCAGCTTCGCGGTGCACTGGGTGCGTGCCGAGATGCACGAGTTCATCCTGCGCAACTGGCGCATCGTCAAGGTCGCAACCACCAAGGCCCAGCGCAAGCTGTTCTTCAACCTGCGCCGCGCCAAGACCCGCCTGGGCTGGCTCAACGCCGAGGAAGTGCGCGCGGTAGCCAAGGATCTCAACGTTTCCGAGCACGAAGTGCGCGAGATGGAATCGCGCCTGTCCGGGCGCGACATCGGTTTCGACGCTTCGCCCGACGACAACGACGACGCGCCGCCCGCGCCGGTTGCCTATCTGGTCGACCACGGCGACGATCCGTCGTTGACCTACGAGCGTGCCGACGAAGAAGACAACCAGCTCGAACTGCTGCGCGACGGCCTGGCCGAACTCGACCCGCGCTCGCGCGACATCGTGCATCGGCGCTGGCTCGACGACGGCAAGATTACCTTGCAGGAACTGGCCGACGAATACGGCGTCTCCGCCGAACGCATCCGCCAGATCGAAGCTGCGGCGCTGAAGAAGATGCGGGCGCTGTTTACCGCCTGAGCGCGGCCGCAACGCCAATGCAACGGCCCCTTCATGGGGCCGTTTGCGTTGGTGGCTAGCCCGCATTTCTCACGCCGCTCCTACTGCGGACGCCGATACGCTCGGCCTGACGCGCTCCCACCCGGCTACGCAGTCCTGCTCCGCCGGGCGTACCGGGGCAGGCCTTCCTGGCCTGCCCGTCCGACGCACTGCGTCGGACACCTCTGCCGGGCTCAACGTAGGGCCGGTTACGCCGCACAGGGACGTGCAAGTGCCGCGAGTGCATGGATGCACAAGAGCGGCCGTCATCGCCCGTCTTACGGCGGGCGTCCTGCCCGCCGCCCTGCGGGCCGGCTGCGCCGTTCGCACGCGCTCCTGCGCGTGCAGTCAGTCCGCGGAGCGCGCCAAGCCGGCGTCTCGGCGCCCTCGCTACGGAGCGGTGTGAGAAATGCGGGCGTGGCAATCGGTCTTCCGGCATTGGCCCCAAGCCGCCGGGTGCGTACAGTAAGGGCCTTCGCGAGCGCTTCATCACCCCGGGGGACGGTATGTTTGGTCGACTGGCAAATATTTTTCGCGGATTCCTTTCGTTGTTCGTCAAGGACCTCGAAAAGCGCAATCCGGAAGCCCTGCTGGAACTGGAATCGGAAAATCTGCGCAAGCAGATCGGCAGCTACAACCAGGGATTGGCCGGTCACGCCGGTCTGGCCGAGCGCCTGATGGGGCAGGTGCGCCGGCTCGAAGCCGAGGAGCGCGACGTGCGCGCCCGCACCACCGCACATCTGCGCGCCGGCAACAAGGCCGCCGCTGGGCAGCACGCGCTGCGCCTGCAAACCCTGAGCCGCGAGCTGGAGGAGAATCGGCGCCAGCTCGAACAGGCCGAAACCACCTACAAGGATCTGCTGCGCGCCCGCGACGTCGCGGTCAGCGCCGCGCGCGCCAAGATCGAGAGCCTCAAGGGCGCGATCAACGACATGCGCATGAAGTCCGCAGTGGCCGAAATGAGCGAGATGGCCGCCGGCATGATCGGCCAGATCGGCGGGGCCGGCGACACCCTCAACCGCCTGCACGAGATGGTGGAAGAAGAGCGCGACAAGGCGGCCGGGCGCGCCCGGGTGGCGCGCGACGCGATCGATATGGGCGACATCAATCTCAAGGAAGCGGAGATGACCGCGCTGGCCGATCAAGCCTTGGCGGATTTTGCTGCGGCCGAAGGGATCAGCTTGGGCGAGCCCGCCGCCGCCGCCGCGCCGGCGGTCCGCAACATGGGTGCCGCCAACCCGCCCGCCTCCGAAGGCGAGGCGCACTGAGAGCCATCGCATGCCGCTCGATCCGCAGGCACCGGGCTGGGCGCGCGAACTGGCGCTCGGTTACGAAAGCGGTGCGCACGGTCAGTTCATCCTGCACGGCAACGTGGCCGATCGCTTCGTGCTGGGCGGGCGCCGGGTCGGCCTGATCCACTACCTCGACAGCTTGTTGTTGGGCGGCTTCGAACTGGTCTTCGTGTACGACCCCGGCAACGGCCTGACACTGCTGCGCGGAGCGGAGCGCATGGCGCAGTGGCCGGCGGCCAAGGACATGGGGCCGTTGCCGCGCGACCCGCGTGCGGCGATCGAACTGGTCACCCGCTACCTGCGCTATCGCGCCAATCTGAGCGCGCTCGGACATCCCGCCGACGGGCCGGTGGCAGTGATCGTGCGCGCCAGCGAACAGGTGCTGCCCGGGAATCGCAGCGGCGATTTCGAGATCGCTAGCCTTGCCAGTCTGGTGCGCGACTGGGCCGCCGAACCGCCATTCACCGAACTGGCGTTCGCCAGCTTTCTGATCACCGACAACCTCAGCGATCTGCATCCGCTGGTCGCCGGCAATCCGCGCGTGGCGCGGGTGCGGGTGCCATTGCCGGACGTGGGCGGCTTGCATGAAGCGCTGGCGCAGTTGCGCCTGGATCATCCGCAGGCATTCGCCGACGGCGTAGGCGATGCGGCCGCCGCGCAGGCGCTGTCCGGGGTCAGCATCAGCGCGTTGCAAAGTCTGGTGCGGCGGCGCGCGCATGAGCATCGCGTGCTTACCGCCAGCGACTGGATCGGCACCAAGAAGTCGCTGATCGAGGAAGAAGCGGGCGGGCTGATCGAATTCATCGTGCCCAAGCGCAATCTGGACGACTATCACGCCCAGGCCGCGCTCAAGACCTGGCTGCGACAGGACATCGCGCTGTGGCAGGCCAACGACCTGCGCGCGCTGCCGATGGGCTACATTTTTTGCGGCCCGGTCGGCACCGGCAAGACCTATCTGGTCGAATGCCTCGCCGGTGAGGCCGCCGTGCCGGTGGTCAAGCTGAAGAACTTCCGCGACCGCTGGGTGGGTTCGAGCGAAGGCAATCTGGAAAAGATCTTCCGCCTGATCCGCGCGCTCGGGCGTTGCATCGTGTTCATCGACGAGGCCGACCAGACCCTCGGCAAACGCGACGCCGGCAGCGGCGACAGCGGGTTGTCCGGGCGCCTGTATTCGATGATCGCGCAGGAGATGGCGACCACCGACAATCGCGGCCGGGTGATGTGGATACTCGCCTCGTCGCGTCCGGACCTGATCGAAGTGGACCTCAAGCGGCCCGGCCGCATCGACGTGAAGGTGCCCTTGCTGCCCACCACCACGGTCGCCGAGAGCGCGGCGCTGCTGCGCGCCTTGCTCAAGCGCTTCGAGCTGGCGCTCGACGTGGCGGAACTGGCGGCGTTGCCATTGCCCGTGCTGCTCACGCCCGGCGCGGCCGAGGCGTTGGCGGTGAAGGTGTACCGGCGCGTGCGCACCGATGCGCTGAGCCCGATCGCGGCATTGGCGGCTTGCCTGGAAGGCTATCAGGCGCCGGTGTCGCGCGAAGTGCTGGAATTTCAGATGCGCATCGCGATCCGCGAGGCGACCGACATGAGCTTCGTGCCCGAGTCGCTGCGCGCACTGGTGGCCGAGGCACCGGCGTGAGCAAGCGTTCCTATCTGTGGGCGGCGTTCGTGGCGCGGCCGCTGGGCATGCCGGTACCGCCCAACCTGTTCGCGCTGGCGGGCTTCGCGTTGCTTGGTGCCTTCGTCAGCGGCGGCTTCTGGCTGTTGGGTGCCGGGCTGGAACTGGCGTACTTGATGACGCTGTCGAGCAGTCCGCGCTTTCGTCGCGCGGTTGATGCGGAGGTTGGCGCGGTCGCGGACGATCCGGTGGACCGCCGCTACCAGGCGGTGCTGGACAAGCTCGGCGCGACCCAGCGCGAGCGCCACGCGCAGATCGAGTCGCGTGCCCGCGAGATCTTCACCACGCTCGGCGATTCGCCGCTGATGGCGACCCACGCCGATAGCCTGGAGCAATTGGTGTGGTTGAATCTGCGCTTGCTGCTGGCGCGTCAGGCGATCGCCGCCGTGGTGACCGGCGCCCACGCCGAACGCGCACGCCTGGATCAACAGGAGGCACAGATCGTGCAACGACTGGCGGAAGAAACGATCGATCCGGATTTGCGTCGCTCACTGGAGCAGCAGCGCACAGTGATCGATCAGCGCCAGGCGGCGCATGCCGATGCCATCCGCCGCCAGGAACACGTGGATGCCGAGCTGGACCGGATCGACCAGCAGATCGCGTTGATTCGCGAACAGGCGCTGCTCGCCACCAACGACGAAAACGTCGGCGCCTCGCTCGACGCCCTCGCGGTGTCGTTCAATGAAGCCAACCGCTGGCTGCGCGATCAGCGCGACCTGCTCGGCAGTCTCGATTTCAACGACCACCAGCGCCTGCCGCAAAGTGTGCTGCGTGGGAACCGCACAATCCACGCGCAACACAGCGAAAGCTGAGTCATCCCACTCGTCAAGGAGCCACGCCATGCACCACGTCATCGCGTTTGCGCGTCAGAAGGGCAATGCCGCCGGCAAGGTCATCACCGCGCTGTTGATGCTCGGGTTGATCGCGCTGGGCGCCACGCTGATCAATCGTGACATCGGCAAGCGCGACGACGCCCCACCCGCTGCCGCAGCGGCCGGCGACGCGGTGCCGGTGGCCGCCGAAGGCGCGCGCCCCGATCCGATCGAGCCGGTCACCGGACAACCCACGCTCGATGCCGCAGCGCCGTATCAGCCGCAAGGCAACATCGTCGACGTCGACATCAGCGAATACGCCGGCTACGGCGGCCTGATCGTCGCCAACGGCGGTCTCGCGCCCAATCCCGAGTCTTTCTTCACACGCCACTACGGCTTTCAGGTGCGCCTCACGCTGAGCGAGGAAGAAGGCTGGTCCAAGCTCAACAACGGCCGCGTCGCCGCCTCGGTCACCACCGCCGATACGCTGGCCGTGCTCGGCCGCCAGTTCGAGGTGGTGGTGCCGGCGCAGATCGGCTTCTCGCGCGGCGCCGACATGGTGGTGGTCGACGCCGGCATTGCCAACATCAACCAGCTCGCCGGCAAGAAGCTTGGCGCATCGCAGTTCAACGAGAGCGAATTCTTCATCCGCTATCTGGCCTCCGAGGCGGGCGTGCCAGTGAAGGTGTTGCGCGATTTCGACGCGCCCGTGGCCGGCAACGAAGTGGGTCTGGTGTTCTACGAGGACGCATTCATCGCCTGCGACGCCTATCAGCACGAACTGGCCGGCAAGCGCCCACGCCTGAACGGCTGTGTCGGCTGGTCGCCGCGCACCGATGAAGTGGTAGCGGCCAGCAACGGTCGCGCCAAGGTGCTGGTGTCCAATCGCAACCTGTTGGTGGTGGCCGATCTGCTGCTGGTCAACAAAGGCTTCGCCAAGGCGCATCCGGACTGGGTGAAGGGGCTGGTGCACGGCCTGCTCGAAGGCAACCGCCAATTGCGCGACGATCCCGAACCGCATCTGGCGACAGTCGCCGCGGGCCTTGGCTGGACCGTGGACGAGACGCGCACCGAACTGGGCAAGGTGCACCTGGCCAACCTGCCCGAGAATCTCGCCTTCTTCGAGGGCACCATCGATGCGGCGGGCTCATTCCAGGGCATCTTCCAATCCTCGGTGCTGGCCTACGGCAACCTGATCCGCAATCCCGCCGATCCCGCGCGCTTCGTCGATCTGACCTGGCTCAATGCCCTGCGCGACGTCGCCGAATTCAAGCAGCAGAAGATCGCAATCGCCCCGATCCGAACCGGCGGTGCGGTGTCGCTGGAAGGCGATGCGCTGCTGAGCAAGGACATCCGCTTCTACTTCCAGGCCAACTCCGCTCAACTCGATCCCGACGCCAAGGACAACGACGGCTACCTCGACACCATCAAGCGCTTCGTGCAAGTGAGCCCCGGTTCGATCGTGCTGCTGCGCGGTCACGTCGACAACGCGCGGGTCGCCGAGTTCGAGCAACAGGGCGGGCAATCGCTGGTGCGCACCATGGCGCTCAAGGCGATGGAGCTGTCGCGCCAGCGCGCGCAGTCGGTGCGCGACGCATTGCTCAAGCGCCATCCAGAAATCGCACCCGAGCGCATCGAGCTGGTGGGGCGCGGCTGGGAAGAACCGGCCGGGGCCGACAGCGAACTGAACCGGCGCGTCGAGGTGCAATGGTTTACCCTCGAATAGCGCGCGGCGGATTCGCGCGCGTTTCTTTCGCATCAGGAGCAGCACATGGCAACGTATCGACAAGGCGTGACCGACCTGTTCGGCAATCGCGGCAATCGCGTTGGCAGCGGCGGCACGCGCGGCCAGGGGCCATCGCCGCGAGCGGTCGGTCTTGCCGCGCTGGGCCTGCTCGGGTTGTGGCTGCTCGGCAGCACCTGGTACACGGTGCAGCCCGAGCAGCGCGCGGTGGTGAAGCGCTTCGGAGCGGTGGTCGCGATCGCCGATCCCGGCCTGCATTTCAAGCTGCCGTTCGGCATCGATAGCGTGCAGTTCGTCGCTACCGAGCGTGTGCTCAAGGAGGAGTTCGGCTTTCGCACCGTGGGCGATTCGCAGCCGACCCGCTACACCGATGCGGCGTTTCCCGATGAGGCGCTGATGCTGTCGGGCGATCTGAACATGGTCGACGCCGAATGGGTGGTGCAATACCGCATCGCCGATCCGATGAAGTTCCTGTACGCCATGCGCGAGCCGGTGCGCACCCTGCGCGACATCTCCGAGTCGGTGATGCGGCGCGCGGTTGGTAACCGCCTCGGCAGCGAGGTGCTGACCACCGCGCGCGAGGAAATCGCGGCGCAGGTACGCGACGAGGTGCAGGAGGCGATGGACCGCTACGACAACGGCATCCGCGTGGTCACCGTGCAGTTGCAGGACGTGGTGCCGCCCAAGGCGGTGCAGCCCGCCTTCAACGAGGTGAACGAAGCGCGCCAGGAACGCGAGCGCATGATCAACGAGGCCACCAAGCAGGCCAACAAGGAAATTCCGCTGGCGCGTGGTCAGGCCAATCGGGTGATTTCCGAGGCCGAGGGCTACGCCACCGAGCGCGTCAACGCCGCGCAGGGCGAGACCGCGCGCTTTCGCTCGATCCTCGCGGAATATCGCGGTGCGCCCGAAGTGACCCGCACTCGCATGTATCTGGAAACGCTGAATCAGGTGTTGCCCGGTGTGGGCAGCGTGCTGGTGGTACAGAAGGGGCAGGTGCCGCCGTTGCCGCTGCTGAATCTGCGCGATGCCAAGCCCGTCGCCAAGCAGGAGGAAGCCAAATGAAGATTTCCGCATTGGCCGGGGTGATCGCGCTGGCGCTGGCGATCGTGTTGTGGAACGCGGTATTCGTGATCGATCAGGCAGAGCAGGGCATCATCGTGCAGTTCGGCGAGCCGGTGGGTAAGCCCATCATCTCGCCCGGCCTGCACTGGAAGAAGCCGTTCGTGCAGGACGTGCGCCGCTTCGACAAGCGCCTGTTGGTGTGGGATGGCGACGTCAACCAGATTCCCACGCTGGGCCGCGAGTTCGTGATCGTCGATACCACCGCGCGCTGGCGCATCGTCGATCCGCTGCAATTCCTGCGCTCGGTGCGCGACGAGAGCGGCGCCCGTACCCGCATCGACGACATCATCGACTCGGTGGCGCGTGACATCGTCTCCGGCACCAATCTCGAGGAGATCGTGCGCTCGCACGACTGGAAAGTGGACGCCACCGCGATCGAGGAAGACGATCTGGTGGGCGACAACGTCGACCTGGGCAAGCCGAAGAAAGGCCGTGCCCGCCTCGAAAAGGACATGCTGGCGGCCGCCTCGCGGCTGATGCCGCAGCTCGGGATCGAGCTGGTGGACGTGCGCATCAAGCGCATCAACTACATCGACAGCGTGCGCCGGCAGGTGGAAAGCCGCATGGTCTCGGAGCGCCAGAGCATCGCCGAGCGTTTCCGCTCGGAGGGCCGCGGTCGCAGCCAGGAAATCCTGGGCCAGATGCAGCGCGAACTGCGTACCATCAGCTCCGAAGCCGAGCGCAAGGCCGCCGAGATCCGCGGCAAGGCCGATGGTGAAGCCACCAGGATCTACGGTTCCGCGTATGGCGCCGACCCCGAGTTCTACGCCTTCTTCCGCACCCTGGAGAGCTACAAGGCGATGGGCGAGAACACCACCCTGATGATCGACGCCCAGTCCGACTACTTCCGTTATCTGGAATCGACGCGGCGGCGGTGAGTGCGGGATTCGGTAAAGCCGGAACTCGGGACTCGATGAAGCCGGGACTCGGGACTCGGGACTGGGGACTCGAAAAAGCCACGGCGCGGTAGGCTGGTGGTGAGCGTAGCGAACCCCAGCATCACGCTCCGCGCCGCGTCGCTGGGGTTCGGTCGCTTCGTGACAGCGCTCGCATTGCTCGCTGCGCGGTTCGCTCGGTCGGGACTGGGGACTCGGGACTCGGAACTCGGGACTCGGGACTCGGGACTCGGGACTACAAGCTTGCGAACTTCTGCTTTGAGCTTTTGCCGCGGCTTTTCCGAGTCCCCAGTCCCCAGTCCCGAGTCCCGGCCTCATCGAGTCCCCAGTCCCCCAACCACCACCGCGCGAACTCAAAAAAATGCGCGATACTTGCGCCATGTACGCACGAATCGCTCTCCTGCTTGCCCTTTCGATCCCCGCGCTGACGCTGGCGCAGTCGCCAGCGCCAGAGTCCAAGGCCATCGACGAACCGGCGGTGGAAGCCGACGC
>JANRIF010000325.1:0-8815 GCA_033765245.1 Lysobacteraceae bacterium
ATCACGCCGAGCGGATCGCGCCGGATCATCGAGGTGTGGCCGGGCACGAACTCCTGCGCAGCCGAGCCAGCGAGGCAGCGCGCGGCACCGGCGAAGAAGCGGAACACGTCGACGATGGCGGGAATCTCGTCCGCCAGCACCGCCGCGTAGGGCTTGCCGCAATTGCGCGATTCCAGCCGCGCCAGTTCGGCGCCGTGTTGCTCCACCCGCTCGGCGATGCGCAGCAGCGCCAGCGCACGCTCGCGCGGCGGCGTGCGCGACCAGCCGGTAAAGGCCGCCTGCGCTGCCGCCACCGCTGCGCTTACCTGTTCCGGCCCGGCTTCGGCGATCTGGACCAGCACCGTACCGGTCGCCGGATCCCACACCGGCAGCGCCTCGCCCACTCCCGCGACCAGCGCCCCGTTGATGAACATCTGCGTTTGCATGATGGTGCTCCGTGAATGCAGTGACGTGAGGAAATTATTTGCCGGTACCGGCCACGCTGTCGGCGCCGCGAGTGAGATACCAGGCGCCGAGGATGGGCACGGCGGTGAGCAGCATCACCGCCATCGCCACCACGTTGGTGATCGGGGTATCGCGCGGCTTGCCAAGTTGATTGAGCAGCCAGATCGGCAGCGTGCGTTCGTGCCCGGCGGTGAAAGTGGTGACGATGATCTCGTCGAAGCTCAAGGCAAACGCCAGCATACCGCCGGCCAGCAGCGCGGTGGCAATGTGCGGCAACACCACGTAGCGGAAGGTCTGGAAAGTGTCGGCGCCAAGGTCCAGCGACGCCTCGATCTGCGAAGGCGCGGTGCGGCGCAGCCGCGCGATGGCGTTGTTGTAGACCACCACGATGCAGAACGTGGTGTGCCCCACCACGATGGTGAGCACGCCCGAGTCGAGCCCGGCGAGCTTGAACGCCGACAGCAGCGCGATGCCGGTGACGATGCCGGGCAACGCCAGCGGCAGGATGAACAGGAAGGTGATTGCCTCGCGTCCGAAGAAGCGCCGCCGGTACAGCGCCAGCGCCGCCAGCGTGCCCAGCACCAGCGCCAGCGCGGTGGCTTGCGCGGCGATGCGCAGCGACAGCAGCAACGCCTCGCGCACGTCCTCGCGCGCCGCCGCCGCCGCGAACCAGCGCAGGGTGAAGCCCTGCAGGGGAAAGCTGAAGGCGCTGGTCTCGGTGTTGAAGGCGTACATCACGATCACCGCGATCGGCGCGTGCATGAAGGCCAGCCCGGCCCATGCCGCCAGCCTCAGCATCAACGGTGCGCGGTCGCCCCGCTCAGAGCGCATCGAACGCCCCCATGCGCCGCGCCAGCGCCAGATAGGTGCCGATCAGCACGATCGGCACCAGCGTGAATGCCGCCGCCATCGGAATATTGCCGACCGCGCCTTGCTGCACGTACACGTAGTTGCCGATGAACAAACCCGATGGCCCGACCAGGGTGGGAATGATGAAATCGCCCAGCGTCAGCGAGAACGTGAAGATCGAGCCCGCCACCACGCCGGGCAGCGCCAGCGGCAGGATCACGTAGCGGAAGGTCTGGGCCGGACGCGCGCCCAGGTCCATCGAGGCCTGCACCAGATTCGGCGGCACCCGCTCCAACGCCGCCTGGATCGGCAGCACCATGAACGGCAGCCACAGGTAGGTGAACACCACGAAGCGTCCGAGGTGCGAGGTGGAAAGGGTCGAGCCGCCGATCCATGGCAGCGCCAGCAACTGCTCCAGCGCGCCGGTGAGATGCAGGCGATCGAGCACCCAATAAATGATGCCGCCCTTGGCCAGGATCGCGGTCCAACTGTAGGCCTTGACGATGTAGCTGGCCCACATCGGCAACATCACTGCGATGTAGAAGAACGCCTTCATCGGCGCGCTGGCGTAGCGCGCCATGTAGTAGGCGATCGGGAACGCGATCGCCACCGAGGCGACGCTCACCGCCAGCGCCATCGTCAGCGTGCGCAGCACGATGTCGAAGTTGGCGGCGGCGAAGATCGCCGCGTAGTTGCGCAGCGTCAGGCTGCGCACCACCTGCATCGAAAAATCGTCGAAGCTGTACAGCCCCTGCCACAACAGCGCCAGCAGCGAGCCCAGATAGATCACGCAGAACCACAGCAGCGGCGGCCCCAGCAACAACGCCAGCGTCAGCCGCGCGTGCCGCTGCAGCAGCGCCGCCAGGCGCGGCAATGGCGACGCCCGATAGAGCGCGATGGCGCTCACGGCGCGGCGACCGCCAGCGGCACCATCGCCGCGATCGGCCAGGAAATCGCGACCTGGGCACCGGGTGCAGGTGGCGCGGCGTCGACGTCATTGGGCCGCAGCGCCCACAGCGTGATGCCCGGCATCACCTCCACCCCCAGCCGGCTGGTGGCGCCGTGATACTGCACCTCGGTCAAGGTGCCGGCGAGTTGCACCCGGCCCGGATCGATTGCGCGCTCGGCATGCACGCTGACGTGCTCGGGTCGGATCGAAAGTGCCTGCGCGCGCCCCAGCAATGCCTGCGCGGTCGCGCCATCGAGCACGTTGGAGCCGCCGACGAAATCGGCCACGAACGCAGTCGCGGGTCGCGCGTACAGCGTCTGCGGCGAGTCGACCTGCTCGATGCGGCCGCGATTGAACACCGCCACCCGGTCCGACATCGACAACGCCTCGCCCTGATCGTGGGTGACGTACACGAAGGTGATGCCGACGCGACGCTGCAATTGCTTGAGCTCGCTCTGCATCTGCTCGCGCAATTTGAGATCGAGCGCGCCCAACGGCTCGTCCAGCAACAGCACCCGCGGCCGGTTCACCAGCGCCCGCGCCAGCGCCACCCGCTGACGCTGGCCGCCCGACAACTGCGCCGGCCGCCGCGCCGCGTAATCCTGCAGCGACACCATCGCCAGCGCATCGCGGGCGCGGGCATCGCGCTCACTGCGGCCCACGCCCTTCACCATCAGGCCGTAGCCGACGTTGTTCAACACGTCCATGTGCGGGAACAACGCATAGTCCTGGAATACCGTGTTCACATCGCGCGCATTCGGCGGCAGGCGCTCGGCCTGCACCCCGTGCAGGCGGATGCTGCCGCTGCTGGGCTGCTCGAAACCGGCGATCAGTCGCAGGCAAGTGGTCTTGCCCGAACCCGAAGGCCCCAGCAGCGAAAAGAATTCGCCATCCGCGATGGCAAGGCTCACCCCATCCACTGCCTTGACCGCGCCGTAGTGACGGCTTACCGCAATCAGCTCGACCGCATCGCTCACGAAGCTGCGCTCCCCCACGTGCCGACCGACACGTCATTGATCGATGCGGAGCCGCGCGCGCGGCGCATGCGCGGCCCCGCCTTCGGCGTTCCCGCCGTCAGCCGCCCATGATCGCGATGTAGTCCTGGGTCCAGCGGCTGTAGGGCACGCACTGGCCCTGGCTGGCGCAGGTCGATTGCGGCGTGCGCCAGAAATGGATCTTGTCGAAGTTGTCGATGCCGTTGGTCTTGCAGCCCTCGGCGCCCAGCAGCTCGCTGGCCGAGCACGCCGCCGGCACCACCGGCAACGACCCGAACCAGGCCGCGACGTCGCCCTGCACCTTGGGCTGGATCGACCACTCCATCCACGCATAGGCGCAATTGGGATGCGCGGCCTTGGCGTGCAGCATGGTGGTATCGGCCCAACCGGTGGCGCCTTCGGCAGGGATTGCCGAAGCGACCGGCTGGCTCTCGCCCACCAGCGCATTCACCTGATACGGCCACGAGCCCGATGCCACCACGCCTTCGTTCTTGAAGTCGCTCATCTGCACCGTGGCGTCGTGCCAGTAGCGGTGCACCAGCGGCTTCTGCGCACGCAGCACATCCAGCACCGCCGCATATTGCGCTTCGTTGAGTTCATAAGGATCGGTGATGCCCAACTCCGGGCGCTTGCTCATCAGATACAGCGCCGCATCGGCGAGATAGATCGGACCATCGAAGGCCTGCACGCGGCCTTTGTTGGACTTGCCGTCCCCCAGCATCTGCTCCTCGAACACCACGCTCCAACTGCTCGGCGCCTGCGCAAATACCTTGGTGTTGTACATCAACACGTTCGGCCCCCACTGGTAGGGCACGCCGTAATGAATGCCCTTGTTGCCACCGGTGACGGTGTGCCAGGCCGCATTCTGCAGCCGCGAGTCGATGCTGGCGTAAGAGGGGACACGGGAAATGTCGACCGCCTGCACGGTGCCGCCGGCCACCAGCCGCAACGACGCATCACCGGACGCGGTCACCAGGTCGTAGCCGCCCTGATTCATCAACGACACCATCTCGTCCGACGACCCGGCGGTCTTGACGTTGACTTTGCACTGGGTCTGCTGCTCGAAGGCGGTGACCCAATCGTAGGCCTTGTCGCTTTCGCCGCGTTCGATGTAGCCGGGCCAGGCGATGATGTCGAGCCGGCCTTCCAACTCCGTTGACGCCACCGGTGCCGTGGCCGCCGGTTGGGTGCTGGCTGCCTCCTCCTTGCCGCCGCCACACGCGGACAGCATCAACGCGGCTCCTGCCGCAATCGCCAGCGATTTTTTCAGCGATGACATGGTGGTACCTCGCACTTGACCGGTTCGATGCCCCCGGATCGCCGGCATTCCGCCTCATGCGGACACCGCAACGATGCCGACTCCCGCGCGCATCCGCGCACCGCGCTGAGCGTGCATCCGTGCGCCCTTCACTGTCAAACGTCGCGTGATCGCCGCGTGATCGCCCGCACACCGACAGAAATGACGAAGGGCCGGCGTGGAAGCCGGCCCTTCGGGTTGCTGGGCAGCGGCGACAGGGTCGCCGGTACCAGCGGTGCGTTACTGATTGGCGATGTTATGCGTCCAGCCGCGAGTCCAGTCGTCCTTTTCGCTGTTACCAGCAAACGCACCGGCGTAGTCGGTCGGTACGAACCAGTCGTCGGCCGGGGCGAAGGTCTTACCGAACACCGGGGAGCCGGCGGCGGGCAGGAAGCCGGTGAGCTGCGGGTCCACCGCCTGGTTGCCGCTCTGGCTGGTGAACCACGCCTGGGTGTAGCCGGCGGTGACGCCGCTGTCGCGATACAGATTGGCGCAATCGATGATCGTGTTGTTGACGGTGAGCACGCCGGTGAGGGCATTGCTCGCGCCCGCGGCAGCCTGGGTGGCGGCGTCCTGGATGGCGACGCAGGAGCGGTTGAAATCGACCATCACCACATTCCAGAAGTGGCCGCCGGTGCCTTCCTTGAGATTGAAGCCATCGCTCTGCACGGTGCTGGCCGGATCGCCGATCGCGGTGATGTTGGCGAGGGTGCCGGTGGCACGCGGGCTGGCGTCGAAGTTGCTCGGGCTGTTGGCCAACTCGAAGCCGTGGTTCTCGCCGGCGCAACCACCCTGACGCAGCAGCGCGAACTGCACTTTGCCGCTGTAGCCCTCATCCCAATCGATCGAGTCGTCGCCGTTGCAGGTGTCGACGAAGTAGCGCACGTTGGCAGTGCCGCCGAAAAACTCGATGGCATCATCGGCGCCGTGGTAGGCCTGCAGATGCTCGAGCACGGTACCCGACCCAACGCCGGACAAGGTGAACGAGTTCAGCTCGCGGTTGGTGGCGAACACGAACCCCGCATACCGCACCTGCACATAGCGCAGGATACCGCTGCTGTCGTGCGCATCGTTGCCGCCGTAACGCAGGGTCGGATCCCATTCGGCCACGCAGTTGGGGTTGCAGTTGGCGGGCGCGTCGCCGGCCAGCACGATACCGCCGACGTCGCGCGGCTGGGGGTTGCCGCTGAAGCCAGGCAGTTCCTCGGGGCTGGTCAACACGATCGGCGCGTTCGGCGTGCCTTCGGCGAAGATCTTCGAACCGCGCGAAACCGCGATGTGGTCGAAGGTATCGCCTGTGCTTACCAGCAGGGTGCCCGGCTCGATGGTCAGGGTAGAGGGATTGACGTTGTCGCCGCCGATGCCGACCTTGCCCGAAACCACCCAGGTGATCTCGTTGGTGAGGGTGATGTTCTGGTTCTCGAAGTTGCCGCTGATGGTGCAGGCGCGGTCGCCGAACGCCGGTGCCGGAGTCGCGAACGACGGGCACGCGGTGAACGCGCGCTGGTACGCGCACTCGCCCTGGCCGATGCCGTTGACCGGCACCAGAGGCCACGTGAAATCGGCCAGACCGGTGCCTGCGTCCATGTCGACGTTCAGGCTCATGCTGGTGCACGAGTTGACCGTGATGCTGCCCTTGCCCACCACCGTATTGGTGGTCGGGTCGAAGCCGGCGAAACTGCCGCCAGTGACCTTGAGGATGTCGAAGTTGGTGGCGCCAGTCGCGAACTCGCTCACCTGCGGCACGAACACCAACCAGGTCGGCTGACCCGCGTTGTCGAAGGTGAAGGTGGCGCCGAACAGAGTGCCGAACTTGCCGGTGGTGTCGGGGATGTAATCGAACGAAATACCACGACCGGAAGCCGCGGGATCGAACCAGTTGCCGTCGAACGCATCGCTGAGGCGAACCGCCGCGTGGGCGCTGCTAGCGCCGAGAATGCCGACTACCGCGCCAGCCAGCACGCGCCCGCGCAGGCCGCACTTGCGGAGAGAAGATGCCATGTGAAAGCTCCTTGAGTGGACACGAAGGGCGCGACACAGCGGACTGGACCCTGCGCTGTACGGCCACGACCGGAAGCGGTCGCCGTTAGCGTAGGTTGGTATCGTTACGGACTTGTGGCGATCGGATGACAGAATTCCGACAACCGCCTCAGAACGGCGACCACTCCAGGCTGATCGCGAACTCGCGACCCTTGCGGAATGCGCGCGTGGTCTCGCCACCCTGGGTGAACAGCACCTTCGGATCGAGCAGGTTGCGCAGTTTCAGGCGCAGCGCCCAATCCTCTCCCAGCTTCTGCTTGAAGGTGAAGTCGAGCTGATCGAACGGCTGCTCGAATACGTCGGGCTGACCATCGACGCCGACCTGCACGATGCGCGCGCCGGATACGTTGTAGAGCAGGTTGGCCTCGCGACGCCCGTCCGGCGACTGGTAGCCCAACTGCAGATTCAACACGTAGGGCGACTGCCCTTCCAGCGCGCGGCTGAGATTGGTGTTGAACCCCGACTTGGCCGGATCGAGCTGGATGTCCGATTCGATGTAGGCGTAGTTCGCCGACAGATTCCAGTTGGCCCAGTCCACGTGCTGCATGCCGAGCCAGTGCAGCGGCGTCCAGCGTTCGGCCCAGGCGTTGAGGAAGCCCAACTGCTTGTAGCCATCGACTTCGACGCCCTGATTGGTGGCGCCCAGCGCATTCTCCAACGTCAACAACAGGCTGCCGCCACCGGGTACCAGTTGCTTCTCGATCGGGTTGCTGAACTCCTTGCGGAACAATGCCAGCGAAACGCTTTCGGTCGGCGAGAAGTAGTACTCCCAGCGGGCATCGTAGTGCCGGATCGAAGTGGGTTGCAGGTCGGGATTACCGAACGTGACGATGTCCAGCAACGGGTCGATGAAGGTAGACGCACTCAATTCGCGGAAGTCGGGACGCGACAGCGTTTCGCTGTAGGCCAACCGCAATTGTTGCTGCTCGTCGATCAGCCAGGTGGCCGCCAGCGAGGGCAGATCGTCGCTGGTATCGAGCAACGCCACCACCGGCGGATCGGTGGGTCGCAGCACCGAGAACGTGGTGACTTGCTGGACATTGCTCTCGTGGCGCAGGCCGAGGTTGAGATTGACCGTGTGCCACAAGCTCAGGTCCAGAGTGAAGCCGTCGGCATCGAGTGTCTGGTTGGCAAGGTAGGTGTCCGACGGCTGGGTGATCTCGGTCAGACGGAAGCCATTGGCGCCGATGGTGTCGGGATTGAGGATGTCGTCCAGCGACGGCAATTCCAGCAAGTCCGGGTCGCGCGCCAACGGGCCGCTGGGCGCAAAGAAGAAGCGCCGCACATAGGAATCGCGATCACGATTCAGCCGCGATACCTGAGCCCCGAGCGTGCCGCTGAAGCCTTCACCCAACGCGAATGGCAGATGCAGACCGACGTCCCACGAACGGCTGTGGTCGTTGAGGTCGGCAAAGGTGGTGGTGTTGCTGTCGTTGCCGAGCGAGAACACCGCGCTGCCGTCATCGCTGACGTCGTAGCGGTATTCGCGCGTGAACGGGGCGTAGCGCCCGGCAAGCGCGGTGGTATACAGCCAGTCCAACTGCGGGGCCTGCTCCGAACCCAGCACCGCCAGCATCGGAAAATGATGCTCGCCCGACGCCTGCCTGGTCTTGAGTTCGTTCTCGATCCATTCGATGCGCGACACCTGCACCGCCTGGTTGGCCTGTTCGCCGGTACTGATGCGCGCCTCGTTCTGGGTCTGGCGCACGATCATGTCGGTGAAACGCAGCTTGTGGTCGTCGCCGTAATCGATCCCGGCCACCGCAAATCCGCTGGTGTCGATCTCGCGCTCGGTACGGGTCAGTTGCAGATCGTCGCGCAACGCCAGGCCGGACCCGGTGGCCTGGAACACCCGTCGCACCTCATCGCTGGTATCCCACGTTTGCGAATGCCGGAACGAGGCCAGGAAACCCACCCGCCACTGCTTGCCGAACTGCCAACTGTTGCCGCCGGCAATCGCCAGGTTGGTGTCGGGGCCGATACGGCGTTGGTCGATGTCGTAGCGACCGCTCGCCAGTTCTTCGCCCACGGTTTCCAGCTCGGCCGGGGTCAGGCCATTGGGATTGGCGGGCGAGCGCTGGCGCAGGAAGATGCCGCGCCGCCGCAGATCGTCCAGCGTGCCCGGCAAGGCGCGGCTGCCGTCATCGTAGCCGCTGACGTCGCTGCCGCTGCCGAACTCGCGCAACCCCTGCTTGCCGGTGGTGCCATCGATCCAGGCGCTGCCCACCGAGACCTTGAACA
>JANRIF010000328.1:0-5823 GCA_033765245.1 Lysobacteraceae bacterium
CCACCATCCACAGCCCGGCCCATAGCTTGGGGTCCATCGAATAGCCTTCGGCCATCTTGCCGGCCAGCCAGCGCGGCGCGTTGGCCAGCGGCACTTCGTGCACGGTGATGTCCTCGGTCTGGTCGCCGCCGCCGGGGCCGACGCGGGTCAGGCCGCGCGCGCGCACGAAGGCGATCATCTCGTTGCTCATGCCGGAGGAGGTGGGGCCGACCATCAGCATGTCGATGTGCTCGGCCTGCCAGCCGGTTTCCTCCAGCAACTCCCGTTTCGCGGCGGATTCGATGGTGTCGTGGTCGTCGAGGTCGCCCACCAGGCCCGCCGGCATCTCGATGGTGCGCGCGCCGATCGGAATGCGGTACTGCTCGACGAAAAGAATGGTGTCGGCCGGGGTCACCGCCACGACGATCACGGCTTGCCCGGCATTGGTGCGCTCCGCGTATTCCCAGTGCCCACGTCGCAGCAGGCGCAGGTATTCGCCTTCGTAGAGATTTTCGAGGGACGGCGTGGTGGACATGCGGCCTCCGTGCGGGATGATCGATCGCGATCAGTGTAGTGCGTACGGCGCCCGGCCGACGAGTCCGCGCCGCGTTCCGCATGGCTCAGCGCATGTGAAGAAATCGAGCGCGATCGCAGCAGGCGGGCAATCCTGTCGCGACCTCTCAGCGCGCCATCAGCGCGTGGATGCGCCGCCGCGTCATCGGCCCGATGCGCAGATGATCCATCAGTGCCGGCAACTCCGGTCGCGGCGCAGCGCAGCGCGCGAGTCCGAAATCCGCCGGCAGCGGTGCATCGCAGGCCACCGTGGCGAGTTGGCGCGAGAGCAGTGCCTGCTCACGGTGCGCACGCAGCCGCTGTGCCGCCTGCGCGGCACCGCGAATGCGCAGGAAAGGCACTTCCTCCACCCTCTTCAGCAGCGCGTCGAGCGTGTCGAAATGCGCCAGCAAGGCGGCCGCGGTCTTGTTGCCGATGCCCGGCACACCGGGAATGTTGTCGCTGGCGTCGCCGGCAAGGCCAAGAAAGTCGGCGATCTGATGCGCGTGCACGCCAAAGCGATCCTTCACGCCGTCGTGCCCCCAGCGCTGGTCGCGGGCGTAGTCCCACTGCCAATCGCCGGGCATGAGCAACTGCGCCAGGTCCTTGTCGGCCGATACGATCAGTCCGCGCAGGCCGTGCGCGCGCAACGCGCGCAGTGCGCTGCCGATCAGATCGTCGGCCTCGTAGTGTGGGTCGGCCAGCACGCTCAGCCCCAGCGCCCGGCAAAACGCCATGCAATGCGCGAACTGGCGCTTCAGTGCCTCCGGGGCCGGATCGCGATTGGCCTTGTAGGCGGGGTAGAGATCATTGCGAAACGAGCTTTCCAGCGCCACGTCGAACGCAATCGCGATGTGCGCGGGGCGCTCGCGCTCCAGCAGGTCCAGCAGGAAGCGGGCGAACCCGTGCACTGCGTTGACGGGGTGTCCGTCGGTATCGGTGAACTCGTCCGGCATGCTGTGCCAGGCCCGGAACACGTACAAGCTGGCATCCACCAGATAGGCGGTGCCGGCGCTCACGGTTGCCACATCAGCAAGCGCTCGTTCAACGCCGGGCGCGTCCGCTCCGGGGCGGGTTCTTCGATGCGGCCGATGTGGATGAAGCCGAGCACCCGTTCATGCGCAGCAAGCCCCAGATGCGCAAGCACCGGCGGATCGTAAGCGGCCCAGCCGGTCAGCCACTGCGCTCCGAAGCCCAGCGCGTCCGCGGCTTGCAGCAGGCTCAGACACACTGCACCACCGGACAGCCATTGCTCGGATTCGGGCACCTTGTGCCCGGCCTGGATCTGCGCCACCACCACCACCACACAGGGCGACTGCGCAAATCGCGTCGGCACCTTGTTCAACGCCGCATCCGTTGCGTCGGGCTCGCGTTGGCGCGCCCGCGCGGCGAGGAAGTCCGCCAGCGGCTGCCGCGCGCTGTCGCGCACCACGATGAAGCGCCAGGGCGCGAGGCGGCCATGGTCGGGCACGTGCATCGCCACCGTGAGCATCCGCTCCAGTTGGGCAAGGTCTGGACCGGGCTCCAACAGCCTTTGGCAGGCGGTGGAAACCCGGGAGGTCAAGGCATCGAGCGTCAGCATGTCGGGTAGGGCACTTGGGTTGGGGCGTTTGGACATCATCGCCGGACGCCTGAACACGTGCAAATTGAGAGACGGGTCACAGCAGTAGTGACGCAGAGCGACATATTCTGCCCACAAGCGTCGAACCGGGGGGTCGTCGCATCATCCGCGCCGAGAGGTCACCCCATGAACCCGTCCGCTCATTCGCCCTCGTCGTACTCCACGCTCGCTGCGGCCTCCGGATTTGACGGCGTGTTGCTGGAAGAACTGCGCCAATTGGCCGCGCCGCGCCTGACCGACGCCGTCCGCGCCGTGCTGGCACTGGCCGACGACGCCTTGTTCGACTTCATGCAGAAGGCCGGTGGCAACACCGACCAGAATCGCTACATCGATGCCATGCGCGAGCTGCGGCGCCGCCGCACCGACATCGAGGATGCGTTTTCCACCCACCTGCGCGCGTGCTGGGAAAGCTTCCTGTCGCGGGCGCCGCTGTCGGCCGACGAGGTCATGGGCGCTCCGTCCAAAGACGGCTTGAGCCTGGTATCCGAGGATGAGTTGGAGTCGCAGATCGCGGCCCGCATGCTTGGTCAGGCGATGCAGAAGGATTGTTCGGCGGTGGCGCTGCAGGTGATGCAGCGACTGTCCTGGGTGGGCGGGCGCCAGCCGCTGGAAGTGGAAACCAATCCGGTCGGGCCGGCTCACATTGCGATCGGTTTGCGCGCCGGTTTCGGCGTCTGCGACATCCCGGCCGACATCAAGCTGATCCTGTTCAAACTGTGCGAGCGCGAGTTGCCGCGCCCGGTGGCCGAGACGTACGAGCACCTCAATCGGCATCTGCTGCAGGCCGGGGTGTTGCCGCACTTGCGCAGCCTGCCGCCCAGCAATCCCCGCGCACCCGCTGCGCCGGCGCGTTCACCCGCGACCGCGTACGCACCCGAACCGACGCCTGCCGAGCGCATGGATGCGCGGCAGGCCGAGGCTTATGCCCCGAATGAACGCGCCCTGTTCGCCACCCTGCACGAGCTGTTGCGCGGCTGGCGTCAGAACACCGGCGCGCCGGCGCCGGCGCCGATGGCCGAACATGTGCGGCCGATGAGTTCCAACGAGATGCTCTCGGTGTTGTCATTGCTGCAGGCGGAAATTCCCGATGGTCTGCGCGTGGCGATCCAGGATCCCTCGCAGTCGGTGGTGCAGCGGATCAAGAGCGAGGTGCTTTCCAGCGTCAGCCGGCTCGGCATGGACCCGAATTCCACCTGCCTCAATCCGGTGGACGAGGACGCGATCGATCTGGTCGGCATGTTGTTCGACGTGTTGCTCGACGAGCGTCAGCTCGAGGGCTCGGCGCGCGAGTTGATCGGGCGCCTGGTGGTGCCGTTCATCAAGGTGGCGCTGCTCGACCGTCGCATGTTCTTGCGCAAGGAGCATCCGGCGCGGCGCCTGCTCAACGCCGTCGCAGAGGCTTGCGAAGGCAACCAGGGCGAGACGCCGGCCGAGCGCACGCTGTTGGCGAAAGCCGAGGAAGTGGTGCAGCGTCTGGTCGTCGAGTTCAACGAGAACATGGCGATCTTCCAGGTGCTGGAGGAAGAATTCCGCAGCTTCATGGATCAGCACCACAAGCGCGTCGAACTCGCAGAGCGCCGTACCACCGAGGCGCAGCGCGGTCGCGAGCGGCTGGAAACCGCGCGCGCGTTCGCCGCGGCCGAACTGGAAAAGCGAGTCTCCGGCGTGGCGCTGCCACCCGCGATGGACGTGGTGATGCGGCGCTATTGGACGCACCACATCGTGGTCGTGCAGTTGCGCGAAGGCGAGCAGTCCGACGCGGTAAAGAGCGCGCTTGCCTGTGGCGATTCGCTGTTGGCGATGGCCGATGCCGCGCGCAGCGGCGAGAGCGCGCTGGCGGCGGTACTGCCGCAGATCAGCACCGGTCTGCTGCCGGTGCTGTCGTCCTCGGGATGTGTCGGCGAGGCTGCCGATGCGCTGGTTGACGCGGTATCCGACGAACTGCGCGCGATGGCGGTCGGCAAGGTGCAGCCGGTGGTGAACCGGCCGGAACTGCTGTCGGATGCGGCGCCGGTCGCGTCGAACGACAGCGAGCCAACCACCCTGCGCTTGGTCTCGGACCGCACCTCGCTGGACTTCCGCCAGGAAGACGCCGAGGCGTTGCGTGCCTTGCCGGTCGGCAGTTGGGTCGAGTTCGTCGATGCCGAAGGCATCGCCCAGCCCGCGAAGCTTTCGTGGGTGAGCCCGATTTCGTCGCGCCTGCTGTTCGTCAACCGTCGCGGCATGCGCGTATGCGTGGCGTCGGTCGAGGAACTGGCGGCACTGATGCGCGAAAAGCGGTTTTCCGTGCGTGGCGCCAACTCGGCATTCGAGCGCGCCATGCACCAAGTACTGGGGCAACTGCGTGCCTCCACTCAGGGCGCGGTTGCCGCAGGTCAGGGCGGCGGTTGATCGCCGTCTGTCGTATTGCCTCTCTCTCCTCCAGTACGCGCCCGATTTCGGGCGCGTTTTTTTTTTGGTGCGTAACGCGACAGCGCGTGTCGTCGAATCCGGGCGAATCCCGTTGCGCGCGTGTGCGTGATAGCATCCGACGAAAGCGCAGGAGGGCTCATGGCGGCGAAGATTCTGGCATTGCGTGAAACGGTTCCCGGCGAAAAGCGGGTGGCGATGACCCCGGAGACCGCGGGGAAATTCCGGAAGCTGGGCGCACAGGCCGCGATAGAGCCGGGTGCAGGGCTTGCCGCACACTTCCCCGACGCCGGGTACGGCGCGGACGCCGTCGCCACCGCATTGGGCGAGGCCGATGTGGTGCTGTGCGTGCAGCCACCCAGCGCCGCCCAGATCGCGCAACTCAAGCCGGGCGCGGTGCTGATCGGGCTGCTGGCGCCGCAGGCGGACGCGGATCGTCTCGCGCAGTTGGGGGCGCGCAAGGTCACCGCTTTTTCGATGGAGCGGCTACCACGCACCACCCGAGCGCAAGCGATGGACGTGCTCTCCTCGCAGGCGGGCATGGCGGGGTACAAGGCCGTGATGGTGGCGGCGCTCCAGGCGCCACGATTTTTTCCGATGTTGACCACCGCTGCCGGTACCATCCGCCCGTCCAAGGTGTTGGTGATCGGCGCGGGCGTAGCCGGTCTGCAGGCGATCGCCACCGCGCGGCGTCTGGGCGCGCAGGTCGAGGGCTTCGACGTGCGCCCCGAGACGCGCGAGCAGATCGAATCGCTGGGCGCACGCTTTCTCGACCTGGGCGTGTCGGCCGCAGGCGAGGGCGGTTACGCCCGTGAGCTGAGTGCCGAGGAGCGTGCCGAACAACAGCGACGTCTGGCCGAACACGTCAAGGGCGTCGATGTCATCATCACCACCGCCGCGGTGCCGGGGCGTCCGGCCCCGCGCATCGTTCCTGCCGACATGGTGCGCGGTATGCGCCCGGGAACGGTACTGGTGGATCTGGCGGCCGAGAGCGGCGGCAATTGCGAACTGACCCGTCCGGGCGAGACGGTGATGGAGGGCGGCGTCAGTGTGGTTGGCCCGCTGCATCTGGCCAGCCAGGGCGCATTGCACGCGAGCGAAATGTACGCCCGCAATCTCTACAATTTTGCCGCTTTGATGATCAAGGACGGCGAGTTGAAGCTGGATTGGGACGACGAGCTGATCGCCAAGACCTCCATCACCCACGACGGGCAGTCGCGCTTGTAATACGTGCGCGCAAGACGCGGTGGCGAGGTTCGCGG
>JANRIF010000022.1:0-4396 GCA_033765245.1 Lysobacteraceae bacterium
ATGCTGCGCAAGCGGGCCGGCTTGGCGGTGACCACCGCCATTTCCGACATCGCGAAAAATCCATTCAGCACAATCAGGATCAAGACAACTATGAGGTCGATCATCTTAGGTGGGAGCCGGCACGCGCATGGCGGTCGGCAATATCGGAACGAGGGCCGGTGAGCATACCGCGGCGACCTGCGGCCGATGGGCGAGCAAGCTCATCGCGGGCGGTTCCTGACGAGCTGGGGCCGGCATCGGTTACCGCGCCACCAACGCTTCGAAAGTCACGTATCGCCGCGCTGTCGCGATGCGGTCCATGGCACGGCGTGCGCCGCCAAGGGGTTCTGTCGGCGGCCGGCACGTGCTATGATGAGCTTTAAGTAATTGTTTTTTATTCGATTCCATACTAGGACAACGAAACCGCCGCGGTACCGGCGGACGGTCGTCGTGTCCGTCACAGGGTTAACGGGAGGGGACCATGACCCAGCACAACCAGTCGTCCGTCGTTGCCAAGCTCCGCGCGCTGCGCAGTTACGGCGGCGCCGCGCGCACGCCCGGCCTCGACGATGCCACCATTGAACGCATGGCCGCACAATTTCCGGAACTGGTCGAGGCCATCGACGCGGCGGCGGATCAGTTCCAGGCGCTGTGCGGCGGTGAGTTCGAAGACATCCTGCGGGCCGACGAGGCCACCCAGATCGCTACCATCCAGGCGGGCTTCGTCAATTTCTATGCCGACGATGCGGTGAACCCCTACGTGTCGCTGGCGGCACGCGGGCCGTGGGTCGTCACTCTCAAGGGCGCGGTGATCCACGATAACGGCGGCTACGGCATGCTTGGCGCCGGCCACACGCCCAAGGCGGTGCTGGAGGCGATAGGCCGGCCGCAGGTGATGGCCAACGTGATGACCGCCAACCTCTCGCAGCTCAAACTCGAGCGCGCGCTGCGCCGCGAGATCGGCCACACCCGTGGCGGCTGCCCTTACGCGCGCTTCCTGTGCCTGAATTCGGGCTCCGAGTCGGTGTCGCTGGCCGGGCGCTTTGCCGACGTCAATACCAAGCTGCACACCGATCCGGGCGGCCGCCACGCCGGCAAGAAGGTCAAGCGCATCGCGGTCAAGGGCGCCTTCCACGGCCGCACCGAACTGCCCGCGCTGTATTCGGACTCCACCCGCCCCACCTACGCCAAGCACTTGGCAAGTTGGAAGCACCATGAGCCGCAATTGATCACCATCGAGCCGTACTCGGTGGAACAGTTGCAACAGGCGTTCGCCGACGCCGACGCCAACGGCTGGTACATCGAAGCAATGTTCCTGGAGCCGGTGATGGGCGAAGGCGACCCTGGGCGTCAGGTCACGCCGGAGTTCTACGCCGCTGCCCGACGGCTGACGCGCGAGCACGGCACGCTGTTGCTGGTCGATTCGATCCAGGCCGGTCTGCGCGCGCACGGCGTACTGTCGATCGTCGATTACCCCGGCTTCGAGGGGATCGAGCCGCCCGACATGGAGACTTACTCCAAGGCCCTCAATGCCGGCCAATTCCCGCTGTCGGTGCTGGCCGTCAACGAACGCGCGGCCGGCTTGTACCGCAAGGGCGTGTACGGCAACACCATGACCACCAATCCGCGCGCGATGGACGTTGCGGTGGCGGTGCTGGAGCAATTGACTCCGGCGCTGCGCGCCAACATCCGCGAACGCGGTCGCGAGTTCGTGACCCGCCTGGGTGCGCTCAAGAATGAACTGGGCGGCCTGATCACCAAGGTCCAGGGCACCGGACTGCTGTTCTCGTGCGAACTATCCGACCAATTCAAGTGCTACGGCACCGAATCCACCGAGGAATACCTGCGCGAGCACGGCATCGGCGTGATCCACGGCGGTGCCAACTCGCTGCGCTTCACCCCGCACTTCGCGGTGACGTCCGCGGAAGTGGATATGGTGATCGCGCACGTGCGCGAGGCGATGCTGAAGGGCCCACGCAAGAGTCAGGCACAGGCAGCGTAAGCCGGCGCCGCAGCAATGAGCGGCGCCGCGGCCAGCGCGTGACGGTTGTCGCGCAAGCGCACTCCCACAGACAGCCAAGGCATTTCAGGCGGTTGTGGGCGTCTGCTTGCGGGCAACCGCGGCGCCCGCCTACCCCCTCATGGTGCGGCGAACCCCGGCCACATCGACCGCTCCCCCGCCACCGCTGACCGCTGCAGCAACGCTGCGCAGTCGTCGGGCGGCAGTGGCCGGCTGTAGAGGAATCCCTGAAGCTCGTCGCAGGCGTCGGCGCGCAGCATCTGAGCCTCGATTTCGCGCTCGACGCCCTCCGCCACCACCCGATACCCGAGTGTCTTCGCCATGCCGGTGATCGCCTGCACGATCACCGCCTGCCGCCGATCCTCAGCCATGGTGGCGACGAAACTGCGGTCGATCTTGAGCACGTCCACCGGGAAACGGCACAAATAGCCGAGGCTGGAATAGCCGGTACCGAAGTCGTCGATCGCGATGCCCACGCCGAGGCGCTTGAGGCTGGCCAGCAACCGCTGGGTACGCTCGGTGTTGCGCAGCAACTGGGATTCGGTGATTTCGATCTGCAGCATGGAAGGCGCCAGCCCCGCCGCCGCAAGCGCGTCGCCGACCAGCTCCAGCAAACGATCGTCGGAAAAATGGGTGACCGACAGGTTGACCGCCACCGGCACCACCGGCAGGCCAAGCTCGCGCCACGCGCGCAGTTGCGCCAGCGCCTGCCGTAATACCCAGGCGTCGACCTCGGCGATCAACCCGCTGTCTTCTGCGATCGGCAGGAACTCGGCCGGCTGGCACAGCCGATCGGGCTCGCGCTGCCACCGCACCAGCGCCTCCAATCCGATCAAGCGTCCGCTGCGGCTGTCGACCTTGGGCTGATAGTGCAGGCGCAATTCGCCGACCTCGATGGCGCGCTGCAGCCGGGTTTCGGTCTGCAGTCGCGCGTGGGCGCGCTCGTTGATCTCGTCAGTGAAAAAGGCATGGCGATTGCGACCGCCATGCTTGGCGTGATACATCGCCGCGTCGGCGTTCTTGAGCAGGGTCGGCGGGTCTGCACCGTCGCTGGGAAACATGCTGATGCCGATCGAGCACGACACCCGCAATTCGTCGCCATCCAGCACGACCGGCGTCTGTAGTGCCGTCAGAAGCTTGTCGGCCACGTGCATGGCATCACGTGGGCCGTTGATCTCCGGCAGCAACACCACGAATTCGTCGCCGCCGAGCCGGCATACCGTATCCGAGCGGCGCACGCACGACACCAGCACCCGCGCGACGTGCTGCAACAGGCGGTCGCCGACCGCATGCCCGAGCGAATCGTTGATCAGTTTGAAACGGTCCAGGTCGATGAACAGCACCGCCGCCGCGCGCGCATTGCGCTCCGCCAGCGCGATCGCCTGGCGCAGGCGGTCCTCCAGCAGCAGGCGATTGGGCAGGTCGGTCAGGGGATCGTGCTGCGCCATGTGCGCCATGCGCAGCGCCAGTTCGCGGCTGGCGGAAACATCACGGAACACAATCACTGCGCCGGTGACATTGCCGTCGCGATCATGGATCGGCGCGGCCGAATCCTCGACCGCGACACTGGCGCCGCCGCGCTGCTGCAACAGCGCGTCGGTGGGCAGGGTGCGTATCCGGTTCTCGCGCAGCGCCAACGTCAACGGGTCGACGATACGCGCGCCGGTATCGGCGGCGATCACCCGGAACACGTCGTCGACGTGCTGGCCCACCGCGTCGCCGCTGGCGCAACCAGTGATGACTTCGGCGGTGGGATTGACGTAACTGATGCGGCCGCTGGCGTCGGTCACGATCACCGCATCGGCGATCGCCCGCAAGGTGGTCTGTGCGCGGTCGCGCTCGGCGAACAGCGCATCCTCGGCGAGCTTGAGCGCGGTCACGTCGACCAGCAGCATGTAGACACCCGCCACCCCTTCCGAATGCAGGTCCGGCACCACCGAAACATGGACCCACCGCCCAGCCTGAGGTAGCCAACTGCGCATGCTGCCGCGCTCGCCGTCGTGTCCGCGCTGCACCAGCGCGTCCACCGCCGGATCGCGCGGCGCATCGGCCCCGAACACCTCGATGAAGGTCTTGCCGATGAACTCCCGCGCCGGAATGCCGAACCATTCGTCGTGAGTACGGTTGACGAACCCGAAGCGCCCCTCGGCGTCGAGGTATGACACCAGGCCCGGCAGGTTGTCGGTGATGGTCCGCAGTCGCTGCTCGCTATCGCGATACGCCGACGCCATGTCTTCGGCCAGCACGCGGGCGCGAATGCGGGTGGTGCCCAGCAGCCACACCAGCAACGCCAGCAACGCCGCCGTGACGATGCCGCCCTGCAACAGCAATTGGGCGCGCCGGGCGCCAACGATCTGATGCTCTGCGTCGGCCGAACTGAAGTGCACACGCCACTGC
>JANRIF010000023.1:0-27188 GCA_033765245.1 Lysobacteraceae bacterium
CATCCCCCGGCGAGGATAGCGACGATGCTGCTCGAACTCCTGCTGAATCTGCGCAACGGCCGCGAACGTGTCAGCGTCATTCATCGCCCCGGCGCCACCCGCCCCGAACTCGGCACCGCCCACCCGCAGGAGGACGTGCGCAGGGCGTCGATCCCCGGCTACTGGGGCTGGACGCGCCAGGGCTCGCGCAAGGAACCGCTCGCCACCATCGACGAGCCGCTGCCGACCCGCACCCAGACCATCCTCTCCTACCGCGTGCCGCCGCAGGTGCGCCGAGCCATCAACGGCGACGTGACCGATGCCCTGCCGGCCTCGCGCAAGCACGCTGCGGGCATCGAACTGGACCTCTAGCAGCCTGTCGGACTTGAGATGAATCTACTGCTCCGGTGCGATAGCGGCCCGGGTTCGGCCTCGCTTTCGCCCTCGGCTCGCTACGATCACTCAAGCTCGACAGGCTGCTAGGAGTCCCTCCCGGGCGCGCTCCCACCAAGTCCGCAGCGCGGATGCCAAGTCCTGCAACCGGCCTATTCGCGCTGAGTCCACTTCTGGAATTTGTGCGCGCGCCAGGCGTCGAATTTTTCCTGCTCCGTGGCTTTCGCCCGCAACCCTGCCTCCCACGGTCGCACCGGCTTCAGCGCGGCGTGAGTGTCGTAGATGGACTTCAGCGGAGCGTCGTATGGCGCGAACGCGGCCGCGATGGACGCAACCGCCCGCAGACGTTCGGCGCCGCCTTTCCCGGCACCGGTGTAGCCTTTGTCGGGATCGGAAAAATCGTCCCTGGAGAGATTTCCGTGTTTCATCCGGTACAGATTGATGCTGGCGTCGGTCAGGGCGACGGTGGTGCCGCGGGTGTATTCGGACACGCCGATTTCTGCGCCCAGTTCCACCGCCGCACGACGCTGCGTCGGCGTGGCGCCGATCAGACCTTTACTCAGGTGAGTTCCCTTGATCACGCGCAGCGCATCGGTGGCGCCGGTCACGGTGGACAGGTCCTGCATGATTTTGGGAAACGAGCGCGGGCTGCTTCCCAGGTCGGAAGTGGAAATGTTGTGGGTACCGATGCTGAGCGTGTTCGCTACCCGCTTGTTGAACTCCCCATGCGTATGCGAGAACTCCGCGGAGAACGTCTGTCCGCTGCTCGCCACCTTGTACCGGTGCTTTGCCACCACCGCGCGCTGATCGACCACGTTCTGGCTGAGGGCCGACCACTTGGCATTGGTGACGGTGACGCGCGGCACGGTGAAGACCGGCGTGGGGGCCGGCGTATTCGACGACGCAAGCATCTCGGCGAACGAGCGTTTCTTGTTGGCGGACATACGGACTCCTTACCGGTCGATGACGGGTGGCGTGTGACTTGGCTCCAGCAGGCTGTCGGGGAGTAGCGAAGCGCCGTTGCCCGACCTGGTTTCGGCCGAACCGGAATCGCCGGCGGCGGGCGCATGCCGCGCGACGTCGGGACCGGGTTCGGCAAACACGTACGCACTCTGGCCGGCGCGCGCGTATTCGCGGACGACCTCGCACAGCGCCTCGGCGCTGACGCGATCGTCGTGGGTCCATGCCAGGAATCGCAGCGTCTGGTCCGGCGCCATCGCGCGCAGCGGCAGATGGAGGAAGCCGAGCCGGCGCAGGGTTCGCAGCGAGCGGTGGTTGTCGGGGTAGACCGCCGCGAACACGTGCCGCACGCCCAGCGCGTTGAGCTGCGCCAACAACAGGCGTACCGCGCGTGCGCTCACGCCCGCGCCCTGGTGGTCGACGCCGATCCAGAAATGGATGAAGGCGCTCGCGCCGAACCAGCGCGAGCCCACCGCGCCCACGAATCCGCGCTCGGCGTGCATCACCGCCAGATCGATGCGCCGGGTCTGCGACATGCGTGCTGCGATCCAGCGCCGCAACGACTCCACGGTGTCGAACGCCGGCAGCCGCGCCATCGTGGCAATCTGTGGGTCACGGTATTGGCGGTGCATGTCGGGTGCGTGCTCGACATCCAGCGGCTCCAGCACCAGTTGGCGATCGCGCGCCAGCGCCGCGCGGTAGCCTGGGCGCTGGCGCCAGGCCGACATCCGCGCGGCCAGGGCATCGCGTGCCTGCGACACCTGCGCATCGTCGGGGCAGGCCGCATGTGCCAGATCCAGGCTGATCGCGGCGGCCCGCGCACCGCCGGTGCGGATCTGCGCTTGCGCCAACAGACGCCAGCTCGCCGCATCGCGTGGCGACACCCGCAGCATCGCGCGCAGCAGCTTGCGCGCGAGCGGCCAGTGCGCCAGGCCCATTGCCAGGGTGGCGATCGAGGCAGGCATGGGGTCGTGATCGCCGTCGCCGCGCGGGTAGTGCTGCGCCCAGCAGCATTCCAGCATTTCCCGCCATTGCCGCCGCGCCGCGCCCGTCAGTGCCGGCGCGGCTTGCGCAAGCTGCGGCGACAGCGCCGCCAGCGCCCGCGGATCGCCCGCGTGCGCATGCAGCACCGCCAGGCATTGCGCGGGCGACAACGCGGGCGGCCGATCGAGCACCTGCAACAGCCGCGCGTGATCGTCCGGATGCGGCAGGCCAAGCAGGTCGGGCAGACATTCGCACAGACGGCCGCCAGCGACGTCGTGCAACGCGACGTGCAGCACACGCCCATCGTCGTCGCGCTGGGTCTGATGCACGCTGGCGCCGTAGGCGCGATGCCAGCGTGCCAGCACTTCGAAATTCACGCGCAGCGGCTGACCGGGCGTGTGGGACAGCGCACCCATGCGGAGCTGCGTCATGTCCTTGGCGCCATGATCGGACGCACGCAGCAGCAGCCGCCCGCCGCTTGCCCGCAGCAACCGGCCCAGCGTCTGCATCGCCCCCAACGGCATGCTGAATGCCACGCTGTCGAGCGCCTGCCGATAAGCCGCGAGCAAGTGCATCAGTCCGTCCCGCCGCGCCACCGCGCGCCAGTCGATCGCACTAGCACCGTCGCTCCACGCCTGCAGCAACTCGCCGCAATGCACCGCGTACAACGCCTGCGGCAACGCCGACAGCGCGTCGTGCGCCAGCACCACCACCGGATTGCCCGGCGCATGCAACGGGATGCCGAGCCCGGCACGATCGAGAAACAGGCTGCCGTCGGCGATCGCTGCGCGCAATGAGGGATGAGCCGCCAGGCGGGCGCGATGCGGCGGCGCGGGGCAGCACGCCAGGTAGCGTATCGGCGCACCGCGCGGCGCCAGCCCGGACAGCAGCCGCAACACCCGCCATGCACGCTCGCCGTCGCCGGGGGCGAGGTCGATCACCCACATCGCCTGCGCCGGATCGATGGCGTGCGTGGCGATGCCGCTGCGATGAAACGCCAGGATCGCCTGGGCGTCGTCGTCGGCCTCGCGCAGCGCGCGCAGCCGTGCTGGCGCAGCGGTTGCCTGCGCGAAGGGTTGCCATGCGGCACCGCTACGACTGATTTCCGACCCGATCGCCATGACCGCCTCCATCACCCGCACGGGCAGGTGCACGTCGCCGCGACCCGGTTGGGTCGCGGATGCGCGCTCATTTGCGCTCCCTCGCCGCCACGCCGGAACGCGCGCCGCCTGACGCCTTCCCCAGTTCCCGAGTCGCGCCCCGCAACGCGCGCACCGCCTGCAGACCGTGCCGCAGCGACGACAACCAGGCGGAATCGGGCTGCTGCCGCATCTGCGCGAGCGCGTCGATGTGCCCACTCGCCCGCGCCAGCGCCGGCGCCGCCTGCTTGAATGCGTGGGCAACCTTGGGCGACGACGCGCTCGCCTCGTCCAGCGCGGATTTTGCCGACAGCGGCGACGCGGCAGGCGCCTTGCGCATTTCCTTGGTCACGCCGCGCAGTGCGCGCATGGCCTGGAAACCGTGCCCCAACGACGACAGTAAACTGGGGTTGGGCTGCTGCTGCAGTTTCGCCAGCGCATCCACATGCTTTTGCGCGCGCGCCGTCGCGGGGCCGGCCCGCGTGAATGCGGCCTGGGCGGCCGGCGAGGAAGCCGCCGCTTCCTTGAACGCCGCCTTGGCGGATTTCATGGCGGACGGACTGTGCTTGCTCATTTCGTGCGTCACCTTGCGCAACGAATGCAGCGCCGCCGCGCCGTGATACAGCGACGACAACAGGCCCTTGCCGGGCTGCTTCGCCAGCGCCTTGAGGTGCGGCGTTGCCGCCTTGACCGCGGGCGCGGCGCGCCGGAATGCCGCCTTGGCGGCGGGCGACGAGTTGGCGGCCTGCTTCAACGCAGATTTGACGTTCATCGGCCGCTGCGGCGCCGTCGCCTTGGGCGCCACGATGCGCATCCGCGCTGCGATC
Organism: Lysobacteraceae bacterium; assembly: GCA_033765245.1. GTDB lineage: Bacteria > Pseudomonadota > Gammaproteobacteria > Xanthomonadales > Xanthomonadaceae. The sequence goes on from JANRIF010000023.1 coordinate 4,283, forward strand.
ACCACCGCGATCGGGCGGGCCGAACCCCCTTGGCGAGAAGCACCGCTCATGACGATCTCCTGTATGACCTCGCGCGCCGCAAGCGCGCATCACTGCGCATGCCGCTCATCCGGCCGGCTGCGGCGGATTCCCCGCCACCGCATCGCCCAGTCCCAGCAACTCGAAGATGTTGATCTGCCCACCACAGCGCACGAACACTTCCTGATAGAGCTGCGCGGTGTTCAAGCCACCCCAGGCCACCGCGCGCCGGATCAGGTAAGGCACCGGGCTGTGCGGTTCGATGTGTTCCAGCGCGTGCGCGATTTCGGCCAGGGCGGCGTAGACCTCGCGACGATCCAGCGAGCCCCGCACGCCGTCAGCGACGTGCGCATCGTCATCGTCGGACGCGGTCGGATCGGTATCCGTCGGCTGCGCGGGCGCAACGATGCCGCGCCGGCGCGCTTCGACGTCCAGCACCACCTGCACGCGCTCCAGCAGGTCGCGCATCGCCGCCAGCCCCGGTGCGTCGGCGCCAAGCTGCTGGTTCAACGTGCCTTCCAGTGCGTGTAGCGCGCTCAGCCCATCGCCCAGGCAGCGCTGCAGATAGGCGATGCGCTCGTCGGGGGTGCAGGCGAGCGCGGCGCCGACGTCGTTGAGCGTGGCGCCCTCGATCTCCGATTCGCGCTGCCGTCCCAGGCTGGCGCGCAGCTTCTCGTTGCGCTGCGCCTGCTCCCAATCGTTCCAGGCGTAGTCGAGTTCGCTGCCGGTGGCGGTGATCGCGACCTTGCGCAGCGGCGACAGCAGCTTCTGGTTGATCCACACCAGCAGGTTCACGCGATGCTCGCTGTCGTGCGGATGCAACTGCTCGCCATAGCGCAGCAACAGCGCCTCGATCAGACCGAGGCAGGGCGCCAACGCCTGAAAGCCGGTGCGCACGATCAGCGCTTCGAACAGCCACGCCGCCAGTTGCAGATCCTTGCTGCGGGTGGCCAGCGCGCGCGCCGCCAGTTCGCTGGCGGCCACCCAGTTGGCGCGCTTGAGTTCGCGCTCCCACGAGCCCAGTGGCAAGCTGGCGTCCTCCTCCTCGCGCTCGTGGCGGATGCGGCGGTAACTTTCGTCCGCCGCCGCCGGCGCACCGGCCGGAGCATCCGCACTGATGGGGGCAAGCAACGCCTCCCAGCCAACCCCCACGGTTCGCGAAAAATAACCGCTCACGTCGTCGTCACGATGGTTCATCGCCTTGCTCCGTTTCGCCATGCCCCGCGGGCGCCAGCGCCAGTTCTCATACCTTTTGCATCCACCTCGCCACTTGGTTGCGCAGCAATCGACGGACGCAGCCGACTATCGCCACGCCCGCCTCCACCGTGTTTGCCGGATACCGACATCTGTATTCCTCAATCGATCGGTGCACTGTTGGGGAAACCCGGCGGCAAAGCGATCGGCTGGCTCGCGTGGGTCTGCGGGTCGCTGCCGCTCAAGCGCAAGGTCATGAACACCCGCGCTTCGCTGCGTGCGGGTTTGCCGCCCGAGGTCGCCGTCGCGCCTTGTACCGGCACGTTGAATCCCAGCAATATCGGGTCCGTGTCTTTGTCGCCGACGCTGCGCACGCGGTGCGCGTCGATCAGGCGCAGCAGCGCCCACGGGCCGCTCGCGGCGAAGCTGGCGGTGGCACCCTGGGCGCTCAGGTCGGCCTGGTTGGGGTCCGCCAGCGGGCGCCAGTCGGAACGCTCGGCCCACTGCAGTTCGAGCGCAAGCGACTGCCCCGGGAACCAATCCAGCGCCTGCAGGCCATTCGGGAATACGGACTGCGTGTCCGCCACCGCCAGACGCCAGCTCAGCAACTGGTCGGCGCCGACCGTGCGGGCGGTGGCGGCAGGGAATTGCGCGCCCAGCCCCACCGCGTCGATCTGGCCGGACGCACTCACATTGGTAGCGAAGAACGCGGCCACCGCATCCAGTTCATCGATGAAGCGGCTGGCTGCTTGCCAGTGATCGGCATCCAGCTCCACCAGTGCCGCCGCGATGGCTTCGTGCTGGGCCGCGTAATCGCGGAAGAAGGCCCGCACCACCGCCAGCCCGGCATCGCGCGCACTGCGGGCGCCGAACGGATAACGGCCGGCAAGGTCGCGGTTAAAGCGGGTAGCCAGCGCGCCGTAGACCTCGGCCGCCTGCGCCTCGCGCTGATCGTTACAGCGCAGTTGCACCTGATGCTCCAGTGCGCGACGGCGCTCCGAGAACAGGTCGTTGCCGTAATCCGGCGCCACGTAGGCCGACAGCCGGGTGCTGCAGTTGGTGTAGCTCATCCCGGCGAGTTGGCCGATGAAGTAGGCATCCAGATTGGCGACCTGACCGGTGGGTTCCTTGCCTTGGGTGTAGCGATTGATCTCGTCCAGCGTGTTGCGCCAGAACGGCGCGGTCTGAGGGTTGTCGCGCCATGCGTCGTCGACGCCGGGAACGTCGCCCAGCACCGACACGAACGGCGTCGCGTAACTGCCCAGCACCTGCACGCGCGCCACCTGGCGTGCCAGGTAGTCCTTGAGCACCGGCAGGCTGCCCAGCTCGAACATCGCATCGCCACCGGCCGATGCCGGCGGTACGTACAAGCGGCTGCTGTCGGCGAGCGCGTCGACACCGCCCAGGTTGTCCGCAGCGAAATCGCGCACGCATTGGCGCACGGCCGCGCCACCGCTCGACAGGCCATAGGCGACGTAGGCATCGAGCACCGTCTGCAGCGATCCCATCCCTTGCGCCAGTTGGTCGCCCACCTGCACCAATTGCGCATCGGTGCGACCGACCGCCTCCAGCCCTGCGCGTGGCGCGGCCGGCGCCGGCTGCTGCGCCCGGCGCAGGGTGTCGTCCAGCGCGTGCGCCAGCGACTGCCGCGCCAGCCGGTCGTACAGCGGGCGCCCACCATCGGGCAGCACCGGCAGGGTTTGCGCCTTGATGAAGGCTTCGTATTCGTTGACGTAACCCGCCGCTTCGGCGATTTCGTCGGCGCGCCAGATCGCCGCCCCGCCCAGACACTCGAACCGCCGCGTGGACGTCAACTGCATGAAAGGCAGCGATACCAGCGTCGGCATCCCGGCCAGTTCGCCCTGCAGCGGCGGCGCCAGCACCAGGCCACCGTCGCCCGCCACGAACAGCGGCCCGTAAGGCGCGATCGTCATCGCGGCCAGCGCGGTCATCTCGGGCCGGTAGCACTGCTGGGTGTCGAAGCGCCGCAGCATCTCGTTCAGGCCATCGTCGTAGCCGTAGTCCCCAACCAACGCGGCGACGCCCTCGCGGTTGGCGTCGATGATGTCGCCGCACGGATTGTGTTCGGCGCTGGAGCCCAGCCACGACTGCTGCACCCAGGCCAGCCAGACCGCAATGCGGCGCGAGTTGTCTAGCACCGGCGATTGGCCGCGTCCGAGCGCGTCGAGCAGTCTGCTGCCGTTGGATACGTCGGCGCTCAGCGCCGCGCGCAATGCCACCCCCTGCGCCTGGATGCGGGTCGCCAGGCGCTGACGCAGCCCCTCGGGCAATACCGGAAGCGGCACGTCGGCCATGCGGCGGAAAGCGTGTCCCACCACCCCACCCTGACGCCACACCTCGTCCGGCAGCGGTGCCCCGAAGGCATAGCGGGCCAACGAGTCCAGCTTCTGCATCAACGCGCTCTCGTCCAGCCCGTCGCTGTGCCGTGCCAACGTCTGAAAATCGGCAAGGTTGTCTTCCAGCTCGCGCACATCGACGATCACCTGCGCGAATGCGGCGCGCTGCGCCGCCAGATCGGGCGCCGCCGCCGGCACCAGTTCGGCGGCCGATCCCAGCATCCCGCGCGCGCGCGCTTCCAGCAGACACGACAAGGTAGGCATCAACACGCCGCGCACCATCGTGCGCCCGACGACATCGGCGCTGCGCGTGGTCAGGCGCCGATCGAACCACGACAGCGGAATCGCCCAATAGCGCGACCGGGTATCGACGCGCGACACCTCGGCCAGCAACGGGTACACGTCCTCGCGCATCAGGCACTCGCTGCCGACGATCTCCGGCGTGGTGCGATCCAGCGCCTGGACCCCGACGACGATGGCATCGACCTGCTGCGCGAACTGCCTCGCCGCAAAACCCAGTGCCACGAACAGTCCGATGCCTGCCGCCACCGAAGCGATCTGCACGCCGCGGATCAGGCGATTGCGCGACCACACCCCCTGTCGCGTGGGCTTGGCCAGCGCCGGCTCGCGCAGCACCTTCTCGGACACCAGCGAATCCACGAAATCCACGTCGGTGCGGACGCCCTCGCTTGCCACCGAGCCGCCCTCCACCGCACCGGTGAAGTACATGCCGCGAAACAGGTGTCCGCTCTGCCACGCGGTGGCGCGGAACACCGTTTCGAGCCATTGCCCGAGCGGCTCGCGCAGGCTCTGGAAATGGCCGGGGAACAGGAAGAAATCGTCGATGTCGTCGACCCGTTCGCGATGCGCGGCGGTATCGACCTGCAACTCGCGCAGGCGCGTGCCCATCAGGTCGAAGGCGGTATCGGCCCAGCGACACGGCTGCAGATTCTGGTCCTGCGCGATCGCGGAGTAGCCCACCATATCCGCGAACCGGGCGCGCTCCTGGCTTTGCCAGAACGCCGCGAATCCCGGAATGCGGTCGCACTGGGTCACCACCACGTACACCGGCAGCATGAACTCGGTGCTGGCCTGCAACTGGCTGAGCTGGCGATTGACGTTCTCCGCCAACGCCATGCGCTGCGACTGCCTGGCATCGCGCAAGGTCCGTGCCGACACGCACAGCATGACGCCATCGAGCGGCCGCTCCGGCCGCAACGCATCGAGCTCGTCCAGCGTCTTGCGCCAGCGCGCGGCTTCGTCGCTGCCGTCGGCGGCCGCCGCCAGCTTGCCCTCGGCGTCGATCAGCACGCCATGACGGAAGTAGGCCCAGCGCAGCCCCCGCACCTGCAACTGGTCGGCATGCGGCGGCGCGTGGTAGCGCCAGGTAGCGGAAACCGACCCGATCAGGCTGGTCTTGCCGGCGCCCTGCTCGCCCAGCACCAGCACCCAGGGCTGGCGATAACGCCATTCGCGCCGCGTGGCGAGGTAATCGATGGCGTCGAGCAGACGAACCACCAACTCCCACAGTCGCGCGCACATGCCGCAGCGCGCCTCGGCGCCAGCCAGCGATACGATTGCGGGCTTGCGCAGGCGGCGCCCCAACCACAGCAGCACCAACGCGCCCACCAGCACGCCGCCGGTTCCCAGCGCGGCCTTCAGCGCGTCGATCTGTGCCACCCATTGGGTTACCGCCGCGATGTCCATCTAGCCGCTCCCTACTGCCTGACGGAACGGCTCGAACAACGTCAACCACAGCGCACTGGAGATCACCAGGTAGCCAAGCAGCACCAGCAGCGCCCCCACGTACCACGGCGTGAGCGGCGCCAGGCGCGCCGGCGTGCCCCCGGCCAACAGTTGCTGCAGCGCCTGCGGAAACGCCACCCCGTGCACGCGCGCGCCATGCTCGCGCTCCACCAGCACGAACAGCCGGCTGCGCAGCGTGCGCAACTCGCCCTCGCCCTGTTCGCCGCGGTACTGCCCCTTGAAGCCCAGTTGCAGCGCCAACAGCATCACCGCCGCCAAGTCCACCCGCAGCGGGTCGCGCGTGCGCGTCGCCAGCAGCTTGTTGGCGACGTCGAAGAAACGCACGCCGGCATTGCGCGAGCCGAACAGTTTGTACTCCAGCAGCACGTCCAGCCACGCCTCGCGCCCCGCCCAATCGAGTTCGAGGATGAACTGCTCGTCCGCCAGCGCCGCCATCACGTAGCGCGCCATGCGATGCGAGTCGATCTCGCCCGGCGTACCGGTACGTGCCACCTCCTGTTCCTGCGCGCGCAGCACGCGGTCGAGCAGACCGCTGACCCGCGCTGCCAGATCGCGCGGATCGCTCGGCACCGGCTCGTCACCGACCGCCAGTATGGCGCCCAGCCGACCCTCGCGGATCGCCAGCTTGATGCCCGCCACCGTCTCGAAGAACTCGGCGAAGCGGGCCAGCAGGAACAGCGGGGCGCCGGTGCGTTCAGCCATGGGAGCCGTCCGCCGCCGGTTGGGTCGCTGCTGCCGCATGAGCGGTGCGCTTGCGATGGTGCAGCACGATCGCCGCCGGCGCGTGCGCGGGATCGCCGTGCACCACGATCGAGCGACCGGGGCGGAAGCTGTCGATCACCCCATGCTGCGGAATCTCCAGGCGCTGGCTGCTCAGTTCGCAGATCAACGCATTCGCGCGCATCCCGAGATCCGCCACTTCGCGCGCGCCGAGCATGCGCGAGCGCGCGCCCGGCAAACGACGCTGGCGCAGCACCGGCAGCAGTTCCTCGCTGGCGATGCGCGCCTCGCCGAGCCAGTGCTGCAGTTCGCCCGGAGTCTGGCCGTCGCGCCCACGCAATTCGATGAAGACGGTCTGCGGACTGTCCTCGGGCAGGCGGCGGGCGAACATGCCGTCGCTCACGCGCGCGAATGCCAGGCTGTCCCAGTCGGTGTTGATCAACGCCAGCTTGCGCATCACGAAATCCAGCGCCGCCTGGAACTGTCCGATGCAATCGGCATGACGGTACGGCTCCATCGACAACGGCACCGGGTTGGCCACCACTGCGGTCATGCGCGCGACAATCTGCGCCATGACATGCCATGCCTGGGCCGGCGCGCACAACGGATCCACCAGCACGGTGTCGATCAACGGCAGGCACGCCGCCACCTCGCGGGCAACGCGCAGGTGCATGCGCGCCTCGGCGCCCATCACCGCCATCGCCTCGGGCGCCTCGTCGCAACCGGTGCCGACCAGCTCGCGCAGCTTGGCCCACATATCGTTGCGCAGCGTCAGGAATTGCTGCTGCAGGCCGCGCGCACCGAGGAAGGCGGACGCGCCGATGCGGAACATCGGCGGATGAAAGCTGCCCAGCGCCACCGACCCCTGGGGATCGCGTATCACCTCCAGCAACGGCAAGGCCGGATAGCCCGCCGGCACATCGCCTTCGGCAAACAATTCGATGCGCGCGCGCTGGCGTTCCACCACCACGTCGCCGATGCCGGTCACCTCGTCCAGCGTCTCCTTGCCGGGCAGGCTCTCGTAGCGTCGGATCGAAGTGGTGGGCACGTCGAGCGCACCCACGCGCGGCGGCAGCGCCAGGAACACGCGCACCGTCCTGCCCTCGGCGGTGCATTTCGCCGACACGTCCAGGCTCAAGTTGCGCCCGGCGCTGGCAGCGCGGAACACCAACGGGAGGCCATCGGGCATCACCGCGTCGCATTCGGTGACTTTGATGAGTCCGTCGGCCAGCCGCGCGTTGTCCAGCAGCAGGTGGCGTACCCCGCATGCATGCGGCGTGATGCCCAGCAGACGCTGATGCAGCATCGCCTGGGCATGGATGTCGTTCTGCTGGAAATGCTGCGGCGAGAGCAGCATGCCCTCGGACCATTGCACGGCATCGGGCAGGAATTCGGTGTCGCTCATCGGGTGCTCCTCACTTTCCTGGCGTTGCTCATTTTTCCGAAACGACGATGGACTTCTCTTGCAGGCGCAACACGGCGCGTTTGTACGGCGTCAACGTGATCGGCGGCCAACCATCCGGCGCCACGTAATTGGCGAACGCATAAGCCGCCACCGCCTTCTTGGTGTTCTTGGGCAACTTCACCTTGAACGCCGCACTGGCGCTGGGCACCTGCAGCGACACCACCGCGATGTCCCGCGCCAGCACGCTTTGCAATGCGGCGCGCTGGCGAAACCAGTCCGGTCCGGTCTTGGGCAGGCTGGCGCTGGCGCTGTTTGCGAACACCAGCACGATGTCGAGCTGTGTCGCATTGCCCTGGTTGGCGCCCAGGTCCGCCGATACGCTCAGGCTGCGCAGCGATGCCAGCGGCTTGCCCAGGCCGAGCATGTGCTTGACCGAGCCGACCACACCGCAACCGCCGAGCAGTCCCAGCATCAGCATCAGCGGGAGGGCGCGGCGCGCGGCACTCATGACAGCACCAGCACGCGAAACTGCACCGGCACCAGACAGATCCCCACCGTGTTGGGCAGGATGCCGTTCTGCCCGTTGATGGAGGTCATGCGCGAGACGAAGATCGCCCCCACCAGCAGCTTGAAGCTGCCCAGCAGCGAGCGCTTGGCGCCCATGCACATGCCCGACACCACCCCCACCCCCACGTCCGCCGTGCTCAGCACGCTGACCGTGATCAGGTTCTCCGCCAGGCCACCGCCATAGAGCACGTTGAACACGGTCGGGATGTTGGTGATGGAGAAGTCGATGTTCACTTCGGGCACCGGCACCGGACCCACCAGGCACACGTCGGGAAAACCCAGACTCATCACACCGAGATTGGTATTGGCGAACATTTTCGGTGGCTCCTATCCCATGCTGATGCGTTCGGCATCGACCTTGACGTCACGCGCCGCGGTCAGCAGCGCGTCGTTGCCGTGCAGGCGCAGCAGCTCGCGCACGTCGAGCAGGTACTGGCCGAACTTGCCGACGTAATGGCGCGCCTGCGCGACCAGGGTCTCGCCGACCGTCACGAAAAGATTTCGCCCGTTCAACGACAAGGTGCCACCGACGGCGCTCAGCGATGCCGTGCCGGCGCTGCCCAGGTCCAGGCACTCGACCGCGTGCACGCCGATGTGCGCCTGGCGCAGCGCCAGCGCGCTTGCGCCCGGCACGCTGAGGTTGGCGCGCGCGCCCTCGCTGCGCTCGACGATGTGCAGTACGTGGCAACCGCCGTCGCTGCCGGTGCTCGCCAGCACGCGATCGCCGGCTTGCGGTTCGATCAGGCAACTGAAGGCGCGGCGCGCCCGCGTGCCGTTGTCTAGCAGGCAACTGCCGTCGTCGAACACGATCGCGATACGCGCCTCGGCGAGCGCGACCGGCGCCACGGCAGCGGGTGTGGCAGCAGCATTCAGGGTGCGCACGGCAGATCCTCCAGGTCCAGGGTGGGTGCTTCGGCTTCGAGCAGGGCGGCGTCGGTGCCGCTCATGCCGTGACGCTTGGCGCCACGCATGCGCACCGCCACCTGCGTGGTGTGGTGGAAACGGCTGCTCTGCAGTTGCACCCGCACGAATTCGCCATGGGTGATGGCGGCATGATCGAAACGGCTGTCGCGCAGGTCGCAATCGGCAAACCGGATGTCGCTCAGGCGGCTCTTTTCCCAACTGCTCTCGCGCAGCTTGCAGTCGTCGAAGCGCACGTCCTCGACCACGGCGGCGTGAAACAGCGCGCCCTCCAGATCGGCGCCGCGCACGCTGCAATGCGCCAGCCGCGCCGACAGAAACATGCCGCGACGCGCGCGCAGGCCATCGAGCTGCGCGCCCTCGAAATTCACCTGGATGCAGCCGGACTCGCTCAGATCGGCGCCGCGCAGGTCGGCGCCGCGCAGGTCGCTGCCCTGCAACTGGCAACGCAGCAGGCCGCTGCCGGCCAACTGCTGGCCGCGCAGGTCGTTCTTCATCATCGCGCTGAGGCTGGCCTGCAGGCCGTTCAGCCGGGTCTGGCGCAGGTCGGTGTCGCACAGCGCGGCCTGATCGAGCACCGCATCGCGCAAGTCGGTGCGATCCAGCCGCGCCTGCCACAGCACGCTGCGCTCCAGCCGCACCCCGCGCATCGCGGCGTCCGAGAAATCGCAGCCGCTGGCCGCGCTGCGCGCCAGTTGCGTGCCCTGCCAATCCGACTCCTGCAAGGCGCAATTCACCAGCACCATCTGGGTCGGCGCACCGAGCGGCATCCGTGCCGCCGTCAGCTTGCAGCGCACGAAGCTGGTATTGGCCAGACTGGCGGCGCGCAGATCGATGCCGCTCAGGTCGCAATCGATGAAGCTGCAACCCGTCAGATCGCTGGCGCCGAAATCGGCGCCGGCCAGCACGCATTTTTCGAACACGCCGCCCGCCAGTGCACGCGCCTGCCACGACAGGTGCTGCAGCGACACGCCGCTGACCGGTCGCGACAGGCGCAGCAAGCGTGCCACGTCGTCCCATGTCATGGCGGCATTCATGGCAGGCGCGCCGGTTGGTTACGGCGGGCGCCGGCGAGCGTGGCGCCCTGCATCCGCGCTTCGCTCAGATCGGCCTGCACGAGGGTCGCGCCGCTCAATTCGGCGTCGCGCAAATCCGCCTTGCGACACAACGCCTGGAAGAAACTGGCGCGCGCGGCGTCGACGCCGCGCAAGGTGCTGCGCAGGAACAGCGACCGATACAGTTGCGCGTCGCGCAGCCGCGCGCCGCTTAGATCGGCATCGCCGAAATCGCAACTGGTCAGCACCGCGCCGTCCATGCAGGCATCGGTGAGGTTGCTGCCGCGCCAGCCGCACTTGACCGCGCGCATCGACGCAAGCTGGCTGCGGCGCCAGTCCGATTTGCCGCCGGCATACACGGTATGCAGGCTGGCGCCGCGCCAGGAACTCTCGACCAGCACAGCATCCATCAACACACTGCGACTGAGTTGGGCTCCGTCGAAGCAGGCGCCGGAAAAGTCCGCCGAGGGCGCCACGCACTGGCTCCAGCGCGTGTTCACCCAGCGGCTGCCGGGTGCCTTCGCCTGCATCAGCACCGTGCGCAACAACTGGCTGTCGTCGAGTACCGCGCCGCTCAGGTCGATGCGCAGCAGCAGGGCGTCGTCGAGCCGTGCACCGCGCAGGTCGGCGTTGGGCCAGATCGCGTCGAAGGCGCGCACGCCGGTGAGTACGGCCCGCGCAAACACGGCGGCGCGCGCCGTGCTGCCGCACAGGTTGGCGCCATGCAGGCAGGCGCCGGTGCAGTCGGCCTGATCTAGCTGTGCGGCGGTCAGCGCGGCGGCGCTGAGATCGGCCCCGGCCAGACAGGCGCCGCGCAGGTCGGCACGTTCAAGCTGCACTTGCCGCAGATCGGCGCCGCGCAAGTCGGCGCCGCGCAGATCCGCCCCGGCAAAATCGCGCCCTGCCAGCGACTCGCCCGCGCGGTGCATGGCGAGCATCCGCGCGCCCAGCGTCTGTGCGGCCGGATCGGGCAGGGGTTCAGTCAAGGTGGTGGGAGTGGGCGCGGCAGCCCGCGCCGCCCTTTGCAGCGCCGGCAAGCCCGCCAGTGCAGCGCGCGCCTGCAACAGTTGCGCTGGATCGACGCTACCGGGCGCCGCCTTTTCGGCGCGCGTCAACGCATCGGCCAGTTCGGGCGGCAGCGGCGCCAGCGGCGCACCGGGCTGTAGATCCGGCGCCGGCCGCGCTGCACGCGCGAGCGCTTCAGCGGTTTGTTGCGCCACGCTTTTCGCTGGCTGTGGCGGCACCGCGGGCAACTGCGCCGACAAGGCAGCCAGCTTGGCCTCACCATCGCGGCGCGCCGCATCGGCCAGCGCGCTGGCGCGCGCATGCAGCTCGGCCAGATCGAAATCGCCTTCGGCCAATTCGTCCGCCGACAGCGAGGGCAAGGTGGGCGTGATCGCCTGCGGGGGTTGGTAATCGGCCGGCTGGCTCATCCCGCTGCGCTGCCAGAACTCCGCCATGGTTTCGTCCAGCACCGCTTGCCGACGCTGCTGCGCGAGTTGTTGCTCGCGCGCGCGCGCGGCGTCGCGCGCGGCCTGCACCGCGGCGCTGCGCGCGGGCGCCAGTTGCGATTCGTCGAAGGCATGCAGCGCCGCCTGGAGCGGGTCCAGACGCAGCGCCATGACCTCGCGGTAATGGGCGGTGGGGCGCGGCCGCTCGATGGCGTCGTAGCCCAGCATCAGGGTACCGACGTCGAGCGCGTCGCTGTCCGTCACCGGGGTCTGCCCGCGATACACCATCAGGCCCACGCCCACGTCGGGAAAGAACCACACCGTGTCGCACTGCAGCGCCACTTCCTGCGCGGACTCGGGGCCCTGCCCCTGCGCCAGCACGAATGCGCGTACCTGCATCGCGGGCAGGCTGCCGGCCAGCACGGCGGCGCTGGGATGCAGGCCCTCCAGGCGATAGGCTTCGCCGCCGGCGAAGTGGCCCTGGAATTGCTGGTCCGGTGGCGTCAGGTTGTACAGCGAGAAATCGAAATCGCGCGGCAGGCCGGGAAAGTCCTGCTCCAGCCAGTGTCGATCGTACGTGCCGCTGGCGCTGCGCCGGCGCGCGGCGTGCGCGAGTTGCTGCGGCGCGTAGCCGGCGTGGGGTAGCGCGCGCCGCCCCGGCAGCAGACACTGACCGGGATACTCGACGTTGGGCATCTTGCCTTGCCGCAGCCGCAGCCATGACCACCGCGGCAGATAGGCGCTGCCCAGCGGATTGTCGTGCCCCACGCCGCCATAGGCGCGCTCCAGCGTGAGCGGCATCCGGGTGAAGGGCTTGGGCGCGTCGACGCATACGCCTTGCCACCAGCGGCGTCGCCAGTTGCGCTCGCCGATCGCGCGCAGGCGCTTGTCCACCGGCCCGCACTGCATGCGCACCGTCATCGCCTCCACCGGCTCCGGCGCATACGCGCTGCCGCAGAGCACCACTTCGGCATGCGCCTTGGGCAACACGTGATCCAGCGGCTGCCCGGCCGGCAATTGCGGCAGCACGCGCGGCCATTGCAGGTTGTCCACCAGGAAGCGCTCGTCGCTGCGACCCAGCGCAAAGAAGCCCAGCGCCGCGATCGCCAGCCGGTGCTGACCGCGGTAGCGATAAGGCTGGTGCAGCAGGCCGAGCGTGAGTGGCTTGACGATCTTCATCGCTCAGAGCACCAGGATGATCACGGGAATCTGCATCACCGGCCCGTTGAGGTCGATGTTGGCCTGATCGGATTTCACCGACACGTGCACACCCGGCCCCGCCACCTCCACCGTGGTGCTGGGGCCGGTGATGTTGACGCTGTTGGATTCGCCGGTGAGGTTCATGGTGTTGCTCATGCCGGTCATGTTGACGCGGTTGTCCATACCGGTGATGGCGACGGTGTTGCCCATGCCCTGCAGGTTCAGATCGATGTTGACGCCGGTGAGCGAGTTGCGGTTGCTGGCGCCAGTGGCGGAGTTGGCATTGCTCACGCCGAAGGCATCGTTGCTGTTGCTGGCGCCGATCGCGCTGGAGCTGCTCTGCGCGGCGATCACGGTGAAGTTGTGGACGATGTTGTGATTGCTGCGATTGGTGCTGGTGCCGGTGATGTTGGAGACGTTCTCGGAGTCGGCGTAGATGTCGGTGGTGCTGCTGACCTTGCCGTGGTGGGTGCTGTTGTTGGTGGAGGTGCCGCTGACGGTGGTGGTGGAGAGCACGTCGCCGTCGTGGGTGCTGTCGTTTTCCACCTTGCCGTGGTAGGTCGCCACCGATTTGGTGTCGCCGTGACTGGTGCTGTTGCTATAGGTATCGCCCCACACCACCGAGCGCGAGGCCGACACCGCCGCCAGCGCATCGGCATCGCTGGCCTCGGTGCTGGACAGCGTGGTGTCGCACTTGCCGGTCACCGATTCGTGATAGCTGCGGCCGGTGGCGGTGAAGCTCTTGGCCTCCTTGCCCCAGGAGTTGTTGTAGGTGGAGCCGTAGGACCAGGATTCGGCCAGCATCCCCTGTTCCTTGCGCTCGGAAGTCGAGTAGCTGTAACTGCCGCCGCGCGAATACGAGGCATCGCGAAACAGCTTGCGCGCGTAGGCATCCTCCACCAGCTTGATCGCGGCGCTGACGTCGCCGCGCGACCACGGCTGACCGAAATGCACGCTGCGGCTGTCGCCGAAGCTGGTGGAGAAGCTGTTGCCGACCTGGGTGTGTGCGGTCCAGCCCGAATCGGTGACGGTCTTGCTGCCGTCGGCCTGCACCAGGTTCTGGACCTCGGGCAGCTCGGATTCATCGTTGCCGCGCGACACCCACACGCTGCAGCCCACTTCCGGGATGGTCTGCATGTGCGAGGCCAGCTTCACCCACACCGGCGGCGCATCCGGCCCATCGCAGGAAAAGCGCACGTACACGCCCTTGGCATTGAGCTGCTTGCGCACGCCCTGGCTATCTTCGTACGGATGCCGACCCAGACTGAAATCGTCCGGAACGTAGTAGGGCCAGTCCTGCACCGCCTCGCTGCCGTCCGGCGCGGTGACGTGCGCCAGCACCACGCCCTGCTGGGTGTCCTGCACGCCGACTGCCGTGATCAAGCCGGTGGCGAGGGTGGCGGAGAACTGGTTGGTGTACTCGCCATCCAGCGAGGATTCGTGCTGCACCTGGGTGAGCACGAACTCCACCCCGTCCAGTTCCGGGCGCACCGAGGGCACATCGCTGCGCATGCGGAATCGATGGCCGACGCGGAACGCGGCGCACCGGCTCGCGCCGGCAAGCTGCAGGTTGGCGCTGTGCATCGCCAGCTCGGTGGCCTGGGCAAACTCGCGCACCTCGTTGTCGCTGAAGCCGTACTGCACGATCTTGTACTGCTTGAACGGCAGGTCGCCCGGATCGGGACGGCTGTTGGCACGGAAACTGGTGAAACTCGCCAACGGATCGCCCGGCTGCTGCACGTCCCAGGCTTCGCTCTGCAGCGTGAACACGCCTTGCACGCCGCTGATGCCCATCGACTGCTGGTAGTTGTACTGAAATACCACGTCGCCCTGGTGCATGCCCAGCTCGTCTTCGCCAGTGAAGGTGTAGCGCAGCGGCCGGTTGTCCGGCAGCACCGGCGGATATGCCGCCTTGTTGTCGAACACCATCACGTGACGATCGGCGTAATGCTGGAAGTAGTAGTAGACGTGCGCCTTGGTCATCAGCCGCCGCATGAACTCCAGATCGGTCTCGCCGGCCTGCAGCCAGTCCTGCACGCGGGTGGACGCGAGGTTGCGATCGCCGGCCAGACCGTCGAAGGAAGCCTGCACGCGATGTTCGCGGCACAACTGCGCCAGCGCGTCGCGTACGCTCATCTGGCTGAAGATGCGATAGCGGTTGACCAGACCCAGGCGCCACGCGGCCGGGCGCATGGTGATGCGATAGACACCGGGGATATCGATCGCGAACGCCGCCACGATGCCGTTGAACAGCGCGTAGGGATTGTCCGGACCGCTGCCGTCGAGTGCACGCACGAATGCCGCGTTGGCTTCGGCCTGATCGGCAAACGCAGCCACCGCAATGCCGACCACGATCGGCCGCCCGATGATCTGCGAGAAATTCAGCGTGGTGCCGGCCGCATCGCTGTTGCCGTGCAGCTCGAGCTGGTACTCGAACAGATCCGAGGCGCTCTCCTGGCCCTGGAAGTGCACCAGACGCAGCGCGTCCTCGCCCACAATGTGCCCGCCGGGCATCTCGATGCGGCAATGCTGGTAGAGCAGCGGCTGCTCGACCAGTTCCACCGTGGTGTCGGCGATCGGCGTCAGCGGCGCGTTCATGTGGCGGCCGCCTGCTCGAATGCCGGCACCCGGAAGCGCACCGGCTGCCCGCAGTGGCGCCCCAGCCAGGCGGTCTGCCCAAGCCGCAGGCCCAGGCCCTCGCCACGCGATCGCAACTTCAGGCGCTCTTGCGTCACGCTCGACGACTCGATGCCGATGCACACCTCGCAATCGAAGCGGCGATCCAGCAGCAAGCGGATCATCGCCACCAGACCGCGATGCGCGGACTTCGGCAAATCGTCGCCTTCGTGCACGCGGCGCAACGGCAGCAGTTCGCAGCACGCGGCATAGCTCATGCGTTCGACGTGCAGGCGTACCGCGGCGCGCGCATCCCAGGTGCGTCGGCCCAGCAAACTCTCCCGGCCCAGCGCGTGGCGCTTGCGCCCCAGTTCGATGCGGTCCGCGGCTTCGATGTCGCGCCAGCTCCCCACCAGCACCTGCAAACGACAGGCGACGCCGAGATAGGCCGACAGTACCTGCGCCACCACAGCGGCGCTCCTGCGGCTGTTGACCAGCAGCCCCGCCAGACCGAGCCAGGCCCGCATCGGCAGCGGCATCTGATCCTGTTGCGCCGGCAACGCCACGCCCATCAACGCCGCCAGTTGGTTGGCATAGCGGGTATCGGCCGGCAGCGCCGGGTCGAGCGCGCGCAGCGAGCGTTGCTTCAACTCGTGGCGCAGCACGTGCACGCGCTGGTTGAACACGTCGAGGAAGGCCGCCATCGCATGGCCGCCCATGCGCTCCTGATCGCGCACCCATTCGAGAAACGGTTCCGGCAACGGCCCGAGTTCGCTCGCCAGACAGTAGTTCGGCGTGCGCACCTCGATGCGCGCCGGCATCTTCCGGTCCATCCGCACTTCGTGGCGAAAGCCCGGCATCGGCTTGGCCTGACCCAGCCGCGTGATCTCGTGCCCAGGGAAGCTGGCACGCAAGTCGGCGCGGAAGCGCAGACGCAGGCCGATCGGCCACGCTCCGCCCACCTTGTGCCGCAGCAGGCGCACGAGCTGAAAGACGTTGAAACGCCCGAACTGCTCGCCGACGACGCGATTCAGAGCAGGACTTGATTTCCCGCCAGTGGTGGCCATTGCTTCACCACTCCTCTCACGTTAGGCATGCGCAGGCGCACCTGCACCACCGTGTTGACGGCGGCGTAGAGTGCGAAGAAGTGCCGCAATACGGCGCAGAAAAGCACGGCGCTGCTTTCCTCGAACCGGGTGTGGTCCAGCGTCAGATCGATCTCCACGCCCTGCACGTAGCCGCGCCGCCCTACCGCACCATGCCAACGCACCAGCGGGCGCGAATCCAGCGCCAGGATGCCGTCGATGGCGCGGTGCCCCAGCGTGCTGCTGGGCCCCACGTGCAGCCGCAGCACCTCCTTGAGCGCAGCCAGCGCCTGCGTGCCGCTCGACAACGAGAGGTGATTGAGCGCCAGTTGCGACGCCAGCAACCACGGGCGCGCGCCGGTCATGGGTGGGGTCTGGTGCGCCGAGGGATGGCCCAGCACACGCATCGCGGTTACCGGCGCGGCACCTTCGATCTGCAGACGGTCGCCGACGCGCAGGCGCTCGGGCATGCGGCGGTTGGTGCACAGCGCGCTGCCGGCGATGACGTCGTCGACCGGATCAGTCAGTTCGAAGTGGGCGTCGAGGAACGACACGTACAGCTCGGTCCCACCGATGCGCGGACGCTGGCTGACCTCGCGCCGGGTGAAGTAGAAGTAATCCTGGGTCTCGATGTGCTGAAAGGCGTCCATCGCAAAATAGGGCACCAGCGCGCGCGGCGCAGCACCGGCGCGCAGCGCATGCAACGCCTCGACGCGATAGATCTCGCAATTGGCATGCTGGGTGGCGTCGCCGCTGAGCCGGTACTCGTAGCGCGTGTGATCCAGGGTCAGGGGATCGATGCGCTGGCTGTAGAGGTTCACCAGCGGCACGCAATTGGTCAGCAACATGGCCGAATTGAGGCGCAGCGACGGATTGGGCGGCACGTTGAGCAACAGCAGCAGATCGACGGTTTCATCGGCGGCTTCCAACTGCAGCGAGGCGATGTCGAAGAACAGGAATTTTTCCGGAAACGCGAAATACTCCTGCAGGATGCGAAAGGCGGGATGCGCCTGCGGATGCGCCGGCAGCGTCGCCTCGTCGTCATCGAAGCCGACCCAGCTCAGACTGTCGTCCGGCAACCGGTGCAGCGCACCGGGCGCGCCCGAGTCTTCCAGCACCGCGATCCCGTGCAGGTGCGCCCCAAGCAGGTAATGCAGGGCGTAGGCCGGCCCCGCCTCGGGATTGAGGTGAAAGCGCAGATGCTGTGGCTGCAGTTGATGCAGCGGAGTGCGGCCGAGCTTGTGCATGCGCACCCGCAGTACGCTGCGCACCTCGACGTCGCGCGCCAGCGCCGGATAGTCGTCGGGCGACACGATCGCCAGATCGCTGACTTTCAACGGCCACAAATCGCTGTCGAAGCAGGTGCGGAAGCGGCACGCCGCGCTGCCGCCACCCTCGATCGGCACATGCGCCAGCACGTTGCGCCCGCGCTCGACGCGCGCCACACCGTCGGGCTGCACTTCCATGTGCGCCACCATCATCGAAGGCAGCGGCGCCTCCAGGTGCGGATACAGATCGGCCAGCAGCGCGTTGGGCAGTTCGGCCTGATCGACCTCCAGTTGATGACGCAGGCGCCCGGTCAGATACGCGAAGGACTGCATCAACAGCTCGACCTGAGGATCCTGCGAGCGACCGCGATGAATCCCCAGCGCACCGGCCTGCTCGGGATAATCGTGCGCAAACTCGCTGGCCTCGTCGCGCAGCGCAGCCAGTTCCTGCTGATAGTGGTCCTTCAGGCGATCGGCCGCGTTGGGCATGGTTGGCGCTCCTTGCGGCGGTCAGAACGGCGCAGCCACGCGCACGTTGCGCGGCTGTTCCTCGCCCGGAAAGCTGGCGTTGATCACGAGCCCATAGGGACTCAGGGCGTCGTCGCGCGGCTCGACACTGACGCGCACCGACTTCAGACGCGGCTCATGGCGCGCGATGGCTTCGCCCAGCTTCTGCGCGTATGCCTCCAGTTGCACGGTCGCGCTTGCGCCGAGCGTGGTCACCGCCTGCATCCCCCACGGCACCACCGCCACCGTCGCGCCGGCGTTGCGCCAGGTCGAGGCGATGCGCTGCACTTGCGCCGCCGCCGCTGCCGCCTCGTCGAACGCCTCGGTCTTGCCGTCGCTACCGCGTGGGCGAACGCTGATCCGCTCGAACAAATACAACATCGAAACCTCCGGACATCGCAGGCAATAACCACGCGATCGTCGACGCACCGAGCGCCGCGTCGACGATCGCAACGCGCATCGCGATCAGGTGAGCGTGGTGAACTTGCCGATCGGCCGGTTGCGGGCGATGCTCCAGCCGGCGTGGATGCTTCCCGGCGTGGTCATGTCTGCAACCTGGGTGGTGTAGGTCCAGAGGATCTCGGTGAAACTGAGCTTGAACTGCTCGGTCGGCATGTCGTCCGGGTGCGACTGGAACTGGATTTCGCTGATGATCGCGTCGCGCAGCGCGATGGTCATGATGTTGGCGGTCTTGTCCTGCGAATTGCGCGCGATGTAGATCTTGGTCGGCTTGTCGTCGCCGGAGCCGAGCGAAGCGGCGCGCAGGCAGTAGTCGTAGAGCTTCACCGAGGTCTGGTCGACGTATTTCACACAGGTGAACTCGGTGATGATCGGCCGCCCCGAGGTGCGCGATTTGTTGCTGACGTCGGTGGTGATCTGCTGCTTCATGCCGTGATGGATCGATACCAGCTCCATGCACTTGCCGAACTGCAGGATATCGTCGCGCCAGGTGTTGTCGATGTAGGTCGAGCTGTCCGATCCGATGATGTCGTCGGCGTTGCCCGGTTGCAGAAGAATCAGGTCCATGGTCGTTGCGTCCTAGTCGTGGAATGCGTTGAGGTCTGCCGGCGCTTACTTGGGCAGGTCGGCCACCAGCCGGATCGAGGTCGTCAACTCCTCGAGCTGGAAGTGCGGCTTGAGGAAGACGGTCGCCTTGTACGAACCGGGTTCGCCCGGCACGTCCACCACCACGATGGACGCCTCGCGCAACGGGAACGCCGACTTCACTTCCTGCGAGGCGTTGTCGTCGAGCAGTACGTACTGCGATATCCACGTGTTCAGGAACGCCTCGACGTTGCCGCGGGTGAGGAATCCGCCCACCTTCTCGCGCACGATCACCTTGATGTAGTGCGCGAAGCGCGAAGCGGCGAGGATGTAGGGCAGCCGCGACGACAGCGCGGCATTGGCATTGGCGTCGGCGTTGATGTACTTCTTCGGCTTGTTGGTGGTCTGGCCGCCGAAGAAAGCCGCCTTGCCGCTGCCCTTGCAGTGGCACAGCGCGATGAAGCCGAGATCGTTGAGTTCCTTCTCGCGCCGGTCGGTGATCGCCACCTCGGTCGGGCACAGCAGTTCCTTGATGCCGTCGTCGCCGCCGCTGCTGAAGGTGTAGATCGGCAGTCCCTCGACCAGGCCGCCGCCTTCGACACCGCGAATCGCCGCAGTCCAGCTATAGATAGAGAAGGCGTTGGTGATGCGCTCGGCGAGAAAATAGGCGGCGTTGCCCCAGAGGAAGTTGGCGTTGTCCGGCAGATGGGACGCCGACAGCACGTCCTCGTTGAAATCGAAGCCGTCGGCCGGCAACGACTTCTCGCCATAGGGCAGGCGCAACATCACGCGCGGCATCACCAGCGAGACGTAGCGCGAATCCTCGGTGTTGCGGAATTCGACCCAACTCTGCAGATCGACGCCTTCGAAGATCTTGGCCAGATCGCGCGGCTTGGCCAGATCGCCATAGCCGGGCAAGCCGAACATGGCGGGCGAAGCGGCCGCCAGAAACGGCGCGTGCGCGGCCGAGGCGACACCGGATATCTTTTCGAGGAAATTGGTGTCGGGCGCAGTCGGCCCCAACTCGTAGCCGCCCACCAGCAGACTGTAAGGCGAGCCGCCGTAGGTGCCGTACTCGGCCTCGTAGATCAGCTTGAACAGCTTGCTCTGGTCGAACTCCACCGCCTTGGACATGTCGTCCCGGAGTTCGTCCAAGGTCGCGTTGAAGACGCGCAATTTCAGCCGGGTGCCGGTCTCGCTGCGCGACACTAGGTGGAACAGGCCGCGCCAGGTGGCCTCCATCCGCTTGAATCCCGCGCTGTGCATCACGGCCGAGAGTTGCTTGCTGAGCACCGTGTCGATCGCCGCCACGGCATGATCGATGGACAACGCCGCGCCAACCCCCTTGCCCTTGCCGCCTTCCGCCAACACCACCGGTGCGACGCGATGCTCGAAAGCCGCCGTCAGACCGGTCTTGAATGCCGCATCCTTTTCTTCGGTGAGCCAGGCCACCAGCGCAGTCGACATCTCCGGCTTCCATGCGTCGGCTTGCTCGATCGCGGTGACGGTGGTTTCCAGCGCGGCGGCGGCGGCTTCGCTCACCTCCGCGCGCGCCTGGGCATCACGCAACCACTTGCGCTGCTGGAACACGTCGTCCAGCACTTTGACTTTGCCGACCACCTTGATCGGCTCGAAATCCGCCAGCGACTCGAACACCACCGCCCCACCGACCTTGCCGCTGCCGGCGATGAGGTTGTCGACCTCCACCAGACTCACGCGCGGCATGCTCTGCTTGAGCACCTCGTTGAAGTTGTCGCGATCGATGTCGACGATCTTGCGATCCTTCATCGCGGGCGGAACCGGCGTCGCGGCGGTCGCATCGCGATCGCCGGAGAGGTCGGCGAATATTCCGACGATGAAGGGTAGCTCGCGCTTCTCGATCGCGCCGTTGGTGTGTACGTCGTAGGTGATCCGCACGCGGGGCGGACGCACCCGCAACAGTTTTTTCTGCACGCTCTCGCTCATTTGCTTGCCTCGCTCAGGGTTCCGTTGATCGCTCTGTCCACCCGACTCAGGGACTCGGGGCGGCTGCGAGATCGCGTGCAGCCTTCAGAAACGTCCGGGCGGTTGCCGGCGATTGCCGTCGCCGCACGGAGTTGCTTCACAGGCGCTATATCAAGTCCCGTGCCAACTCCGGGAAACGTTGCAAGACATTGAAATGAATTGACTTTGATTCCATCGCCAGAAGTTGGCGCTACTCCACTCCCATGCGAACGTCCTCGCCGCACCGACGCCGAAGCGCACACCACGCGGCCGCTCGCACGCACAAAGCCTTGCGAATCAAAGCGTCGCGCACGAATTGGCGAGACCCGCGTCGCCCGCATGCGCAGTGAGAAAATTTTTCCTCGAATGGGTGGATATCCACCTCAGCGCCGGATCGTGTTCGAACGGATGGGTGCGCAGTCGCGCGCGAGCGCTCCCACAAGAGCTATCGCGCTCCTGTGAGAGGTCGCTTGCGGGCGACGTGCGCGTCATGCGCACGCAATGGCGTTCACGCTTTCACTGGCGCCCCGTCCACTTCGTCACCTTGTGCTCGAGCCAGTCCGAAAAGCCCTGGTCGCTCTTCTTGCCGGTCCATGCCTTGCCGGGCTTGTTGACCGCCGTGGTGTCGTAGTGCTTGCGCAGGTGACCGATATGCAGTGCCTCGGACAGGCCCTTTTTCTGGAGTTGCCGCAGCCTGCCGGCGCCACCGTCGCCGGCGCCTCTGTAACCGACCTTCGGGTCCAGGAACTCCTCCTTGGTCATCCCGCTGTGCTTCATCAGGTAGAGCCCGCTCATGGCATTGACCAGCGCGTGCGTGCCGCCGCGACTGAATTCGGAAATGCCGATTTCTGCCGCCAGCTCCACTGCTCTGGACGCCCTGGTCTCGCTGGTGCCGATGAGCTTCCACGCCGTCTCCTTGCCCTTCAACACGCGCATGGTGTTGGTGGCGCCCTTGTGCCGCGAGCCGAATTTACCCACCAGATCATCCAGCGTTCTCGCCTTTTCGCCGACCGGAGAAGTGGAGACGTTGAACTTGGGAAGCTGGTAGCCGCCGCCCATCGGATGCACAAACGTCTGGAAGTCGTTGTGCAGATGAGAAGTGGTGATGGACAAGTCCTTGTCACCCAGCGTGAAATCGTGCTTGAACACGGTGGCAGAGTGCTTCTGGGCTTTCTCGCTGAGTTTGCTCCAAGTCTTCCCGGTCGCCAGCTTGGGGGTGATCTCCAGGGGTTTGGGCTTCTTCACGATCGCGCCCATGCCGATGTCGAAGCTGCTTTTTCGTTTCCGGTCCATCTCACATTCTCCCGCTCATCGGCGCTACGTCAGCATCCACGGCGCGAATGATCTCGATGACCGCGACCTCTCGCTTGGATGCACCAGACCCAGTGCTGGCCACTTTGAAGGCAGACCATCAGGCCGTCACCCCAGCGAACGCTGGGGTCCATTTTGACCTTACCTGGCAAATCAACAGCAAAATGGATTCCAGCGTCCGCTGGAATGACGACACTGAAGCCTGCGACGCCTATTCGAACAGTATTGGCTCCAGACCGTCCGCCACCCAACGCCAGCCGGACGCCACAGGCGTTTGCTGCGAGTGCCAACCCCTGCGCTATTTCCCACCTCGTTTTTCGTTGATTTCCTGGAACTCCCGCTTGCACACGTCGCACGACTCCATCAGGTTCTGCAGGCTGTGGGAGCGTTTGAGCATCGGCGCTGGATCCGGCTCCTCCAGTGCCTTCAATGCCGCC
>JANRIF010000151.1:0-2495 GCA_033765245.1 Lysobacteraceae bacterium
GTCCCGAGTCCCGGCCTCAATCAATCAAAAATCCGCTTGTCCTTGGCATATTCGCGCGCGGCCTGGCGCGTTACCTGGCCGCGCTTGACCATGTCCTGCAAGCACTGGTCGAGGGTCTGCATGCCGTATTGCTGGCCGGTCTGGATCGCCGAATACATCTGCGCCACCTTGTCCTCGCGGATCAGGTTGCGGATGGCGGGCACGCCGACCATGATCTCGTGCGCGGCCACGCGGCCGCCGCCTACTTTCTTGAGCAGCGATTGCGACACTACCGCGCGCAGCGATTCGGACAACATCGAGCGCACCATCGGCTTCTCGCCGGCCGGGAACACGTCGATGATGCGGTCGATGGTCTTGGCCGCGGAACTGGTATGCAGGGTGCCGAACACCAGGTGACCGGTCTCAGCCGCAGTGAGCGCCAGGCGAATGGTTTCCAGATCGCGCAACTCGCCGACCAGAATGTAGTCAGGGTCTTCGCGCAGCGCCGAGCGCAGCGCCTCGTTGAAGCCGTGGGTGTCGCGGTGCACCTCGCGCTGGTTGATCAGGCACTTCTGCGAGGTGTGCACGAACTCGATCGGGTCCTCGACCGTGAGGATGTGGCCGAACTCGTTCTTGTTGATGTGGTCCACCATCGCCGCCAGCGTGGTCGACTTGCCCGAACCGGTGGGCCCGGTGACCAGGATCAGCCCCTGCGGCTGCTCGATCAACTCGCGGAACACCTTGGGCGCGGCCAGGTCGTCGAGCGTCAGCACTTCCGATGGAATGGTGCGGAACACCGCACCGGCGCCGCGGTTCTGGTTGAAAGCGTTGACGCGGAACCGCGCCAGCCCGGGAATCTCGAACGAGAAGTCGACCTCGAGGAATTCCTCGTAATCGCGCCGCACCTTGTCCGACATGATGTCGTACACGAGCGCGTGCACCTGCTTGTGATCCAGCGCGGGAATGTTGATCCGGCGCACGTCGCCATCGACCCGGATCATCGGCGGCAAACCGGCCGACAGATGCAGGTCTGACGCCTTGTTCTTGACCGAAAACGCCAGCAGCTCGGCAATATCCATCAACACTCCTCCCGGGCTCAACCACTACAATGCGCAGCACCCCCTTCGCCGCAGTATAGCCGCAATCCTCACACGTCAAGCCAGCCCCATGGACCCCCGCCAACAACGCCTGAATGCGCTGATCGCGCGCATCGACGCGGCCGCCAACGCCGCCGGATGCCCCGCTGGTGCGCGCCTGCTGGCGGTGTCGAAAACCCAGCCCGCCGCTGCCATCCACGCGCTTGCGGCATTGGGCCAGCGCGCATTCGGCGAGAACTACGTACAGGAAGCGATCGCCAAGCAGACCCAGTTGCGCGGGCTCGATCTCGAATGGCATTTCATCGGCCACCTGCAATCGAACAAGGCGCGCGAAGCGGCCGAGCACTTCGACTGGGTGCAGAGCATCGACCGCCCATCGGTGATCGATGCACTGGCTCGCCACCGCGCACCCGACGCGCCGCCGTTGAACCTGCTGATCCAGGTCAACATCGACGACGAGACCAGCAAGTCCGGCTGCGCACCGGAGCAGATCGACGCACTGGCCGCACGCATCCGCGAGCATCCCAACCTGCGCCTGCGCGGGCTGATGTGCATCCCGGCCGCCGACGTTGGGCCGGCGCAGCGCAGCGCCAGTTTCGAACGCATGCGCGCGGAGTTCGCGCGGCTGCAGAAGGACGATGCGGGCATCGACACGCTGTCGATGGGCATGAGCGACGACTTCGAGCAAGCGATCGCGCATGGCGCCACGCTGGTGCGGATCGGTACGGCGTTGTTTGGGGCGCGGGCGTAAAGCTCGGGACTCGGGACTCGGGACTCGGGACTCGGAAAAGCTCCCACTCTCACGAGGTTTGTCAAGCTCGCGGCAACGGAATTGCGCTGTGGCGGCGGGATGAAACGGAGAAGCAGACCTGTAGCGCATGGATGCGCGGTCGAGAGCGACAGGGCGCCGTAAAGCGCGCCGAGCATCGCAGGCAGACGCAGGGGAAAGGCGCCATTGTCTGAGCACATGGACGTGCGAGTTGGCGCCGGCCTGCGGCTGCCGAGAAGCGCAGGGGACCGGTTCGGCAGGAGCCGGACCGGCGCGCGTCCGGCGCGGGCATTTTTGCTTACTTTTTGTGCCTCCAAAAAGTAAGCCGCCCGCCGCAGGCGGGTGGAAGCTCTTGCCTTTCCCTGATCACCGCGATGTTGGATCCGCGCCGACGGCGCTTGATCCAACCTACGTCTTCCACCGCGGGCAAACAAACGCTCGGTACGACAGGAACCAAAGCCGCACAACGCGCCAACCACTCTTGCTATCGTGCGAGCCTCCACCCCGCGCCACGCAAAACCCGAGAGCCCCCATGACCCAACGCGAATCCACCCCACCATGCCACAGCCCCATCATCGCCTTCATCGGCGGCGGCAACATGGCGCGCAGCCTGATTGGCGGGTTGCTGGCGCGCGGAGCCGCGGCGGCAT
>JANRIF010000153.1:0-3088 GCA_033765245.1 Lysobacteraceae bacterium
CAGAGAACGGCTTCACGGTGAAACTCAGGCTGCCGTTGCTCACCTGCACCACCGTACCGGTCACTGCATCGCGCCAAGTGCCGTTGGGAATGCCCCCGACACTGATGCTCTGCTGGGTGCCGGCCGCCAGACCAACCACCGCCCAGGCATTGTCCAGGTGCCGCACGAAACGCATGCCGGCGCCCCACTCGTTGACCTGCTCCATGCGTCCGACTTGCAGTGCTGGAATGGCATGACGAATCTGGTTCAGACGCTGGACGTGGCGATACAAGGCATGGTTCGGCGTGTTCGGATCATCCAGCACGGCGCCGTAGTAAGCACGCCCGGTCAAATCGAGCGTATCGGTAGCGGACTGGATGTCTTCCGGCTTGCCGCCCTGGAACTGCACTTCCTCGCCGTAGTACAGCGCGGGGATGCCGCGAATCGTCCACAGCAGGTTGTAAGCCAACGCCGCGTTGCTCTGGGCACCGCCGTAGCGGAACTTGAAGTCGTTGTCCGGGCCGGCATCGTGGTTCTGGAAGAAGGTCACCAACTGGGTCGGATCGGCATAGGTCCAGTCCATCCCAAGCACACCGCCGATGCCGCTGAAACTGCCGCGCGTGACGTTGTCGCGGAAGGTCGAGAACAACGGGAAATCGAGCACCGAGAGACCGGAATCGCCCTGCGGATTGCTCGGGCTGCTGCCGGTGCGGGTGTACCACCACGGCCGGATCACCGCCGAGGCATTGTCGCTGCCGAGTTCGTTACCGAAGCCAGTGCCGAACACCAGCACCTCGCCGAACACGAACGTCCCTGGCTTGTGCGCCTGCCAGTCGTGCACATAGGTCAGCAGTTCGTTGCGCTCAACGTGCTTGGCGGTATCCAAGCGAATCGCGTCCACGCCCATGTCGAGGTAGTTGCGAATTGCGCCGTTGAGATAGTCCTTCACCACCTGGCTGCCGGTGTTGAGATCGATCGCGTCGCCGGCAATGCTCTTGTTGACCAGCGGCGCCGGGCTTTCCCAGTCGCCACCGGCCATGAAGCCGTCGAGGTGATACCAATTGCCGTCGAGCGCGAACGGATCGACGCCGAAGAAGCGGTTCGGGTTGTAGCCGGGCGACGGCACCGTCGCTCCGGTCGTGGGGTCGACCAGCGGCGTGGTCCCGTTCGGATCGCTGTTGTGGCGATCGCGAAACCAGGCCGGCGCCACCGGGTTGTCGTTGTCGTCACGATTGGCGCTGAGGTAGTCGCCGAGGTTGCCGAGGTACGGCGGATTGACGATCTGGCCCTGCGTACTGCCGGCCGGCACGAAATACTTGATCGGCAGATGGTCGATCCAAACCTTGCCACGGATGCCGTACTGGCTGGAGTGGTTCACCACCACGTCCTGTATCACTTTCAGGCCCTTGGCGTGCGCGGCGTCGATGAGGTCTTGATAGCTGGCACCGGGCGATTCCAGGCGCGGGTCGACTTTGTTCCAGTCGTAGGCGTGGTAGCCGTGGTAATCCAGGCCGCTGCGGTTTTCCACCGGCGGCGTCACCCAGATCGCGGTGAAGCCGAGGTTCTTGATGTAGTCGAGCTTGGCGATCAGGCCCTTGAAGTCGCCGCGCCACTGCGGATCGCCGGCCTTGATGCGGTCGCGATTGAAATAGTTGTTGCCGGCATCGCCGTCGTAGAAGCGCGCGGTGAGCAGGAAGTAGATGGTCTCGGCGCGGAAATCGCCAACGCTGCCCGGCGGCGGCGGCGTGCCGATCGGCGTCACCGTGATCGCCTTGTTGCCGGCATCGAAGCAGACGTGCTGATCGCTGTTCGGGCTCACCGCGACGTCGGCGGCCGGATAGCTCTCGCTCCAATCGCCGAAACGATCGATCTTGAAGCGCGGCCCGCCGCCGGCATCACCGCTGGCGAAATGCTGATCGAGGCAGAAGTTCACGCCGTCGCTGGAACTCATCGCCGTGCTGCCCCAGGCATTGGGCGTGCCGCGGAAGAACCAGGTGGCAGCGGGAGGCGGCGTCGGGTTGGGATCGATCAACTGCCAGCTCAGGCTGCTGTCGTTGACGCGCAGCAGACGCTGCCCGACCACCGTGGTGAAGATGTCGGCACCGGCCAGATCGAGCGAGCCGTCGGCGTTGTTGTCGCCATAGTTCCAGCTCCAGTCGCCGAGCACGTCCAGCTTGAAACGCTGATTGGCGACGCCGTTGAAATCGACCAGCAGTTCCCAAGTGTTGTCGGCCACCCGTTGCATCGGTGTGCTGGCCCAGGCGTTGGGCGTGCCACGGAAATTAAGGGACGGCAAGGTGCTGAGAAAGCCGCCGCAATCGGCGACCGCGGTGACCGTGATCGCCTTGCTGTCGCTGAAGAACGCGATGCTGTAGGAAGCATTGTCGGTCACGGCGCGATCGCTGGCCGGATAGCTCTCGCCCCAGTTGCCGAAGCGGTCGATCTTGAAGCGCGGTCCGCCGCCGCCATCGCCGCCGGCGAAGGTCTGGCAGGTGCGGTATTCGCTACCGCCGACGAAGCTCATCTGGGTGCTGCCCCAGGCATTGGCGGTGCCGCGAAAGAACCACTCGGCGTGCGCACTGCCGGCATGACCAAGGAGTACGAGCAGCGTCAGTACAACGGCGGGTAAGTGTCGAACACTCGGTAGCTTCATGATAGGCACTCCAATAGGGCGCCTAGACCCGGCGCGAGGGTGGAATAACGCCGTGCAGTTCAAACCGGGACGCCCTCGGACCCATGCCCGAGCCGCCCCGCGCAAGCCGGTTCAGCGTCCGCGCACGCTGACACTGCCCACCGGCGCGAAGCGGATCGCCGTACCGCCGCCCGGCGCCAAGCGCAGATGCAGCACATCCTGGCTGGTCACTTCGCGCGTCTCGATCACGATGGCTTCGGGGTTGCTTTCCCAGTTGGCGTCGTCGCCATCGCGGTAGATCTGCGCTTCGTAGCGCACCCCGGATTCGAGAAAACCCAGTGGTGCATCGAGCGTGCGGCCGTGTTCGTTGGTGAGCGCACCCAGATACCAATCGCGGCTGTGCCGGTCCTGGCGCGCGATGACCAGGTATTCGCCAATCTCACCGTCGAGCGCGCGGGTCTGCTGCCAGTCCGCCGG
>JANRIF010000015.1:0-4595 GCA_033765245.1 Lysobacteraceae bacterium
GCTGCACCCGGTGCAGCAGGCGCTGGTGGACTGCGCCGGTTCGCAATGCGGCTACTGCACGCCGGGTTTCGTGATGAGCCTGTTCGTGGGCCTGCACAACGGCGAGTCGGGCGACCACGCGATCGAAGGCAACCTGTGCCGCTGCACCGGCTACAAGCCGATCCGCGCGGCAGCGCGCCGGCTCGCGGATGGTGCCCCGGTGGCGGATCGCTTCGCCGCCGCCATCGCGCAGCCGCGGCAGCCGCTGCGCACCGGCGCGCTTGGCGCCTTCTACAGCCCGACCACGCTGAGCGCCGCGCTGGCGCTGAAGGTGCAACATCCGGAGGCGACGTGGATCGCCGGCGCCACCGATCTCGGGGTGGCGCTCAGCCATGGCCGCACCGTGGCAGCGCGCTTCATCGCGCTGGATCGGGTGGCGGAACTGCAGGCACTACAGGTCGACGAACGCAGCGTACGGATCGGCGCCGGGGTGGCGTTGAGCCGGCTCGAACGCGAGCTGGCGGGCATGTTTCCCGCGCTGGACCAGATGCTCCCCTGGTTTGCCGCGCGCCAGGTGCGCAACCGCGCCACCCTCGGCGGCAACCTCGGCAGCGCCTCGCCGATCGGCGACCTGTCGCCGGTGCTGCTGGCACTCGATGCCGAGTTGCAGGTGCGCGGGCCGCGCGGCGAGCGCCGTATCGGCATCGACGAATTCTTCCTCGACTACCGCAAGACCGCACTGGCCGCAGACGAGTTGATCGTCGCGATCGTACTGCCCCGGCCGGCGCCGGCGTTCGGCGCGTCCTACAAAGTGGCTAAACGTCAGACCGACGACATCAGCATCGTCGCTGCGGCATTCGCGCTCGAACTCGACCCCGAAGGCAGGGTGCAGCGCGCGCGGCTGGCCTACGGCGGCGTGGCCGCGACCCCGTTGCGGGCGCGCACGGTCGAGTCGTTCCTGCAGAGCCGGACGCTGGATGCCGCCACACTGGAGCAGGCGCAGAGCCAATTGCGCGCGGCCTTCACGCCACTGAGCGACCACCGCGCCAACGCCGACTACCGGCGCGAGCTGTGCGCCAGCCTGTTCGCCCGCTTCGTCGCCGAGCACCTGCCATGAGCGCGCCGCGACTGCCACAGATCAAGCACGAGAGCGCCATCGGTCACGTCACCGGACGCGCGGTGTACACCGACGAGCAACACCCGCCGAGCGGCCAGCTCAGCGTGTACCCGGTGCAGGCGCCGCATGCCCATGCGCGCATCCTCGATATCGATGCCAGCGCGGCGTTGGCTTTGCCCGGCGTGCATGCGGTGCTGACCGCGCGCGACATCCCCGGCGACAACAACACCGGCCCGATCCTCCACGACGAGCCGCTGATTCCGGCCGACCTGGTGCAATTCCACGGCCAGGCGGTGGCCTGGGTGGTGGCCGACGACGAAGCGCAGGCGCAGGCCGCCGCTGCGCAAGTACAGGTGCGCTACCAGGCACTGCCGGCGCGACTGAGCATCGCTCAGGCAATCGCCGATCAGGCCTTCCACCTGCAGCCGGCCACGGTCGCGCACGGCGACGCCCACTTCGCGATGGCCAATGCGCCGCTGCGGCTGGAGGGCGAGCTGCTGATCGGCGGCCAGGACCATTTCTATCTGGAAACGCAGGCCAGTTGGGCGCAGATCGATTCCGAAGGCATCGTGCAGATCGCCTCGTCCACCCAGCATCCCAGCGAGACCCAGCGCATGGTTGCGCACGTGCTGGGCCTGCCGGTGCACCGCGTGGTATGCAAGAGCCTGCGCATGGGCGGCGGCTTCGGCGGCAAGGAGACGCAGGCCAACCCCTACGCATGCCTGGCGGCGCTGGCGGCATGGCGCACCGGGCGACCGGTGCGGATCAAGCTGTCGCGTGGACTGGACATGCAGATGACCGGCAAACGCCATCCCTTCCATGCGCGCTATCGGGTCGGCTTCGACCCGGACGGCATGTTGCGCGCGCTGATCGTGCAACTCACCGCTGACGGCGGCTGGAGCTGCGACCTGTCGCCGCCGGTGCTGATGCGCGCGATGGTGCACGTCGACAATGCCTACTACCTGCCGGACGTCGAAATCACCGGCCTGATCGCCAAGACCCACCTGCCCTCGAACACCGCGTTCCGCGGTTTCGGCGGGCCACAGGGCATGCTGGTGGGCGAGGAAATCCTCGACCGCGTGGCGCGCCACCTCGGGCTGCCGCCGGAACAGGTGCGCGAGCGCAATTTCTACCGCCCCGATCAGTTCCCCGATCGCAACCACACGCCCTATGGTCAACCCGTGGTGGACAACCACCTACCGGAACTGTGGCAACAGGCGTTGCAGCACAGCGATTTCGCCGCGCGCAAGGCGCAGCTCGCGCAGTTCAACGCCAGCCATGCGCACCGCAAGCGCGGCCTCGCCATCACGCCGGTCAAGTTCGGCATCTCATTCAACAAGACCGAATACAACCAGGCTGGCGCACTGGTGCACATCTACACCGACGGCAGCGTGCAGCTCAACCACGGCGGCACCGAAATGGGCCAGGGCCTGCACAGCAAGATGCTGGCGGTGGCGGCGGCCGTGCTCGGCATTCCGGTGGCGCGCATCCAGATCATGACCACCAGCACCGACAAGGTGCCCAACACCTCGGCCACCGCCGCCAGCAGCGGCTCCGACCTCAACGGCCAGGCGGTGAAGGCGGCCTGCGAAACCCTGATCGCGCGGCTGGCACCGGTGGCGGCGGATTTGCTGGGCGGCGCCGCGGACCAAGTGGCGTTTGCCGACGACCGCGTGACGCTGCGCGGTGCACCGGAACGCTCGCTGGCGTTCGCGGATGTGGTGCATGCGGCCTACAACGCCCGCATCAGCCTGTCTGCCACCGGCTACTACCGCACTCCCGGCCTGAGCTGGGACGCGGCCAAGGGACAAGGCCATCCGTTCTACTACTTCGCCTTCGGCGCCGCCGTGAGCGAGGTGGAGGTATGCGGCTACACCGGCGTGCACACGCTGCGACGGGTCGACCTGCTGCACGACGCCGGCCAGTCGCTACTGGAAGGCATCGACCGCGGCCAGATCGAGGGCGGCTTCGTACAGGGCCTGGGTTGGCTGACCTGCGAGGAACTGCGCTGGAGCGACGATGGCCGCCTGCTCACCGATGCGCCCAGCACCTACAAGATCCCCACCCTGGGCGAAGTGCCGGAGGACTTCCGGCTCGATCTGTTCCACCGCAACGGCCCGCCGAGCACCGAAGTGATCTTCCACAGCAAGGCGGTGGGCGAGCCACCATTGATGCTGGCGCTGAGCGTGCGCGAGGCGATCCGCGACGCGGTGGCAGCGTTCGGCGATGCGCGCCGGGTGGAACTGGCCTCGCCCGCCACCCCCGAGGCGATCTACACCGCGATCGCCAAGGTGCGTGCAACAAGCGCTGCGTCATGATTCGTCTGTGGTTACCGACACACTGCATCAGGCGGCGCGCAATCCAAACTCCCTCCCTTTCGCTGCAAGCGAAGGGGAGGGTTGGGGAGGGGTAAATACTTGCGACACGACAAACAACAACCCCCTCCCCACCTCCCCCTGCGATGCTGCGCACCGCAAGGGGAGGAGCAAGCGGGCAACGGTGGCGGGAGGTGTGCGCGGCGATGGCGGCGATTGCGCGCGGGCGTTCGGCATTCACGCTTCGCCATTCGCAGCCACAGCTCAAGGCCCGTGTGCAGTTCCAGCCACACCGGCATAGGCGCCTCGCAGTGAACGCGGACGAACGCCTGTTCGCGCATCTGGCGCAATGGCTGCAACAAGCGCCAGTGGTGCTCGCCAACGTGCGGCAAACGCAAGGTGCGAGCCCGCGCAAGCGCGGCGCGCGCATGCTGATCGCGGCCGATCGCTGCGAATTCAGCATCGGCGGTGGCGCGGCCGAGGCTAGGGTGATCATGCACGCACGTCGGATGCTGGCGGACGGCACGCCGCATCACGAACTCGCAATCGATCTCAGTGGCAGCGCCGATGCCGCCGGCGTCTGCGGCGGCCGCATGCACCTCTCGCTGCGGCTTTGGCGGGGTGAAGCAGACCGCCAGCGCGCGCGCGAAATCGCTGTGCGGCTCGCGAGCGGCCTGGAAGCGGCGTTGACGCCGGCCGATCTGGGCCACCCTACCGATCGCGATCTCGCGCTCCCGGACGATCGCCTGCTGATTGTCGGCGCCGGCCACTGCGGACTTGCGCTGCGCGATCTGGCACGGCATCTGGATCTCGATCTGTGGCTGTTCGACCCGCGCCCCGAAAATTTGAGCGCCGACCTGCAGGCCGATACCACGTGCCGCAGCGGCGACTTCGAAAAACTGGCCGAAGCGCTGCACAGCGGGCGTCGCGTGCATGCGGTGCTGCTCAATCGCGACTACCGCGCCGACGTCGCCAGCCTGCGCGTACTGGCGCGCCGCCCCCCCACGTTCCTCAGCATGATGGGCAGCCGCCGCCGCATCGCCACGGTGCTGGCTGCCCTTCCCGAGCACCGTGCCGCCCTCGCCCACCTGAACGCACCCGTCGGCCTCGACATCGGCGCGCAAACCCCGCACGAGATCGCGGTGAGCATCCTGGCGCAGGTGATTCGCGATCGGCAGACACCA
>JANRIF010000031.1:0-2401 GCA_033765245.1 Lysobacteraceae bacterium
CCTACCACACCCGACAAGGCTTCTCGCTCACCATCGGCTGCCCGGCCTTGCACGCGAACGCTTGCTTGAACTCGGGGGTGTTCACCATCAGGCCGTTGACGCGGTACTTGCCGGGCGAGTGGGGGTTGGTGACGGCGTCGACGCGCAGGTTTTCGGGGCGGTTGTTTTCGCAGGCCCATTGCGCGTAGCCGATGAAGAAGCGCTGTTCGGGAGTCAGGCCGTCGCGGTTGTCCAGTTGCTGGCCGGCCGTCTCGGCCTTCCATGCCACCAGCGCCAGCATCAGGCCGCCGAGGTCGGCGATGTCTTCGCCCTGGGTCAGCTTGCTGTTGATCTTGATGTCGTCCACCACGGTGTACTGCGCGTACTGGTCGACGATGCACTGGGCACGTTCAGTGAAGTTGCTGGCATCCTCGGGTGTCCACCAATCCTTTAGGTTGCCGTGGGCGTCGAACTGGCGGCCTTCGTCGTCGAAGCCGTGGGTCAGTTCATGGCCGATGGTGCCGCCGGTGTTGCCGTAGTTCGGGGCGTCGTCCATCTTCGGGTCGTACAGCGGCGGTTGCAGTACGCCGGCCGGGAAGTTGATGTCGTTCATCTGCGGATTGAAGTAGGCGTTGACCGTGGGCGGGGTCATGCCCCACTCGCCGCGATCGAGCGGCTTGCCGATCTTGGTCAACTGGCGGTGGGCCTCGAACCGGTTCGCGCGTTCGACGTTGCCGGCGAAATCGGTGCGCGAGATGGCGATGGCACTGTAGTCGCGCCAGGTGTCCGGGTAGCCGATCTTGTTGACGATCGTGTGCAGTTTCTCCAGCGCGCGCGCCTTGGTTTCGGCGCTCATCCAGGTCAGCGTGTTGATGTCGTCCTGCATCGCCTGCTCGATCTGACGGGTCATGTGCAGGGTCTTCTGCTTGAGCTGAGGGCTGAAGGCGCGGCTCACGAATTCCTGCCCCAGCGCCTCGCCCAGTTGATCGTCCACCAGCGCCACGCAGCGCTTCCAGCGCGGCCGCAACTGCGGCACGCCGCGCAGGGTCTTGCCGAAGAACGCGAAGTCCTCGTTGACGAACGCCGAGGCGAGGTACTCCGCATTCGCATGCGCCACGTGCCAGCGCAGGTAGGTCTTGATGGCGTCCAGGCTGGCATCCTGCCAATGTTTGTCGAGCGCCTGATAGAACGCGGGCTGGGTGACGTTGAAGGTGTCCAGCCCACTCAGGCCGACGGCACCCAGGTAGGCCGGCCAGTCGAAATGCGGCGTGAGCGCCTGCAATCCCTTGGCATCCACCTTGTGGAAGATCGCATGCGGGTCGCGTCGCTCCACGCGCGTCAACGAGGCGTTGGCGAGCGCAGTCTCGATGTCCAGCACCTGTTGCGCTGCGGCCTGCGCGGCCTTGGGCGCGTCGCCCAGCAACTCGAACATGCGGGCCACGTGCGCGAGATACTGGGTGCGCAGCGTCTTCGATTTCTCGTCGCCCTTGGTGTAGTAGTCGCGATCGGGCAAGCCCAGCCCGCCGGCGTCGGCAAACGCGATCACCTGCGAGGAATCGGCGAAGTCCTGCTCCGCCGCGAAATCGAAGTACAGGCCGCGGCCGCCGCTGGATTGCTGCAACGTGGCGAGCAGCGCCGGCAATTCGGCCTTCGATGCGATCGCGGTGATCCGGTCCAGATAGGGCTTCAGCGGTGCCGCGCCGAGCGTTTCCACCGCGCTCTCGTCCATGCAGGCGGCGAAGTAGTCGCCGATCTGCTGTTGCGCCGGGCTGCGCTCCGCGGTGTTTTTCGCCAGGCCATCGAGGATGCCCCACAGGAAGCGCTGGTTGTCCTGATAGAGCTTGCCGTACACGCTCCAGCGGGCCTGATCGGCAGGAATCGGGTTGTGCTGCTGCCAGCCGCCGCAGGCGTACTGGTAGAAATCGGTGCAGGCGTCGGCGCTCGGGTCCATCGCGCTCAGGTCCAGTCCCGGCGTGTACGGAAACGCGGTGAGCGGGGTCTCGGTGGCGGCGACCGGCGCGTCTCCAGGCGCGGCCAACCCCAGCGCGGGCACGGACAGACACAGCAACAGCGACAGCGACAGCGAGGCACGCATGGAAGACTCCGACGGAACAGATGATCGTTGAAGTCTAGCGCGCCGGGGGCGTGAACGACGTGGCGGTCCGCGATGGTCGGCGCGCTGATCAGGTGGGTAGCTGGGATGGCCGCCACCACGCCTTCCATACGTTTTCTCCCAGGCACCCTCAGGTTCGCCGAACCGATCGCCAGCCGCGACAAAGCTATCTACACCAGCGGCTTGGAACGACGCCCGGACGCAAGCTCCGTTCCCGAGGCTCGACACAGGGAGACGCTTTCATGCCGCTATCGGACGCCGAACTTCCCGATGTGCAACGCCGAGTGATGGCGATGCTCGCCGACACCA
>JANRIF010000034.1:0-9003 GCA_033765245.1 Lysobacteraceae bacterium
CGATCCTTTCGTCTCCGCCAGCTTGAAGCTCCCTACGGCTTGCGTGAGGAACTCGGCCTGTTCCCCCAGTGAGGTCGACGCGGCAGTGACTTCTCCGACCAGTGTGGCGTTCCGTTGCGTGACCTTGTCCAGTTGCTGCACGGTGGCGCTCACCTGCATGATGCTTTGCGACTGCTCCTGCGAGGCCGCCGAGATGTCTTCGATGAGCGCGCTCACGCGCTTCACCGACTCGACGATCTCGCCCATGGTGGTGCCTGCGGCGGTCACCTGCTTGGAGCCGGCATCGATGCGTTCCACCGATTCGGAGATCAGTTGTCGAATCTCCTTGGCGGCGGTCGCGGAGCGCTGCGCCAGGCTACGCACTTCGGAGGCCACCACCGCAAACCCGCGCCCTTGTTCGCCCGCGCGCGCCGCTTCCACCGCCGCGTTGAGCGCCAGCAGGTTGGTTTGAAATGCGATCCCGTCGATGACTCCGATGATGTCGGCGATTTTCGCCGAGGATGCCGAAATGTCGGACATCGTGCTTACCACCGCCGCGACCGCCTGACCGCCCCGCGCCGCGACGTCGGAAGCCTCGGCGGCGTGCCGGCTCGCCATCTTGGCATTGTCCGCGTTGCGCGACACCGTCGCCGTCATCTCCTCCATGGATGCCGCCGTTTCTTCCAGTGAGGCGGCCTCCTCCTCGGTCCGGTTCGACAGGTCCACGTGGCCGTGAGCGATTTCCGCGCACGACGTGTGAATCGACGCGGCAGCTTCGCGAATGCCCTCGACGATCGAGCGCAGTTGAATCTGCATGCGCGCCAGTGCCGACATCAGGCTCGTCGAGTCGCCGGTGGCGAACGATGCGTCCTGGGTCAGATCGCCCGACGCGATGCTGTCGGCAAGCGCAACGGCCTGTGCCGGCTCGGTGCCGATCGTCTTCATCACCTGCCGCGTCGCCCATAACAGCAACGCGGCGACCACCATGAGGACGGCCAGCATGCCGCCGCCGATCGCAGACAGCACCAGATTGCGCGCCACCGTCGCGCCGACGTCGCGGTACCCGGCCTTGAGCGTACCCACGGTCTGGCCCGAGGCGTCTTTCATCTCGTGCTCGACCAGCAGCAGGTGCGAAACGTCGGCCGGCGCCTGCGCGACGTCGGAAGTGAGGGATTTGCCGTCGGCATCGAAGAACTCGGCGAATACCACCTGCTCGTCGCTCAACATTTCAGTGACGAAGCTGCCGAGTGCGGTCAGGTCGTAGTTGGTGATGTAAGGCACCCCGACGTCGGCGATCATCCCCACGGTGTGTTCCGCCTGCTGAACGAAACGCTTGTTCAGATGGCGCACCACCGTGCCTGCCCCGACTGCCGCCGCCGCCACCATCACGATCACCGAGAGCGACAGCGTCGGAACCAGCAGCCGTACACGCATGGATCTCAATCTGGCCATACGTGTGCTCTCAGAGTTTGTCTACTTGCACGGCCTTGCCGCCGCGCACCACGGTGAGGAAGACATTCTTCATCCCTTGGTGGTTGGCCGCCGAAAAGGCGATCTTCAGGCCGCCGATGTCGGCGCTCAATCCCTCCAGTGCGCCGACGAGTCCGGCTCGCGTCGGGTTGGCGCCAGCCTTCTTCAGTGCCTCGACCAGCACCGCCGCATCGACGTAGCCTTCCAGCGACGAGTAGTTGATCGGCCCGCCCTTCATGTCGCCAAGATATTGCGCGACCACCGGCACGCCGCTGTCGAGCGCGGGCATGACCTGGGTGATGTACACGCCGTCGCCATCGGCTCCGGCCTCCTGGATGAACCGCTCCGTGCCGATGAAGGACACCGTCATGAACGGCGCTTTGATCCCCTGCGCCTTGGCCTTCTTGACCGCGGCGGAGAGCGACGCATAAGTACCGACGAAGATCACGGCGTCCGGCGCGGCGGCCTTGATCTTGGCTACGCCCTCGTCCACGCCGAGCGTATTGCGCTTGTAGCGCGCCTCCTCGGCGGCGGCCATGCCGCGTTTGTGCAGCGCGCGGTTGACGCCGGCCTTGCCCGCTTCGCCGAAGGCGTCGTCCTGGATGAACAACATGATCTTCTTGGCGCCGATGTCTTTGGTCAGGCGTTCGATCATCAATTCGGTTTCGTCGAAGTACGATGCGCGGACGTTGAAGACGAATTTGTTGACCGGGTTGCGGAGAAACTCGGCGCCGGTGAAGGGAAACAGATAAGGCACGCTGCTGCGGGATGCCAATGGCACAGCGGCTGCCGACGTCGGCGTGCCGACGTAGCCGAACAGGGCGAAGACTTTGTCCTTCTCGATCAACGCCTGGGTCGCGCTTGCGGTGTTCTTCGGCTCGTAGCCGTCGTCCTTGCTCACCAGCACGACCTTGCGGCCGTTGACTCCGCCTGCGGCATTGATCCGGGTAAGGAATGCCGTTGCGCCGGTCTTCAGGTCTGTTCCCAGGCCGGACGCGGGCCCGGTAAGCGCATTCGCCATGCCGATGCGGATTTCCGTGTCGGTGACACCATCCTCGGCTCGGGCGGGCGACCCCGATGCGACAAGCAGCAAGACCGCGCCGCACGCCAATAGCGTACGACGAGTCGTAAGTAACATAGTCATGCTATATCCCCTTCAATTAGCTATGCAGTAATAATGAAACGACCACGGTACAACCCAGCGTGTTGCGGCGTGTGGGCGCTTATCGCGCTTTTCACGCCGCAGGGCCGCGCGTGCGGGGGCATGGCGTAACGGCGGGAACTCCGTCGTAGGTCGCCGAGCCCCGTTTACGCTTTCGCGTGCCCGATCGGACACCGACAGCCCCCTTTCCCCCATCGACCCCATTAGCGGCAGTTGCGCGAAATTCTGTAGTAGATCCGCACACCGTTCCGAATGGCTTGGTCGGGCTAGGTATAACACGAAACTGAATGCGACTTGCGAGGCTGCCATCCGTCGAGGTCCGGTCGCGGCGGTGCGTGCGCAATGCCATTGAGCCGCCCGCCACGCGTGGTTCCCATGCATAGGCACAAGAGAAAGCGCATCGA
This sequence comes from Lysobacteraceae bacterium, assembly GCA_033765245.1. GTDB lineage: Bacteria > Pseudomonadota > Gammaproteobacteria > Xanthomonadales > Xanthomonadaceae. The sequence goes on from JANRIF010000034.1 coordinate 3,016, forward strand.
CCCGATTCAGGCCCGCCCCATCATTTCCGCCGCGCTCGCGGGTGCGCGGCGTCGTAGACCTTGGCGAGGTGCTGGTAGTCGAGGTGGGTGTAGATCTGGGTGGTGGCGATGTCGGCGTGGCCGAGCAGTTCCTGTACGCCGCGCAGGTCGCCGGAGGATTCGAGCACGTGGCTGGCGAAGCTGTGGCGCAGCAGGTGCGGGTGCACGCGCTTCCACAGGCCCTGTTGCTGGGCGAGGTGTTTGAGCCGCAGTTGCACGGCGCGGGTGGAGATCGGGGCGCCGTGGCGGCCGGGGAATACCGGCGCATCGGTGCCGGCGCCGGATTCGGCGTGCCAGGCGCGCAGGGCGTCGTTGGCGTAGCGGCCGATCGGCACCAGACGGGTCTTGCCGCCTTTGCCGTCCACGCGCACCAGGTTCTCGTGCAGGTCCAGTGCGCCCCAGCGCAGGTTGCACAGTTCGCTCAGGCGCAGCCCGGACGAGTAGAACAGCTCCAGCATGGCGCGGTCGCGCAGGCCCAGCGGTGCGTCGGTGGGTACTTCCACCAGTCGCGTCATTTCATCGGGGTCGAGCACCTGCGGCAGTTTGCGCGGCGCTTTTGGTGCGCGCAGGCCGAGGCTGGGATCGGCCTTCAACACGCCGTGTCGCACCAACTCGCGCAGCAGGCCGCGACACGCGGACAGCCGCCGCTGCAGGCTCTTGCCGCTGAGGCCGCGGCGGTGCTCGCTGGCGATGAAGCCGCGCAGCGCCTCGTTGTCGAGTGCGCGCCATTCGCTCATGCCTTGCGCGGCCATGTAGCCCAGCAGCGCGTCCAGGTCGCGGCGGTAGGCGTCCAGCGTGTGTGCGGACAGGCGCCGCTCCACCTGCAGGCGGCCGAGGAAGTCGGCAAGCGCTTGTTGCAGGGTGGAGGCCGGCGTCATCGCTGCCTAGTCCGTGTCCGCCACCGGTTCGAAGCGCGCCAGCGCCGCTGCCAGCGATTCCGCCATCAAGCGCAGGAACAGCGTGCCCATGCCGGGGAAGAACCGGTTGGCGTCGCGCGAGCCAACCGCCAGCACGCCGTAGGCGGGCACCACCATCAGCGCGATGGACTGCAGTTGCGTGTGGTTCTGGCCGAACAGCAATTGCTGCTTGTCGGTATGCAGGCGCCCGCACAGTGGTTCGCCAGCAGCGATGAAACTGCGCAACGGCGCCAGTGCCGGCGCGTCGGCGGCGATCACCTGTAGCCACGGGGCGGGATCGAGCGCGGGTACGGCGTGATGCAACACCAGGCTCACCTGATCGCCGTGAAAGTCTTCGCCCAGGCTCGCCACCATCGCGCACACGGTGTCGGCGGCGCTGCGTTGGCGCATCAGGGTGAGCGCGAGTTGATGCGTGCGTACCGCCAGCCGCTCGTTTTCCTGCGCGGTGGCGAACAACTCGTGCAGGCGACGATTGAGTTCGCGGTTCTTGTCGCGCAACACGTCGAGTTGATAGCTCGCCAGCGAAGTGGCGCTGCCCTCGCTGCGCGGCACCGCGAGGGTGAGCGCGAGGTCGGGGTAGTTGCCCAGAAAGCTGGGGTGCCGGCGCAGCCATGCGGCGACTTCGGTGGGGCTCAGGCGTTCGTTGGTGTCATCGCTCATCGCTTGCTTCCTTGTCGTTCTACCCGGGCGACCACTCGCCTTCGAACACGAAAGCCGTGGGTCCGCTCATCCGCACCGGCGCATCGTCGGCCGGCCATTCGATATCCAGATCGCCGCCGGGCAGGCTCACCCGCACCGCGCGATCCACCAGCCCGGCACGTGCCAGCATCGCCACCGCAGCGCAGGCGCCGCTGCCGCAGGCGAGGGTTTCGCCAACGCCGCGCTCGACCACGCGCAAGGCGATCGCATCGCGACTCAGCACGCGGGCGAATCCGACGTTGACGCCTTCGGAAAATTCGGGGCGTGACTGCATCGCGGCGCCCAGCGTGTGCACGCTGGCATCGTCCAGTTCCGGCAACACCAGCAACGCATGGGGATTGCCCATCGAGGCGGCGGCAAAAGCGTGCGGGCGGCCGGCCAAGGGCAGGTGGTACCAGAGTGCGGCCGCGGGTGCGGCGAACGGAATGCGCGACGGCGCGAATTCCGGCACGCCCAAGGTGATGGCGAAGCGCGCGTCGCCCAGCGTTTCCACCGCCACCGCGCCGGCCGGGCTGTCGAGCATGAAGCGCGCCGGCAACTGCGGATCGTCGCGACGCAGCCAGGCGGCGACGCAGCGCGCGCCATTGCCGCATTGTTGCGCTGGCGAGCCGTCGGTGTTCCAGATGCGATAGCGCGCCACGCCGACGGCGGAGTCGGCGACTTCGATGGTGATCAACTGGTCGCAGCCGACGCCGCGATGGCGGTCGGCGATGGCGCGCGCGAGTGCGATGTCGATGCGCCGGCCGTCGCGGCAGTCGATCATCACGAAGTCGTTGCCGGCCCCGTGCATCTTGCTGAAGCGAAGGCGGTCGGCAGGCGATGCCGTCATTGCGTGGCGGACTGGCCGTTGGCCGGCGGTAGCACCAGCGGCCCCTTGGTGCCGCAAGCGGCGAGCAGGGTCAGGGCAAGCAACAGGCAGGCGAAGCGGGCGGTGGTTTTCATGACGCGAGTATACTGCGGGCATTGGCGCACGCCGCATTCGCGCGTCGCCGCCCGGCGGCATCTGCGGACATGTTAGGTGATGGCACGGCCATGGCGCTGCGCCCGCCCGTTGCCGGACAATGGCGGTCGCGCCACGTTCCCCAGCGCTTTGCGCACCGTCTGATCGCCGCGCCATCCTGTGAGCCCGCATGCACGCCACCCTGCCCCTGCTTGAAGTCACCGATTTCCCGGAGCTCCGTCGCGGCCGGCTCACCACCTTGCAGGCCAACCTGGGCTATCGCTGCAACCAGTCGTGCCTGCATTGCCACGTCAACGCCGGGCCGACGCGCACCGAGATGATGGATGCGCACACGCTGGCGCTGATTCCGGAGGTGTTGCGGGCGCGTGGAATCACCACGCTGGACCTGACCGGCGGTGCGCCCGAGCTGAACGCCGGCTTCCGCGAGCTGGTGCAGGCCGCGCGCGCGCTCGGCGTGCGGGTGATCGATCGCTGCAATCTCACCATCCTGTTCGAACCGGAGCAGGAAACCCTGGCCGAATTTCTCGCCGCGCAGCGGGTCGAGGTGGTGGCGTCGCTGCCATGTTATTCGCTGGACAACGTCGATCGCCAGCGCGGCAAAGGCGTGTTCGACAAGAGCATCGCCGCACTGCAAAAACTCAACGCGCTCGGCTACGGGCAACCGGGCTCGGGCTTGGTGCTGAATCTGGTGTACAACCCGCAGGGGCCAGTGCTGCCGCCCGACCAGCGCGCCCTGCAGGCGGATTACCAGCGCGAATTGCAGGCGCACTTCGGGGTGGTGTTCAACGAGTTGCTGGCGCTGACCAACATGCCGATCCAGCGCTTCGGCTCCACCCTGATTTCCAAAGGCCAGTTCAGCCGCTACATGCAGTTGCTGCGCGACAACCATCGCGACGCCAACCTGGACGCGGTGATGTGCCGCGAGCTGGTGAGCGTGGACTGGCAGGGCTATCTGTACGACTGCGATTTCAATCAGCAATTGATGTTGCCGCTGCAGGACGCATGTCTGCCCGGCCCGCGCCCGCATCTGCGCGATCTGCTGCGGGTCGATCCCGCCGGCGCCGCGATCCGCGTCGCCGATCATTGCTTCGGCTGCACCGCTGGCAGCGGATCGAGCTGCGGCGGCGCGCTCAAATAATCGCGCGGTACGCCGCCGCCTATCCACGTCACGAGGCATTCCATGCGCACCATCGATCCCGACCACGCTCCCGCCACCGCGCCATCGCGCGAAGCGCCGACCACGCATGCCGCGGTGCAGGACTACTACGGCAAGCAGCTCGCCAGCTCCGACGATCTCAAGACCAGCGCCTGTTGCGACGTCAGCCAGATGCCGGCGTGGCTCAAGCCGCTGCTCGCCAACATCCACCCCGAGGTGCTGTCGCGCTACTACGGCTGCGGTCTGGTGTGCCCGCCGCTGCTGGAAGGGTGCCGGGTGCTTGATCTGGGCTGCGGCTCCGGCCGCGATGTGTACGCGCTGGCGCAATTGGTGGGCCCGCGCGGCAGCGTGGTCGGGGTCGACATGACCGATGAGCAACTCGCCGTGGCCGAGCGCCATCGCGGCTACCACGCCGAGCGCTTCGGCTACGACAACGTTCGCTTCCTGCGCGGCTTCATCGAGCGGCTCGACGAGCTCGACCTCGCTCCGGAAAGCTTCGACGTGATCGTCTCCAACTGCGTGGTGAACCTGTCGCCGGACAAGCCCGCGGTGCTGGCCGGAGTGCAACGCCTGCTCAAGCCCGGTTGCGAGTTCTACTTCTCCGATGTGTACGCCGACCGGCGCGTGCCCGACAGCGTGCGCAACGACCCGGTGCTGTATGGCGAGTGCCTTGGCGGCGCGCTGTACTGGAACGATTTTCTGCGCCTGGCGCGGCAGGCCGGCTTCATCGATCCGCGCCTGGTGGAAGACCGCCCGCTGGCGATCACCGATCCGGTGCTGGCGCCGCGCGTGGGCAATCTGCGCTTCTTCTCGGCTACCTATCGCCTGTTCAATATCGCCGGGCTGGAAGATGCCTGTGAGGACCACGGTCAGGCGGTGATCTATCGCGGCTCGATTCCGGATCACCCCGAGCGTTTCGATCTGGACAAGCACCACGCCATCGAGACCGGCCGCGTGTTTCCGGTGTGCGGCAACACCTACCGCATGCTCAACGAAAGCCGCTACGCGCCGCACTTCCAATTCATCGGCGATTTCAGCCGCCACTTCGGCGTGTTTGCCGGTTGCGGCACCACGCTGCCGTTCGATGGCGCCCAATCGACCGAAGGGCAGGGCGCGTGTTGCTGACGTACGCTGCCGCGCCGCACACGCAAGCGTCCCATGATTGAGACGCTGCTGGTGCTGGCCGCGTTGCTGGTGACCTTCAGCAACGGCGCCAACGACAACTTCAAGGGCTTCGCCACCGTCTGGGGTTCGGACACGCTGAGCTACCGGCAGGCGCTGGGGCTGGCGACGCTGGCCACGGTGGCCGGCAGCCTCACCTCGCTGTGGCTGGCCGATGGTCTGGTGCAGAGCTTCTCCGGCAAGGGCCTGGTGCCGGATGCGGTGGTGCTGGCGCCAGCCTTTCTCACCGCAGTGGCGCTGGGTGCGGCCGGCACCGTGCTGCTGGCGACGCGATTGGGGTTTCCGGTGTCCACCACGCATGCCTTGATCGGCGCGCTGATCGGCGCCGGCTTGGCGCAGGCGGGAGGCGATGTGCGTTGGGCGGCGCTGGCCAGCGCGTTCATGGCACCGCTGCTGCTGAGCCCGCTGCTGGCGGTGGCGCTCAGCGTGACCGCGCATCGGCTGTTCGCCCCGCGTCAGGCGGCGCCCGATTGCGCCTGCCTGGCGTTTCCCGAGCCCGTGCCGCAACCCGGATTGCACGGCGTTGCGACCGCACGGGCAGCGCTGCCGCAACTGGTGCTCGCCAACACCGCCGCCTGCGCGCCGCTCGACGCGCCGTTGCGGGTCTCGGTGCCGCGCAGCCTGGATCGCCTGCACGTGTTGTCGGCGATGTCGATCTGCTATGCCCGCGGCGTCAACGACACCCCCAAACTTGCCGCACTACTGCTGGCGGCGCACGTGTGGAACGCACAGGTGTCGCTGCTGGTGCTGGCTGCGGCGATGGCAACTGGCGGTCTGCTGTTCTCGCGCCGCGTGGCACAGACCATGAGCCAGCGCGTGACCCGCATGGGCCATCGCGAAGGTCTGACGGCAAACATCATCACTGCCGTACTGGTGTTGTTCGCCAGCAAACTGGGCCTGCCGGTCTCGACCACCCACGTCGCGGTCGGCGCCATCGCCGGTGTTGGCGCCAGCGCGGGCACCTTGAACGCTCTCGCGCTGCGTCAGGTGCTGCTGTCCTGGCTGGCGACGTTGCCGCTGGCGGCGGTGCTGGC
>JANRIF010000042.1:0-17351 GCA_033765245.1 Lysobacteraceae bacterium
TTCAAGACCGCCAAGCTGGAAGCCGCCGCTGAGGAATTCGGCATGGTGGTTGCGGTGCCCGACGCGATGAACAAGGCCGGCTTCGGCTGCTGGTCGTACTTTCAGGGCGCGCAGACACGCACCACCGGCGATTACCGGAACCTGATCGATCTGGCCAACACGCTGTCCGCCAACACCAGTCGTGGCATCGATGCGGCGCAGGTCTACGTTGCCGGCCTGTCGTCCGGCGCGGCGTTCGCCAACACCGCCGCCTGCCTGGCTCCGGACGTGTTCGCAGGCGTCGGCGTGAGCGCCGGGCCGAGCATCCTCACCAGTTCCAACGGCGCCATCGGGCCGTGCGAAACCGCCGACGTGGAAAGCCGTTGCCGCGGCCTTGCAGGTGGCTTTGTCAGTCACTTCGAGACCCAGATCGCGTCCATCGCCCAGGGCGATGCCGACACCACCGTGAACCTTTGTTACAACACCCAGAATGCCGAGGGCATGGCCGCGCTCTACGGTGCAAGCCCGCTGCCCGGGAGCTTTGCGATCGCCGAGGGCACAGGACACACGGCGGAGGAGTTTCGCTGGCAGGACGGTCGCGTTTCGATGCTATGGCTCAACGGCTTGGCGCATGCCTGGTCGGGTGGCGCAGGCGCTTCCGGCAGTTTCATCGGCAGCCAGAGCATCAACTACGCGCGCTATCTCGGCCAGTTCTTCGCGCAGAACAACCGGCGCGTGGAGCGCAACGCGCCACCCACCTTGTCCCAGGTCGCAGCGCTGGCGTCCGGCGCATCGATTCAGGTCAGCGGCGTGGCGCACGATGACGACGGCACAGTGAACGCGGTGGAGGTGCTGGTCAATGGCGTTACCGGCACGGGCGCGGCAGCGTTCAGCGCCAGCGTCGATGGCAGCGGCGTCTTCCAGGCGTCCAGCGCGCCGCTGGCCGACGACCTGTACACGGTGGCGATCAGCGCCATCGACGACGACGGCGCCGAAAGCGCGCCGAGTGTCCTGACCGTCCGGGTCGGCCCGGAACCGCCGCCCGCGCCGCCCGTGCTCGACGGCATCGCCGTCAGTCTGGATGGACAGTGCGCCACCGTCAGCGGTCAGGTGGTCGATGCCAACCAGAACCTCGTCGGCATCAGCGTGACCTTCGCCACCACGGGCGTCGCCGCGCAGGTGGATGGCACGCATTACAGCGCGCAAGCCTGCGATCTTCCGGGCGGTGCCAACAGCGCCATCGTCGATGCCGTGGACGCATCGGGCCTGAGCGCCAGCGACCGCATCGACTTCGTCATCGATGCCGGCCAGACGGCTACCTTGCAGCAGCACATCGACGCCGGCCGGCTCGACTTCACCAACTATGCCAACTGCTATCTCGAATATGGCGCCGCAACCGTGTTCAAGCTCGACGAACATCCGGCCAGCGGCGGCCAATGCCAGTGGCGCGACGCCGATGGCAGTTGTGCGGGCCCGCTGGTGGCGTGCAGTGCCGGTGGTGGTTCCACGACACCACCGCCGCCAGCCAGCGATTGCACCGCGATCTCCACGCTGAACTACTACCACAAGCTCGCCGGACGCGCGTTCAGCGCCGGCAACCTGTTCGCGCCTGACTACTTCGCCAACGGCAGCAACGAGTCCATGCCGGGCTCAACCTACGGCACCACGTCGCTGTACAGCAACGATGGCGGCAACGTCTGGCACGTCGGCGGCTGTCCCTGAGCACGCTCCATCAGTGCGCGCCGGCTTGTTTCCGGCGCGCACCGATGGCGTTCACACCGAAGTCGGTGCTGCGCTCATGAAGCCCAGATCGCGCAGGTCGAACTTCGCCAGGCTTGGGAAGATCGCGTCGATGGCGTTCTCGTCGGCGCCCATCCAGCGCGACAGGGTGGCGGCCATCTGATCGACACTGGTGGTGGGAATGTACTGGCCGCGCGCGAAGCTCCAATCCTGCGCGGCATCGTCGTCGGCATCGAGCGCGAGCCGTGGATAACGGCCATGCACGGCGCCGCCGAGCACGCTGCCGCCGAGCACCAGTTGCTGTCCGCCCCAGGCGTGATCGGAACCGTTGCCGTTGCTGGACAGCGTGCGTGCGAACTCGCTCATGGTGAAGGCGGTCACGTCGGCCTGCGCGCCCACTTCGCCCAGTGCGCTCCAGAACGCGCCCAGCGCCTGATTGAGTTCGCCGAGTAGCGCGCCGTGGCCGCTGCCCGCCACCGGCTGACCGGACACGAACATGCCATCGTGCAGGTCGAAGCCGCCCATGCGCACGAAGTACACCTGCCGGCGCGCCCTCAGCACCGTGCGTGAGACCTTGATCATGCGCGCCACCATGCGCAATTGCTGGGCAACGGCGGTGGTGGGGAACAGGGTGTCGATGCGCCCGGCATCGGAGGCCAGGTCGCCGGCCAGTCGGTCGCCGACCGTCAATGCACGCGCAAATGTCGTGGCGTACTCGTCGGCGTAGGGATTGTCCTGGCCGGCAGCCAGCAGTCGCTCGAGTGCGGCGCGGCGCGCCTTGTCGGTGGTGTTGCCGCCGAGACCGTAGTGATCGGGCAGATCGACGCCGCTGCTGCCGAGTTGATACGGCAACACCTGATCGCCGACCAGGAAGCGTGAGGCGCCGGCCAGCGAGATGTTCGAGGAAAGGCCACTCGCCAAGGTTCCGAACGCACCGGTCTGCGCGAGGCGCCCGCCCCAGCCGAACCGCGCCAGCGGCGAATGGACATCGCTCATGCCCAATTGCCAGAGCAGCTCCTGATCGTTGTGCGAGAACAACTGTGGTGGCCGCGGGGCGCCGTCCTGGTATTCGGACTTGCTGATCGGGCGCGTGAGCGTGCCGACGTTGGCGACGAATGCGGCATGGCCGGCGTTGAACAGCGACGCCAGACCTGCGTGTGTCTGGCTGGCCTCGCCAGCGCTCACGGTGAAATCCGCACAGGCCGGATGCAGACCCATCGGTTCGGTCAGCCGCGCCGATGCCAGCGGCAGCAGAGCCTGGAAATCCAGCGCCAGACCGCTGCCGTTGCTGGCCGAGTACACACCGCCGCGCGCCTGACGATAGGCGTCGTAGTGACTGCCGGGCAGTTCGCTGTCGCGCGGCACCAGCCAGTTGAAGCTGTCGTTGCCGCCGCCGAGATACACGCACACCAGCGCCCGGTAGCCATCGCCGGTGGCGGCCATGGCATTGGCGATCAGCCCCAGTTGCGGAAGCAGCGATGCCACGCCGCCGACGGCCAGACCGGCGCCCATGCCGCCGAGCAGACGACGACGCTTGCGATCGAAATGCGAATTCATGACGGACTCCTAGCGCTGCACCGCGAACTCGGGCGAGATCGCGATCAGATGAATGAGGTCGAGTGCCTTGCGGCGGTGGTCGGCGCGGCTCATGTCCTGTGCCAGCCAATCGAGCAGGATGGCGCGCATGTCGGCCGACATGGTTCCGTACAGCAGGCGCTGATTCAGTGCCTCCACCAACTCGGCATCGCCGGCAGGCAGCGCATCGATCGCTTCGGGCGGCAGATAGGCTTGCCGAGCCGGCGCCACGAACGCAGTGTTGCCGCGCCGATCGCTGACGTAGCCGACGTGGACGCGGAGCCATAGGTCGTCGGCCGCCGACACCACACTCGATTCGTGGACGATCTGCAATTCGGGCGCGAACAGCCCGGCTTCCTGCAATGCACCGGGCGGCTGGTAGTCGGGTTCGTAGAAATTGAACACCGTGGCGGCGCCGAGTGGACGCTGCGCGTAGGCCGTCTCGGGCGTATTCAAGCCGATCTCGCCACTGCTCCCGGGCCGTGCGTCGAAAGCGCGCCAGATCGCCAACAAGCGCAGCAACGGCTCGCGCAATTTGCCGTCGCCCGGCGCTGCTGCCGGGGCGAGCGCCTCGGGGTCCAGCAGCAGCGCACGCACCACCGCGCCGAGATTGCCGCGCTGGCCGTCGCCATCGTTCGCGAACACCGCAGCGACACGCTGTATGTAGGCAGGCGATGGGTTGCTGGTGACCAGGCGCTGGATCAGTTGCCGCGACACGAACGGCGCGACGTTGGGATGCGCCACCAGGGCATCCAGCACGGTCGCGATCTGGTCCTCGCAATAGGCGATGCAGGCGTGCCGATCCTTTGCCGGCGTGCCGGCATGGCACGCCACCGGGCTGGCCGGAATTTCGGTGCCGGCCAGCACCGTCTTGCGATCGTCCGGCGCGGGCAGCACCGCATAACCATTGGCGCGGGTGGCGCTACGGCCGGTGTCGGCGAAACGCGGGTAACACACCATTGGCGCGTAGCTATCCGGATGCGCCAGCCCGGTGGCCTTGCCGTCCGCCTGCCAGCGCGGCAGCGCAGCGGCGAACAGGCGCTCGGAGAAGTTGCAGGCATCGCCGCTGCAACCGCAGTTGCGCGCGATCGTCAGTCCGCCGACCTCGGCGGTACCGGAACAGCTCAGGCTCAGTCCGGTGAGCGCGCGTGCAGTCTGGGTGACCACCGCTTGATCGTAGGTGGCGATGGTGGTGCCATCGCCATCGCGCAGCGGGCTGAAGTCATCGCCGCGTTCGACCAGGCCGATCGAGAACAACTGCATCACCTCGCGCGCGTAGTTCTCGTCAGGTGCGATGGCGCCGGGGGCGAGCGCGCCGCCGACCATCGTCCAATCGGTCTTGCGATTGCGCAGATGGCTCAGGAACAAGCCCATCGCCGGGCTGTGGGTCACCTCGGAAAGCAATGCCCGGTAGCTGCCGAAGGCATTGCGCAGCAGCACGTCGTTGTATTCCGCAACCGCCTGCACGTGCGGCGCCAGCACGCCGACGTCGCTCACCACCAGTATCTGCGACAGCGCGTAGGCCACCTTCTGGCGCAAGGCATCCGGCGCTTCGAGCTGGGTGCGGAACCACTGATCGACGCGAAAGCCGCGATAGAACTGTGGCCCTCGCGGGTCGATCTGCACGTGTGCGGCGATGGCCGCCTCCACACTCGGCCGCTGCAAGCTGGGGGGAGTTGCCATCTGCGCATCCAGCCAGGCGCGATAGCCGACGCGACGCAGTTCGGCGACGTCCGCCGGGCTCGCGCCGAACGTGGCACGTTGCAGAAAGCGCACCGCCTCGGCGTCGCTTTGCGGCGCCGCAGATGAATCGGACAGGGCCGCCGCCTCCTCGCCGGCCCATGCCAGCGGCATCAGCGCCATCAACACAATGAGAACGAGCGTGTGCATGCGAGCCTCCGTTTCGACCAGGTCGGAGACTTCAACGGCGATGATGGCGAACGGTTGACAGGCCAGGCAGGGCGGATTGAGAACGGCGTCCCAGTTACTAAGTTGCTACGAGGCCAGACACTAGGCGAGGTATAGCTTCGCGTCGCGCCGTGCGCTGTGGATAGATCCGACACCAATTGATTGTCCGCGTGCCCTATTATCCAAAACTGGTGTATGTTTGGATTGCCTGCCTGTGTGGTAGGCGGATGTCTCTAAATCTATCTAGTGAAGGAGATGGGCTATGGTCAGCAAATCCAATCGCCGCAGTTTTACCCGTCTGACGCAGCGAATGACGGGTCTGGCAATGTTGCTTGTTGCTGCAATTACGTTTTTTTCCCCGACGGTGGTGCACGCATTGCCGAGCAATGAAGTCGACACGGAGTACTACAGTGACAGCACCTACACCGACCTGGTGGGGGAGTCGATCCTGTCGTGCAACGGAACACGTTGGTCGTGGGGAGTCAAAACTGTTTACAAGATCGTCTACTCCTTTCCCTGTTTTAGCGGCGGCGGCGTCAGTTCCAGTAACAAAGCGGCGCCGTTTGTTGGGCCTGCCGAGTCCTTCCTTGCAGCGCATGGTGACGGCGGGGGGGCTGTGACGGGCTGCGGTTCGACCACGCCCGGCGCATAGCGGTCCAGGCACTTCATGCAGGCACGGGTAGGCCGTGCCAGAGAGCAATCGGTGGGTGGTCGGCGTTGACGACGTCGCCACCCACATTCGGAATGATCTGAGTCGAAGAAAGTGTAAGCGAGTGGCGGACTCTAGCGATGTGCAACGCCTGCTGTTTTGCACCCGATTCAGTTACGGATACGCCCTCGGCAACACCCCATCCTCGCGCAAATACCGATCCCGCACCTCGCTCTGCCGCGAGCGCATCGGCATGGGTTTGCCGGCCATCCACACGTGCTCGGCGCTGCTGGTGAGTTCGAGCGGGTCGGCGGACCAGAGCACGAGGTCGGCGAGTTGGCCGACGGCGATGCGGCCGAGGCGGTCGCCGATGCCGAGGGCGTCGGCGGGGACGGCGGTGAGGGCGGCGAGGCCGGCTTCCCAGGGCAGGCCGTTGGCGACGGCGTTGCCGGCGAGTTGGCGGATCTTGCGCGCGTTGTGGCTGGCGTCGCCGCGTTGACTGAAGCCGACGGCAACGCCGGCGGCGTGCAGGCGGGCGGCGTTTTCGAGGCTGGCGGCGAGGCTGTCGAAGTTGCTGGGCAGGTTTTCGAGGCTATCGATCAGCACCGGCACCTTGGCCTGCGCGAGTTCCTTGGCGACCACCCAGCCTTCGGCGGCGCCGAGGATCACGAGGTTCAGGTGCTCGCGGCGGGCGATGTCGAGCACGCGGCGAATGTCGGCGGCGCGGTCCACCTGCACCAGCACGCGGCCCTTGCCGATGTATCCGGTCAGCGCTTCGCGGCCGGCCGGGGTCAGCAGGGGGTTGGCGCCGCTGGCTGCGGCGGGAGCGCGGGCTTCGCGCAGGGCTTGATCGAGCAGCATGTACTGGCCGGCGCGCGAGTTGCCGCTGAGCGGCGAAAGGCTGCCGCCGAGATTGACGAACAGTGCGCGCTGGCCGGCGTAGGGCGCCTCGAAGCTGCCGTCCAGGCGCACCAGGCCGCCTTGGCCGGCGATGATCGAGCCGCCCGGTTCGGTGCTGGCTGCCAGTTCGGTGAAGGTGATGCCTTCGATGCGCGTGACGGGCAGCAGGCTCGAACGCGGGTTGTAGGCCAGGGTGACGTCGAACTCCGGGCGCATCTGCGCCAGTTGCGGCGGGACGGCGCCGAAGGCGAGTGCGCTGTCGTGGGTGCTGGGTTCGGCCGAGACTTCGTCGATGCCGATGCCGGTGACGCCGGCGAACAGGCCCGGGGTCAGCGGACGTCCCGCGGCATCGACCACCGCGATGCCAGCCGGCGTGGCGAGCCCGCTGCCGATGGCGGCAATCTTGCCGGCGCGCACCAGCACGTCGGTGGCGCGCAGGGTGCCGGCGGCGCTGGCGGTGTGTACGGTGGCGTTGCGGATCAGCAGATCCTGCGCGGACGTGGCCACGCCGGTGGCGAGCAGGGCGAATGCGAGCGCGGCGCGAATCATGGCGACACCTCCTGGCCCAGTATGAAGTCCGAGACCGGCTGTCGTTTCGGGTCGTTGCGGTCATACAGCAGCGCGCCGTCCACGAACACCTTTTCGGCGTGGGCGTAGACGCTGAACGGGTTGCCACTCCACACCACCACGTCGGCCATCTTGCCGGCTTCCAGGGTGCCGGTCTTGTCGAGCACGCCAAGCGATTTCGCGGCGTTTTCGGTGAGCCAGCGCACCGCGCGTTCGGGTGGGATGTCGATGCCGATGCGTGCCGCCTTGCCCATCACTTTCGCGGCTTCCTGATTGAGTCGTTGGATGCCTTCGGCAGAATCCGAATGCACGATGGCGCAGCCGCCTTCGGGGCGATCCACCAGCGCGATGTTCTCCTGGATGCCGTCGAAGGCTTCCATCTTGAAGCCCCACCAGTCGGCCCAGAGCGCGCCGCAGATGTGTTCCTTGGCGAGTACGTCGGCCAGCTTGTAGGCCTCGACGCCGTGATGGAAGGCGGCAATGCGGAAGCCGAATTCGCGCGCGAGATCGATCATGTTCGCCATCTCATCGGCGCGGTAGCAGTGGATGTGTACCTGTATCTCGCCCTTGAGCGCGCCGGCAAGCGTGTCCAGGCGCAGGTCGCGCTTGGGTGGTTTGGGCGGCTCGGCCTTCTTGTCGTTGGCGGCCTTGGCGCGCGCCTTGTCGTAGTCCTGCCACTGGGTGATGTATTCGCGTGCTTCGATGAAGGCGGCGCGATAGCCCGCCATGTTGCCCATCCGCGTCATCGGCGCCTGCATGCGCTCGCCGTAGACGCGCTTGGGGTTTTCGCCGCAGGCCATCTTCAGGCCATAGGGCGCGTCGGGGAATTTCATTGCCTGCATGGTGGTGGCGGGTACGTTCTTGAGGGTGACGCCGCGTCCGCCGATCAGGTTGGCGGAGCCGGGCAACACCTGCAGGGTCGTGATGCCGCCGGCCAGCGCGGCGGCGAAACCGGGGTCCTGTGGCCACACGCTGTGTTCGGCCCAGACTTGCGCGGTGACGGCCGAGGTCATCTCGTTGCCATCGCCGTGGGCATTCGCGTTGGGGCTTGAGTACACGCCCAGGTGCGAGTGGACGTCGATCAATCCCGGTGTGACCCATTTGCCGTGGGCGTCGATCACGCGGGCATCGGCGGGTGCATCGAGCGCCTTGCCCACCGCTTGCACGCGGCCGTCGCGCAGCAGCAGGTCGGCATCGTCCAGACGCTGGCCGTCGCCGATCAGCACGGTGCCATGTCGGATGACGGTCACGCCATCGGCGATCGGGCGATAGGTGCTGGGGTAGGCTGGCGCATCGGCATCCGCTTGCGCGCCGTGGGGTAACAGCAGGGCCGCCATGAGGGCGGCGAGGGCAAGCAGGCGCATGGCGAACTCCCGAACCAAAGCGCCGACAGTAGCGGCCGCGCCGGAAACTGCCAAGTGCGGGGCATGACAAAGGGCGCCCTTGCCGGTGCCGGCGCGGCGGACTACATTCGCGACGGACTACGAGCCTTTCGGAGGCTGCCGTTATGCGTGAAGCACTGCTGGCTTGGTTGCTGGCATCAGCGGCGATGCCGCTCGCGGCGCAGGCGCCCCCGTCACCGGTACCAACGGCGCCACCGCCGCCCTGCGCGAGCGCGGCGCACCGTCAGTTCGATTTCTGGCTGGGCGAGTGGGACGTTTGGGTGCAGGGCCAGGTGAACGGCCACAACACCATCACGCGCGGGGCCGATGGTTGCGTGCTGAGCGAGCACTGGCGCAGCGTGCGCGGCACCGAAGGGCACAGCATGAACGTCTATGACGCGGCCTATGGCGTGTGGCGCCAGTTCTGGGTCGGCGGCGATGGCGGTGTGCTCGATCTGCGCGGCGGTATCCGCGATGGCGCCATGGTGATGTCGGGCAAGGTGCGCCAAGCCGACGGCAGGGAGCAGGCGCAACGCATCACTTGGACGCCACAGGCAGATGGCAGCGTCGAGCAGCGCTGGGAAACCTCCGACGACGGCGCGCAGTGGGCCATCGTGTTCCTTGGCGAATACCGACGCGTCGCCGGCTTGGCACCGCCCCCGGTCGCGCCCGCCGAATAAGCGCGTTTCCTCCACCACGTCCAACCTGAGCGGTGGGTGGCCCCGCACGGGCGCGCGGCGTTGCGTTCCAGTTATGCGCCAGCTTCGCATTACAATGCCAAAAACAGCGAGCACCGCATGAAGACCAAGCAAGAGATCGTCAACAACTGGCTACCGCGTTACACCGGCGTCCCGGTCGAGGAGTTCGGCCCCCACATCCTGCTCACCAATTTCGGCGGTTACCTGGACGTGTTCTGTCGCCTCACCGGCGCCACCCTGCGCGGTACCGACCGGCCGATGCCCAGCGCCACCCACGACGGCATCACCATGATCAACTTCGGCATGGGCAGCGCCAATGCCGCCACGGTGATGGATTTGTTGACCGCGTTCGACCCCAAGGCGGTGCTGTTTCTAGGCAAATGCGGCGGGCTCAAGCGCAAGAACCAGTTGGGCGATCTGATCCTGCCGATCGCGGCGATCCGCGGCGAGGGCACGTCCACCGACTACCTGCTGCCGGAAGTGCCGGCGCTACCGGCGTTCGCGCTGCAACGCGGCGTGTCCACCATGATCCGCGACCTCGGCCACGACTACTGGACCGGCACCGTATACACCACCAACCGTCGGGTCTGGGAGCACGACGAGGAGTTCAAGGAGTACCTGCGCAAGCTGCGCTGCATGGCGATCGACATGGAAACCGCCACGATCTTTTCGGTCGGCTTCGCCAACGGCATTCCGGCCGGCGCGCTGCTGCTGGTATCGGATCAGCCGATGATCCCGGAAGGGGTAAAGACCGAAGCCTCCGACCGCAAGGTCAGCGAGGGCTTCGTGGAGACCCACATCACCATCGGCATCGAAGCGCTCAAGTTGGTGCGTCGCCACGGCAAGAGCGTGAAGCACCTGCGCTTCGACGATTGAGAGATGGCTCGGCGAGCGTACCGCCGCGCCGCTGGGGCGCGGCGGCGACGTTCACCAGATGATGGAGAGCGACACCACGTCGGCTTTGCCGTTCTCGACGCGGGCCTTGCATTGCACCGTCTGTTTTTCTTCGTTGGTCATGCCGGGGTTGATCAGCAGTCCACCCGACATCGCGATCGCGCCGGTGCCGTCGTCGGCGGCGCTGGCCTGCATTGCGGTCCGGTCCAGGCGGAACTCCTTGCCCACGAGCTTTTGTGCCACCGCGTCGGCGCAGGCTTCGAGCGCCTGCGCTTTGGGGTCTTTCGCGCAGCCGCCCGTGCAGGCAACCGCCACCATCAGTGCCATCGTTCGCCAGAACATTGCTTGCCTCCCTGTCGATCAGCCCCTCCCGGCGGGCGACCCAGGGCGCCAGCCGGCTGCTATCGTCACGAGTGAAATCAATCACTCGTGAGGCAAATTAGCGCAAATACTCAGTCAATGCCAATGCTGGCGCCGTGGCGCTCGCCACAGCCGGCGGCCTTGCGCGTTTCGGCGATGTCGGGACGGCGCCAATCAGTAACGCGCGACTGACGGGTCGATGCGTTGCGACCAGGCATCGATGCCGCCTTCGACGTTGAACAGCCGGCGGAAACCCAGGCCGCGGAAATGCTCGGCCGCCTGCTGGCTGGAGTTGCCGTGGTGGCACAGGAACGCCAGCGGCGTGTCCTTGGGCAGCGCCGCCAGATGCGGCAGGCTGTCCTCGTCCAGCACCTCGTGCGCGCCCGGAAACGGCGCCAGCGCGCGATCCGCAGCGGGGCGGATGTCGAGCACGCGGATGTCGCCGTCGCGCAGGCGCTGTTGCAGCGCTTCCACCGTCAGCGACAACACCGCCGGCGGGGCATTGGGGTTGCGGATCGCCAGGCCGGCGCCGCGCATGTCTTCGATCCAGTCGATCTCGATCCCATTGGCGCGCGGCGCGCTGATCACGTCGACGTGCACGTCGATGCCTTGCGCATGCGCCACCAGCTCGTTGCCGGCGATCTCCTTGAGCGCCAATTGCGCGATGAACGCGGGGTCGACGCTCAGGTGCACACCGATGCCGGGCGCGGCATCCGCCACCGCGCGAGCGATCACCTCGGCGGCGGCCGGGCTGATGTGGAGGGTCGGCACGGTGCGATCCGGCGCCGGCAGGCCCAGCAGTTCGTGCAGTTCGCCGCTGTTGGCGATCTGCTCGATGATGTCGGAGCCGCCGACCAGTTCGCCACCGATGTACAACTGCGGAATGGTCGGCCAACTGCCATAGACCTTGATGCCTTCGCGGATTTCCGGGTCGGCCAGCACGTCCACGCTGTGGAAGGACACACCGAGCCCGCTCAGGATGCCGGTAGCCTTGGCGGAAAACCCGCAGCGCGGCGCAGCGGGCTCACCCTTCATGAACAGCACGATGCGATGGGCGTCGAGCAGCGACTGGATGCGGGTGCGGACGGCGGGGTCGAGCGACATGGGAAACTCCGAGGTAGCGGTGGCGTCATTCTACCTGCAGGCTTCATTGTGCAGACGGTGGTGGTGCGCTGGTCCGACCAGTGGGCGGTCAATCGCTGCGCGAGCGGAGCGCGCTTGCGCGACAGGTCTGTGGCCGACCGAGCACCTGTCGCCCGCAAGCGGCCTCCCACAAGAGTTTTCGAAGCGACGGGCTTGCGCTCAACGGGAGAACAGATGCGTGGCGATCGGCAGCGCGCGTTCGGCCCACAGCGCGTGCATTGCCGGGCCGGGGTGCAGGCCGTCGGCGGCTAGCATGCCGGGGCCGTTGGGGTGCTCGCGGCTGAGGTCGGTGATGTCGACGAATGGAACGCCGTGACGCTGAGCGATGACGCGGGCGCTGGCATTGTAGGCGTCGATCTCGGTGGCGATTTGCGCCGGCGAACGGGGCTGCGCTGCGGCGAACGGGGTCACGCCCCAGTCCGGAATCGACAGCACCAACACGCGCTCGGCGCGGTCGCCAGCCAGCGCGATGGCGCGTTCCAGCAGCGCGCTGAAGCGCGGCACGTAATCGGCGAGCGGATAGCCGCGGTACTGGTCGTTGACGCCGATCAGCAGCGACACCAGTTGCCAGCGGCCGAGCGGCCCGGCGGCGTCGATGGCGTCGGCCAGCTCGGCGCAACTCCAGCCGGTGCGCGCGATGATCCGCGGTGCGCCCAGCGCGTTGCCGTATTCGGCAAGCCCGGCCGCAAGGCGGTCGGGCCAGCGCTCGGCGGGGCTCACGCCCTCACCGATGGTGTAGGAATCGCCGAGCGCGAGGTAGCCGTGTTCGGCGCCGTCGCACGGCGTCACTCACGCCACCTGACGATTGCGCACGGCGGCGCCGCGGCGATCGAGTGCGCGTTCGATGCGGCCGAACACTTCGTGCAGTTGTGCCGGCTCGGGCAACAAGGTGACGCGGAAGTGATTGCGGTAGCTCACATTGAAACTCGATCCGGGCACGATCAGCACGCTTTCGTGTTCCAGCAGATCGGCCGCGAAGGCATGATCGTCGAAGCCCAGCGCGGCATCGCCAGTCACCGAGGGGAACGCATACAGCGCGCCGTCCGGGCGTTGCAGCGACAGCCAGCGGCTGCTCGCGCAGGCGGCGACGACCGCGCGGCGTGCCTCGAACAAACGCCCGCCGGGCGCGCACAGGGCGCCGATGGTGTCCGGTCCTTCCAGCGCCGCCGGGATCGCCCACTGCCCCGGCACGTTGGCGCATAGGCGCAGTGCGCCGAGCAGGTCGAGTGCGTGGTGGTAGTTGGCGGTGCGGCGATGATCGCCGGTGAGCACCGCCCAGCCGACCCGGTAGCCGCAGGCGCGATGCACCTTCGACAGCCCACCGAAACTCAGGCACGGCACGTCGCCCGCGAGCGGCGCCAACGGCTCGAAGCGCGCGCCGTCGTAGGTGATGCCGTCGTAGATCTCATCGCTCATCAGCAGCAAGCCGTGCCGACGCGCCAGCTCCACCAGCGCTTCGAGCAGGGCGCGCGGGTACACCGCGCCGGTGGGATTGTTGGGGTTGATCAGCACCAGCGCGCGGGTGCGCGGGGTGATCAGCGAGGCGATCTCGTCCGGGTCGGGCAGAAAGCCGGCGTCGGCGGCGCAGCGGTAGTAGACGGGGTTGCCGTCATTGAGCAGGGTGGCGGCGCTCCACAGCGGATAGTCGGGGCTGGGCAGCAACACCTCGTCGCCGGGATCGAGCAGCGCGCGCAGCGCCAGATCGATCAATTCGCTGACGCCGTTGCCGACGAACACCGCGTTGGCATCGATGCCGCCCACGCCGCGAGCCGCGAACTGCCGGGCGATCGCCTCGCGCGCCGCGACCAGGCCCTGCTGATGGCCGTAAGCGTCGCTCTGGGTCAGTCCGCCGACCAGCGCCTGCTGCAGGTGCTCGGGCGCGCGAAATCCGAAGGCGCCGGGGTTGCCGATATGCAGCTTGATCAGCTCGCGGCCCTGGGCTTCCAGTTCGCGCGCGCGGCGGGCCAGCTCGCCGCGGATTTCGTAGCGCACCTGGCTCAGGCGGGTGCGGGTGTGCAGAGGGGGCAGGGTCATGAGCGGAGCGGCCCGGTTGGGCGTGGGAATGGAGTTTCAAGAGTAACGTTTATTGGCGCGCGCTACACTGCCGGCCATGTCGTTGAATTCCCACCCACTGCTGGCGATCGGCTGGCCCGATGACGCCGCCTCCCAGGCCGCTCTGACGCAGGCCCGGATCGCATGCCCCAACGGCCGCCTGGCGCGCGTGGTGGCGCAGCACCGCAGCGGCTATGACGTGGCGCTGGATGCCGAGACGCGCGCGCGGGTCAATGCGCCGTCGACCTGGTTGCGCTCCAGTTTCCCCAGCGAACAACGAGCGGCCGTCGGCGATTTTGTGCTGCTGGCCGCCGATGCCGCGCAGATCGTGAGTGTGCTGCCGCGGCGCTCGCTGCTCAGCCGCGCGGCCGCGGGCGAGCATTATCAGCGTCAGGTCATTGCCGCCAACATCGATACCGTGCTGGTGGTGTGTGGCCTGGATGGCGATTTCAATCCGCGCCGGCTGGAACGTTATTGCCTGCTGGTGCAAGGCAGCGGCGCGCGGCCGGCAATCGTGTTGACCAAGGCCGATACCGGCGCCGACGTGACGGCCGCACTGGCGGCACTGGCCGGCCTGAGCGCCGGCGGCGTGCCGGTGCATGCGGTGAATGCCAAAGACCCCGCTACCGCGCAGGTGCTGGCGCCTTATCTCGGGCCGGGGCGCACGCTGGTGCTGGTGGGTTCCTCCGGCGCCGGCAAATCCACCCTCACCAACACGCTGCTCGGTCGCGACACCATGAAGACCGGCGCGGTGCGCGGCAACGACTCGCGCGGCCGCCACACCACTACCCATCGTGCCCTGTTGCCGCTGCCGCAGGGCGGCTGCCTGATCGACACCCCGGGCATGCGCGAGATCAAGCTCACCGGCGAGGAGGACATTGCCGATGGCGGCTTTGAGGACATCGAGGCCATCGCCGGCCATTGTCGCTTCCGCGATTGCGAACACAACGCCGAGCCCGGCTGCGCGGTGCGCGCCGCCATCGATGCCGGCACCCTCGATCCGGGCTATCTCGCCAGTTATCGCAAGCTGCATGGCGAACTCGCCGATGCCGCCGGGCAGCTCGCGTTGCGGCTGGCGCAGCGCGCCGATGCACGGGTGCAGAACAAGGCGCTGCGCAAGCGCCTGATCGACAAGTACGGTCGCGATCGATGAGCGCGGTCGAGCCCGCCCTGGCGCATCATGCCGCGCTCGACGCGCGCCTGGTGGCGGCAGTGCGGCCGATCCGCATGCTCGAAGCGGTGAGCTGGCCGGCCCAGGTGCAGGAGGCGTTTCTGTCAGCGTGGCGGGTCGGGCGCATCGCCATGCCGCGCATCGAGTACCCGCGCTTCGACCTCAAGGAAGTGCGCGCCGAACTCGATGCCGTTCACCGCGCCGCCGATCCCGACCACCCACTCGGCCACTACCTGCAGCAGACCAGCGAAAGCTGGCGCATCGCCACTCGCCTGCTCGACGTGCTGGGCAGCCACCGCGTCACCGCGTATTCCAGCCGTCTGTTCGGACGCCCGGTGGAATTGCTGCCGGGCAACGGCCCCACCAACCTCGATGCCGCCCGCCATTTCATCGACCTCGCCAACGAGCTCGATCAAGAGCTGCGTAGCGTCGAGCCGGGTTACGTGTTGCCGGCCGAAGTGGTGCAGCAGGAACTGCAGCAGGCGGTCGATGCGTTCTTCGCCGGTCATCAGATACGGGTCGAACTCGATCCCAATTTGATCGCCAAGGCTGCCGCCAGCCCTACCCGCATCCGTCTGCGCACCAACACCGGCTTCAGCGAATACGACCGCAACCAGTTGCTGATGCACGAGGCGTTCGTGCACACCCTCACCGGCCTCAACGGGCGCGAGCAGCCCTGGCTCAAATCGATGGCGCGCGGCGCCCCGCGCACCACCGCCACCCAGGAAGGCCTGGCCACTCTGTCGGAAATGCTCAGTGGGGCGATGGATATCGAACGCATGAAGCGCATCAGCCTGCGCATCGTCGCCATCGACCGCGCCATCCACGGCGCCGACTTCGTGGAAGTGTTCCGCTTCTTCATCGAGTCCGGGCAGTCCGACGTCGACAGCTTCACCTCGGCGCAGCGGGTGTTTCGCGGCGTGCCGTTGTCCGGTGGCGCCGCGTTCACCAAGGACACCGTGTACCTGCACGGCCTGCTCGGCGTGCACACGTTCTTTCGCTGGTGCCTGCGCCATCGCAAGTGGGCGCAGGCGCGGCTGTTGTTCGCCGGCAAGATGGCGCTGGAAGACGTGTTCGCGCTGGAGAGTCAATTCGCCAACGGCGCCATCGCCACCCCCGGCTTCCTGCCGCCCTGGATGCAACGCGCCAACGGCCTCGCCGGCCTGCTCGCGTTCTCCCTGTTCGTCAACAAGATCCGCCTCGACAGCGTGGCGGCGGACGATCTGGTGTTGGGGTTGTAGGGGCGAGGGTGGGCGGATGGCGATCGCGATGTTGCGCTTTCCGGAAAATGTAGATATGTTCCTACATGGCTCGCGCTTGGGAGGCCGTCATGCCAATCACCACATTGTCCAGTCGTGAGTTCAACCAGGACACCGGCAAAGCGAAAAAGGCGGCTCGCAAGGGGCCGGTGTTCATCACCGATCGAGGCCGGCCGGCGCACGTTCTGCTGACCATCGAGGACTATCGCCGGATCGCCGGCGCCGGTCCGCGGATCACCGATTTGCTGGCCATGCCGGGCATCGAGGACATCGATCTGGATGTCCCGGTCTTCTCCGACCGTGGGCGTGCCGCAGACTTGTCCTGATGTATCTGCTCGACACCAATGTGGTCTCCGAACTGCGCAAGGTCCGCGCCGGCAAGGCTGACGCCCATGTTGCCGCGTGGTCGGATACGGTTGATGCGGAAACGTTGTTCGTATCGGTCATCACGATTCAGGAACTCGAAATCGGCATCCTGCTGGCGGCGCGCCGAGACCCGACCCAGGGGGCGATGCTTCGCGCCTGGTTCGACGCGCATGTGTTGCCCGCATTTGCCGGACGCATCCTCCCCATCGATACCGCCGTTGCCCTGCAAAGCGCGCGCCTGCACGTGCCGAATCCGCGCCCGTTGCGGGACACCTTCATCGCCGCAACGGCACTGGTCCACGGCATGACGGTGGTCACGCGCAATCTGGTGGACTTCAAGGAGACGGGTGTTGGGGTGATCGACCCGTGGCTTGCGATGTAAGCCCAATACTGTTCATCCAGACGACGAACCATCAGGTCGTCACCCCAGCGACGAGGCGCGCAGCGCCCGAACGCCGAAGGCGGCCCGAAGGGCGAGCACACCGTGCGAGTAAGGCTGGGGTCCATTTTGACTTTAGCTTTGCAAAGCCACAGCAAACTGGATTCCAGCTTCCGCTGGAATGACGGCACTGAAGGCTGAGGCGACTATCTGAACAGCTTTGGATGTAAGCCACGCGCTGCGGGACAAGGTGTCGGATGGCGAGTGTTATTTGACGGTCATGGCGAGTCGATGGATTGGCTGCGCCCCTCTAGCCGCGCCCGCTCGCG
>JANRIF010000043.1:0-20732 GCA_033765245.1 Lysobacteraceae bacterium
ATCAGGATGCCGGTGCTTTGCGGCGGCGCGGTCTTGTTCTTGCTCATCGGCGAGGCATCGCTCGGTGGTCTCGGCTGCGGGTGACGACGGCTCAGCGCAGCGCCGCTTCGAGTTCGGCGCGCAGGTCGGCGATGTCCTCGACGCCCACGCTCAGGCGCACCAGGTTATCGGTGATGCCGAGTTTCGCGCGGGTTTCCGCCGGCACCGAGGCGTGCGTCATGATCGCCGGGTGGTTGACCAGGCTCTCCACCCCGCCCAGCGATTCGGCGCAGGCGAACAATTCGGTGCGCTCCATGAAGGCTCGCGCCGCCGGCAGTCCGCCCTTGAGCCAGACGCTGACCATGCCGCCGAAGCCGTCCATCTGGCGCTTGGCAAGTTCATGTTGCGGATGCGAGGCGAGGCCCGGATAGGCCACCCGCTCCACCGCCGGATGCCGCTCCAGCCATTGCGCCAGTTCCATCGCGTTGGCGCAGTGCGCCTTCATGCGCAGGTGCAGGGTCTTGAGCCCGCGCAGCGCGAGGAAGCTGTCGAACGGCCCCTGCACGCCGCCGACGGCGTTCTGCAGGAAGGTCATCTGCTCGGCCAGTTCGGCGTCGTCGCCGACCACGATCAGGCCGCCGACAATGTCGGAGTGGCCGTTGATGTACTTGGTGGCGGAATGCATCACCAGATGCGCGCCGTGTTCCAGCGGCCGTTGCAGCGCGGGCGAGCTGAACGTGTTGTCCACTGCCAGGCGGATGCCGCGCTTGCGCGCGAACTCGGCCAGCCGCGCGATGTCGACGATCTTCAGCAGCGGGTTGGTCGGAGTCTCGCACCAGATCAGGCGCGTGTTGGGCCGCACCGCTGCTTCCAACGCGGCGATGTCGCCCAGATCGACGAAACTGAAATCGAGCCCGGCCGAACGCCGCCGCACGCGCTCGAACAGGCGGTAGGTGCCGCCGTAAACGTCGTCCATGCAGATCACATGGCTGCCGCTGTCGAGGGTTTCGAGCACGGTGGCGGTGGCCGCCAGCCCCGAGGCGAACGCATAGCCGTGGCTGCCGCCTTCCAGCGACGCCACGCAGCGCTCGTAAGCGAAGCGGGTCGGATTGTGGCTGCGCGAGTATTCAAATCCCTGGTGCACGCCTGGACTTTGCTGGGCGTAGGTCGAGGTAGCGTAGATCGGCGTCATCACTGCGCCGGTGCTGGGATCGGGCGATTGCCCGGCGTGGATGGCACGGGTGCCGAAGCGATGGGATTTGAGTTCGGACATGGGGGCCTTGGGGAACGGGGCGCGACGGGGATCGCGGCGGCGGACGATTGCGCATGGCATGCCGGCCAGCGGGCGCGTGCGATTATAGCCTTGACCGGGATACCGAACCGCATGATGACGCCACCTTCAGATCATCCGCCCGCGCGCCCACCGCTGCCGCCGGGATTCGCCCGCAGCGCGGCGTGGCCGGCGCTGCACATCGACTTCCCGGCGCGCACGGCGCAGGTGTTCGAGTTCACCCCGGCCGACTACCTCGGCGCCGCGTTCCTCGACCAGCGGGCACTGGCGCATCGCCCGTTCTGCGGCTTTTCGGCAACGCTGGCGGACATCGCTGCCGCCATGTCGACAGCGCCGCCCGATCCGCCGCCGCTGCACTGGCTGTTCCACATCGGCCATTGCGGCTCGACTCTGATCAGCCGGCTGCTGGATGCACTGCCGGGCCTGCTCGGCTTGCGCGAGCCGCTGCCGCTGCTGGAACTGGCAATGCGCCACGCACAGGCAGAGACCCCAGAGGCACGCACGCGCTTCGATGACGACCTCGCGCTCACCCTGGCGTTGTTGCGTCGTGGCTTTCCCGATACCCGCAGCATCCTGGTCAAGCCGACGAGCGTGGTCGCGGTGCTGGCACCCGAACTGCTGGCAAGCTCGTCGCCATCGCGCGCGATCGCGCTATCGATGAAGTTGCGCCCCTGGCTGGCTCTCATGCTGCGTGACCCGACGCTGCGCCTCGGCATGCGCCAGCAGGCGCCGGCGCGACTCGCCGTGTGGCATCACCTGACCGGCCAGCGCGAGCCCGACCTTGCGACGCTCGGGGATGCACAGGTGCTGGCGATGTCCTGGCTGGTCCAGCAACTGCAGTGTCTTCGGCTGCGTTCCGAAGCTGGCATGGCGGCGCGCCTGATGACGCTGGACTTCGACGATTTTCTGGCCGACCCGCCCGGCCGGCTGCGCGCGCTGACGACGCATCTGGGCCATACCACCGACCCCATGGCGCTGGCCCCCGGGCGCAGCGCGGCGTTGCTGGCGCGCTACGCCAAGGACCCCTTGCAACGCTTCGACGCCGATACCCGGCGCCGCGAGATCGACGCGGCCACGGCCCGCTTCGCCGGCGAAATCGAGGCTGGCATGGCATGGGCGCGGGCCACGCTGGCGCCGCTGCACGCGCACGACTTGCAGACCGATCTCGGCTGAGAGCTTGCTGCGAGCGCGCTCAGCGCGCGCCGAACAGGAATGAAGTCATCGCCACGCGCCGGCCCTCGGTGATCGGCATCACCTCGTGCAGCAGCGAGCAGGAAAACACCAGCGCACCGCCGATCGGCGCGGAATACAGGCGCTCGCCGAACTCCGGAAAACGCAGCTCGCCGCCACGATAGGCGCCGGTGTTGAGCTGTAGCGTCATCGCGAAGCGCCGATACGCCACGTCCGGCGTCTCGTTGTCGCGATGCGCGCGAAAATAACCGCGCCCGGCGTCATAGCTGATGATCTTGAAGTGCTCGCGCTGCTGCACCGGATACTGGAAGGCACGAAAGATCTCGGGCAGCACGCGCGCTTCGATCCGGGCATGGACGTCCTGTTCCAGCGCCTTGTCGGCGATGATCGCCTCGCGGCGCATCTTCACTTCCGGGTTGATCTGGAACTCGGGCTTGCCGTCGCGGTACTCCAGCACGCCGGACGGCTGGCCGTCGCCGCACTGCTCCCGGTAGTAATCGAGGATGCGCGCGCACATCGCGGCGGGCAGCACATCGACCAGACGCAATATCGGCGCAAAGCCGTCAGCGTCCGCGACGTTCGCCGGGGTGCTGCTCACTGCACCCGCCGCCGCAGATAGTTGAGCAGGTCGATGCGGGTGATCAGGCCGAAGAATTTGTCGCCGTCCATCACAATGGCAACGTGGCCGCGATCGAAGATCGGCAGCAGCGATTCGATCGGCGCCTTCACGTCCAGCACGTGCAGACGCGACACCATCGCGGTCGAAACCTTGTCGAGAAAGCGCGTCTCGTCGCCGAATACGTGCATCAGCACGTCGCTCTCGTCCAGGATGCCGACGATGTGCTCGCCATCCATCACCGGCAACTGGCTCACGTCATACAGCTTCATGCGCTGGTAGGCGGTGGTCAGCAGGTCGTTGGGGCCCACCACCACGGTGTCGCGCTGGGCGTAGGGACGCAGGATCAGATCGCGCAGGTCGCCGTACTGCTCGCGTGCGATGAAGCCGTTGTCGAGCATCCAGTAGTCGTTGTACATCTTCGACAGGTACTTGTTACCGGTGTCGCAGACGAACGCCACCACCCGCTTGGGCGTGGTCTGTTCGCGGCAATAGCGCAGCGCCGCCGAGAGGATGGTGCCGCTGGAGGAGCCGCCGAGGATGCCTTCGCGCGCCAGCAGTTCACGCCCGGCCAGGAAGCTTTCCTTGTCGGTCACCGCGTAGGCTTTCTTGACCCGGCTGAAATCCGAGATCGAAGGCAGGAAGTCCTCACCGATGCCTTCCACCAGCCACGAGCCGGATTTCTCCGACAGCGTGCCCTCGTTGATGTACTGCGCCAGGATCGACCCGACCGGATCGGCCAGCACCAGTTCCACCTGCGGCGCCTCGCGCGCGAAGAAGCGCGACAACCCGGTCATGGTGCCCGAGGAACCGCAGCCGAACACGATGGCGTCCATCCGGCCTTCCATCTGCCGCCAGATTTCCGGACCAGTGTCTTCCTCGTGCGCGCGCGGGTTGTCGGGGTTGCCGAACTGGTTGATGAAGTAGGCGCCCGGGGTCTGCTCGGCGATGCGCGCGGCGAGATCCTGGTAGTAGTCCGGATGCCCCTTGGCCACGTCCGAGCGGGTCAGGATCACTTCGGCGCCCATCGCCTTGAGGTTGAAAATCTTCTCGCGGCTCATCTTGTCCGGCACCACCAGCACCAGCCGGTATCCCTTCTGCTGCGCCACCAGCGCCAGGCCGATGCCAGTGTTGCCGGCGGTGCCTTCCACCAGCGTGTCGCCGGGCTTGATCTTGCCGGCCTTCTCCGCCGCCTCGATCATCTTCAGGCCGATGCGATCCTTGATCGAACCGCCCGGATTGGCCGCCTCCAGCTTGAGGAATAACTCGCAGCAGCCGGTATCCAGCCGTTGCGCCTTGACCATGGGAGTGTTGCCGATGAGTTCCAGAACGCTGTTATTGACCGTCATGACCGTCTCGGCGTGCGCACTGACGCGCGCACGGCTGGCTTGCGCAAGGGGCCGGCCCACAGGCCGGAAACGGGCTGGATTCTAGCAGCCTCACGCACCGCCGTAATCCGCGTCGCGCGCAAGCCCGCTCCCACGAACGGCAGGAGCGCCGCACGCCCTTGTGGGTGGCGGCAAGGCGCGGGCGGCGCCGGCCGACGAGGATAGGCCGACACCGCCCGCGACGCGACGACGTTTGCGCCCGCGCATTGCGGGCGCTGACGATGCGATCAGGTGGTCAGTGCGTGGTGTGTTGGGAGAACAATCGGGTGAGGCGATCCTTGGCGTGCAGCTTTTCTTTCTTCATGCGCGCCAGCGTGACGTCGTCCATCGGCAGCACGCCCAGTTCGGCATCGAGCACCTGTTTGTCGAGTTGTCGGTGACGACGATACAGGCGGCGGAACTCGGGGTCGCTGCTGAGCAGCGCTTCGACATCGGCGGCGGGTTGACCTTCGAACATCGGTGACCTCCTTCTCGCAGATACACGAACGCCCCGGCCGGACTGGCACGGGGCGTTGTCGTGAGTGAGCCTGTGGCCGGGCCGCCGGGCCGTACCCTGGCGTGGGGTACCAGCACCGTGGCATGAGACGGCGGCTTCCGTAATGGCAGAGCGTGCGGTCATCGGCCTCGTAAGACGTCCGGGCGACCAGCGTCGCCGGAAGCTTGACCCTACGCCGCTCGCCAGCCGGCCGCAAGTGCGGTCGCAACCAGTTGATCCACATGGTTTTGTTTGCGAACGGCAGAAGCGTTTCCGACCCCGCCGGGGTGACGCGCCACCACCCACCGGGCGCGGCGTCAGCCGCCCGGATTGAGCAGAATCACGTCCACCCGGCGATTGCGCGCGCGTCCTTCCTCGCTGGCGTTGTCGGCCACCGGCTGGTCCTCGCCCATCCCGACTGCGCTGAGCCGCTCGCCGCTCACCCCATCCTCGACCAGGGCGTCGCGCACGGCGTCGGCGCGACGCTGCGACAAGGCCTGATTGAGGTTCGCGCTGCCGCGCGAATCGGTATGACCCTCGATGCGGATGGCGGCGGTGGGCGCGCCCTGCACGAACGCCACTACCCGCGCCAGATTGGCGCGCGCCTCCGGCCGCAGCTTCGCCTGCCCTGGCGCAAACACATCGCCCGACAACGTCATCACTTCGCCGCGGGCATCGCGACGCGAGGTCAACGAATCCAGTTGCAAGCGCAGGCTCTCGGCTGCGGCGGAGGCCAGATCGGCCTCCTGGCGCGCCAGACTGGCCTCGCGTTGGCGCGCTTGCGCGAGTTGGCGCGCCTGATCGGCCTCGGCAAGCGCGGCCGTCGCCTGCGCCGCCGACTGCTCGCTTTGCGATTGCGCACGCTGCGCTTCTTCGGTGCGTGCGAGGTTCTGCAGGCGCAGCCCTTCGGCTTCCTGCCGCGCCAGATCGGCATCGCGCCGGCTGGCCTCCAGCAGAATCCGGTCACGCTCGCGATCGAGTTGCATCGATTCGGCCTCCAGCGTCGCCGCACGTACCGCCACCTCGGCGATTTCAGCGCGTTGCTCGGCCAGCCACAGCACGTGGCCGCGATCGCGTGCCTTGGGCTTGGTCGCCGCCAGCCGCGCCAGCGCCTGGCGTGCCTGCAGACGCTCCACTCCCGCCATGCCGGTGACACGCACATCGGCATCCAGCGCATCGAGCTGAGCCTGCACGCGCACTACGTCGGGGTCCGGGGCGGGTTCCGCCGCGCCGACCGCGCCAGCGGCCAGCACCAGCAGCGACAACAGCAGCACGCGCAGCGGCAGCCACCGCCAAGAGTTCATCGCCCACCTCCGACTGCGAGTTGGCGGCGCAAACGGGCGTTGTCCTCGGTCTTGCGCCGCACCTGCTCGCGCGCCTGCGCCTCGCGCGCCTTGGCGGCGGCCAGTTCGGCACCTGCCTGGGCCTGCTCGATCTGCTGATTCGCCAGATCGTAGTCCTTGGCATCGATGGCGGTGCGCGCCAGCTGCAGTTTGGATTCCGCGGCATCCAGATCGGCCTGGGCGTAGCGGGCGGCGCGCAGTTCGCGCGCGGTCGCGATCCGCGCCTCGGCCGCGCTCAGTTCCGACAACGGCGGCGGAACGCTGGCGCAGCCGGCAATGGCGCACGAAACGGCCAACAGACAATGGATTTTTGCGCGCGAAGCTGTCATAACAACGGCATTCCAGAGGCCGACATGGCCCGTGCGGTATTGTGTGTAGCGCTGCCGCCTGGTGCAAGCGGTAGTATTTCGACGTTGCGATCGGGGTAGGGGGTTTGGCATGGACATCGGCTACTTCCTCAAGCTGATGACGGAAAAGAATGCATCGGACATGTTCCTGACCACGGGAGCGCCGGTGCATATCAAGGTGGAAGGCAAGCTGTACCCGCTCGGATCCACCGGCCTGCCGGCCGGCATGGTCAAGAAGATCGCGTACTCGCTGATGGACGAGGGCCAGGTGCCCGCGTTCGAGCGCGACCTCGAGTTCAACATGGCGATCGCAATCAAGGACGCCGGCCGTTTCCGCATCAACGTATTCAAGCAGCGCGGTGAAGTGGGCATGGTGATCCGCGCCATCAAGAGCGACATCCCCACCGTAGACCAGCTCAAGCTGCCGGCGATCCTCAAGGACATCGTGATGGAGCCGCGTGGGCTGGTGCTGGTGGTGGGCGCCACCGGTTCGGGCAAGTCGACCACGCTGGCCGGCATGATCGACCACCGCAACAGCACCACCACCGGCCACATCCTGACGGTGGAGGACCCGATCGAGTTCCTGCACCGCCACAAGAAGTCGATCGTCAACCAGCGCGAGGTGGGGCTGGACACCCACGCTTTCCACAACGCGCTCAAGAACGCCATGCGCGAGGCGCCTGACGTAATCCTGATCGGCGAAATCCTGGACGCCATCACCATGGAGTCGGCGATCGCCTTCGCCGAAACCGGGCACTTGTGCCTGGCCACGTTGCACTCCAACAACGCCGACCAGACGCTCGAGCGCATCCTCAATTTCTTCCCCGAGAACGCGCACAAGAACGTGCTGATGAACCTCTCGCTCAACCTCAAGGCGGTGATCTCGCAACGCCTCGTGGTGGGCAAGGACGGCAAGCGGTTGCCGGCGGTGGAAGTGCTGATCAACACCCCGATGATCCGCGACCTGATCCGCCGCGGCGAGGTGCATACCATCAAGGACGCGATGGACAAGTCGCTGCAGGAAGGCATGCAAACCTTCGACCAGTCGCTGTACCGGCTTTACAAGGACGGCAAGATCGAGCTGGAGGAAGCGCTGCGCAAGGCCGATTCGCGCGATGGACTGGCCCTGAAGATCCGCCTGTCCGAAGGTTCGCAGGGCGAACACGACCCCTACGCGGACGTGTTCCAGGGCGACGGCGGGCTGAACACGTATTGAGGCCGGCCCCGCACGGACGCTGCCATCGCGGTAGCAGGCCGCTTGCGGGCTACCGAGCGGCCGCTCTTGCGCATCCATGCGCTCGCGGCGACCGTAGGGAGTGCAGAGCCACTTGCACATCCATGTGCGGCGCAGCGAAGGCCGCCGCTCTTGCGCATCCTGCGCTCGCGGCACTCGCACATCCATGTGCGTCGTAGCATCGCGAAGCGATGCGCTGTCGCGAAGCGACTGACCGAGCGGAGCGAGGCGCCGACGTGCGCTATGCGTCGGCCGACGGCGCGTCGGGCTGGCGTTCCGGCCGCGCCGCGTCGAATGCCGGTATCGCCAGGCAATGGGCGTTGATGCGCGCGATGGTGGGATAAGGCGTCATATCCACCGAGAAGCGGTGCGCGTTGTATACCTGCGGCACCAGGCAGCAGTCCGCCAGCGACGGCATGTCGCCCTCGCAGAACGCGCCGGTCGCATGCCCCTCCGCCAACATGTCCTCCAACGCGCGGAAACCCTGGGCGATCCAGTGACGCACCCATTGCTCGCGCTCGGGCTGCGGTACGCACCAGTTGTCCTCGAGGAACCGCAACACGGACAAGTTGTTGAGCGGATGGATGTCGCAGGCAACCAACTGCGCCAGCGCGCGTACCCGGGCACGGTCGCGCGGCGCTACCGGCAGCAGCGGCGGCGCCGGCCAAGTCTCGTCGAGGTATTCGATGATCGCCAGCGACTGACGCAGGACACGGTTGCCGTGCAGCAACACCGGCACTCGCTCCTGCGGGTTGAGTTGCTTGAACTCGGCCGAGTGCTGCTCGCCGCCGTCGCGCGCCAGATGCACCGAGACGTTGTCGTAACCCAGTTCCTTCAGGTTGAGCGCGATGCGCACGCGATACGCCGCGCTGGAACGCCAATATCCGTATAGCCTGATCGATTCGGCCACCGCACACCCCCGGTCGTGGGGCGATCACCGTCCCGTGATCGCGTTCAGGCGCTCAGGCTAAACCCGCCGACGCCCGCTGTGAAGCGCGGCATTTCGCCCGGGCCATCGCCGCCAACCGCCTCCGCCCCAACGGGAAAGTCAGTTGGCGGCGGCGATGGTCTGTTCGATGGCGCCGAAAATCGACTGCCCTTCGGCGTCCAGCATCTCCACGCGCACCCGATCGCCGAAGCGCAGAAACGCGGTGCTCGGCTTGCCGTCTCGGATGATTTCCAGCACCCGCCTCTCGGCCAGGCACGAGGCGCCACGCGATTCGTCCTGATTGGCTACGGTGCCCGAGCCGACCAGGGTGCCGGCGGCCAATGGCCGGGTCTTGGCGGCATGCGCGATCAATTGCGCAAAATCGAACTGCATGTCCTCGCCGGCCTCGGGAGCGCCGAACCAGGCGTCGTTGATGTGGCTGAGCAACGGCCGGTGCAGCTTGTTGCCGCGCCAGGCAGCGCCGAGTTCGTCCGGAGTGACCAGCACCGGGCTCAGCGTCGAGCGCGGTTTGGACTGCAGGAAGCCGAACCCCTTGGCGAGTTCGTCGGGAATCAGATTGCGCAGCGACACGTCGTTGATCAGCCCCACCAATTGGATGTGCGCCGCCGCGTGGGCCGCGTCCACCGCCATCGGCACATCGTCGGTGACCACCACCACCTCGGCCTCCAGGTCGATACCGTACGCCTCGGACACCACCCGCACCGGATCGCGCGGCCCCAGGAATCCAGCACTCACCGCCTGGTACATCAGCGGATCGACATAGAAGCTCTCCGGCACACTGGCTCCGCGCGCGCGCCGCACCCGTTCGACGTGCGGCAGATAGGCGGAACCGTCAACGAATTCGTAGGCGCGCGGCAACGGTGCCGCCAGCGCGTTCAGGTCGAGCGCAAATGCGTCGGCGGCGGCGCCGGCCTGCAATTGCTCGAACAGGGCGTTCAGGCGCGGCGCGATGCGATGCCAATCGTCCAGCGCCTGCTGCAGGGTATCGGCGATGCCGCGCGCACGCACCGCACGCACCAGATCACGCGACACCACGATCAGCGTGCCGTCGCGCCCGCCTTCCTTCAGGGAGCCCAGTTTCATCGATCACCTCGCGTCCGGCACGATGCCGCATCGGGCACGAATTGTAACGGCTGCGCCGCGGCGGCGACATGCGCACCACGCCGCATTGCGTCCGCTCGGCGAGATATCAGGAGGGGACGCGCGCGGAGAGTTGCTTCTTCATCTCCTCGCGCAGGGCGCGTTTCTCCGGCTCGGTCAGCGGCCGGCAAAAACGGATACGCCCGACCCGCAGCAACAGCGCGTCGACACTGCGCGTGAGCGCGCCGTTGGCCAGTACCGGCTCGGTCTCGTCGCTCGGCAGGTTGGCCAACGCGGCGGCCGCCACCTCGCTCAACGGGATGCCGTTCTCGGTGATGCTGTCGGCCGTGGTGGCGTAAGTCAGGCTGGAGGCATCGCCATGCGCGCCGTCGATCGCGTTTTCGCCGAGCATGTGGGCGATCGCGCTGGCCGACGCGAACAGGCGCACCGTGTCGTCCTCCCAGTGCCGCTTGCAGTCGACCTCGGCGCGCAGAAACGGCGACGTGGCATTGGCCGGCCCCATCGAAAGCATGTGCACACGCAGCCCGAGCCCCTGCGCTGCCACCACGCCCGGCGCCAGATCGGAATCGCCGGAGAGCACGATCGCGCCGGTAATCACCCGCGCCTGCGCCAGTCCGATCAAGTCGGCGATGATCAGGCCATCGACCGCCTTCTGGTCGCCGTAGGTATTGCGGGTACCCAGACGCAACTTGAAGTCGTCGAGATCGTCGATGGCGACATGGCTGTGGGCCTTGCCACCGTTGGCACCCGGGCCGTCATACCAGTACACGCGCAGCAGTTCGGCGCGCGGGAACTGCGCGGCGGCCTCGGCAAGCACCTGCTCGCGCAACACGGTGTAATCGACCACCACGCTGTCGCGGACGTTCTTGCCGCCATGGACCACCTGAGCGACCTGCACCCAGAAATAACCCGCATCAACGAACACCGCTATCCGGTTCATGCCCGGTACTCCGCAAGATAGAAGACATCGCGGCGCCCTTGGCTACCAAGGATGCCTGTCCGACATCGATAGATAAGGCCCCGAACCGGCGCCGACGACCCCACTTAGTTTCACTTGAAACTTTTGCCGCGTCAATTGCCGCACTCCACGACGGCAACCGTACGGCCGCGGCACAGGCACAGGCACAGGCGGCCCAAGCGAACGGCATTTGCAGATGCCTGGCGACAGACAACATTAACGCGCGCAAGTTCCAGCGCTACTCAGCGCCCGCACGCGGTCGCGCCGTTGCCGACGAAGCCTGAGAGGCGCATTGGACGCCGCTTCGCCCCATCGTAACCTCTCAATACCCACCTTGCAGGCGGCCCGCCTGAACGGCTGGGGGCCAAGGACTACGGCGGGCCGCCCCTGCGGGGCCATCGCCGCGCTGCGGCGATGTTCACTTTCGCCATCCTTGGCGAAAGCGTCGAACCTCGGTACATGCCACACGGTTGCCTGCGCGCTCATGGCACCGACATGCGGGCCCGACTTACCTTCCCCCCAGCCAAACAAAAAGGCCCACCTTGCAGGCGGGCCTTTTTGTTTGGCTGGGGGACTAGGATTCGAACCTAGATAGGCAGAGTCAGAGTCTGCAGTCCTACCATTAGACGATCCCCCAATCCGGGGCGCATCGCCCGCCGGGGCGATGCTGGCAAATCAGCGCTTGGAGAACTGCGTCGCGCGACGCGCCTTGCGCAGGCCGACCTTCTTGCGCTCGACTTCGCGGGCGTCGCGGGTCATGAACCCGGCGCGGCGCAGTTCGGGCTTGAGCGAGTCGTCGTACTCGACCAGCGCACGCGCGATGCCCAGACGGATGGCGCCGGCCTGACCGGTGGTGCCGCCGCCTTCAACCGTGACCATCACGTCGAACTTCTCGGTCATCTTGGTCAGTTGCAGCGGCTGACGGACGATCATGCATGCGGTCTCGCGGCCGAAGAAGACTTCGAGCGCGCGGTCGTTGACCACGATGTTGCCGGTGCCCGGACGCAGGAACACGCGAGCGGTGGAGGACTTGCGACGGCCGGTACCGTAGTTTTGCGTGATAGCCATGTATGGAAGCCTTGCTTATTGAACGGTCCGCGCACGCTGGCGCGGGCTCGTGCGAATCGGTCGCGTCAGATGTCCAGCGCCTGCGGCTGCTGGGCAGTGTGCGGATGGTCGGGGCCGGCGTACACCTTGAGCTTGCGATACATCGCGCGGCCCAGCGGGTTCTTCGGCAGCATGCCCTTCACTGCGATCTCGATCGCGCGCTCCGGATGACGCTCGAGCACCTGCGACAGGGTCTCCGTCTTGAGGTTGCCGACGTAGCCGGTGAAGCGGTGGTACTTCTTGTCGGCGAGCTTGTTGCCGGTCACGGCAATCTTCTCGGCGTTGACCACCACCAGGTAATCGCCGGTATCGACGTGCGGGGTGAACACGGGCTTGTGCTTGCCGCGCAGGCGACGCGCGAGTTCCGAGCACAGACGACCGAGCGTCTTGCCGCTGGCATCGACCACATACCAGTCGCGCTGCACGGTTTCCGGCTTGGCGCTGAAAGTCTTCATGACGGTTCCGGGTGGAGTTTCTGGAAAGAAAGGAGCGGAATGATAACGGACACTCGCCGGCACCGCAAGTCGGGTGGGCACGGGAAGCGAGCAAGGGAATCGAGGCATCGGCTCGGCCAGGACCGATGCGCGTAGTTTCGCACCCGACTCGATGCGATGCGACGCATGCGCTGCGCCAGTCCCGACGTCACCGATGCCCCGTGCTCGCTGCGGCGATGCTAGCATCGCCGGGCCATGCCTTCCGTCCCCGCTGCTCCCGACCCGCTGGTAGCGCTGGCCGACCGCTGCGTGCAATGCGGTCTGTGCCTGCCGCACTGCCCCACTTATGCGCTGACCCAATCGGAAGCCGAATCGCCGCGCGGCCGCATCGCCATCGCACGCGCGCTGGCGCTGGGGGCGTTGCCGGCGGAACCCGATTCGGACACGCCGCTCGATCATTGCCTGGGCTGCCGACGCTGCGAAGCAGTATGCCCTGCACAGGTGCCTTACGGTGCCATCCTGTTGGAGACCCGCGCCCGCCAGCGCCGCCGTCGCGGTGCCGATCTGCACCAGCGCGCGCTGGAATGGCTCTGCGCGCGCCCGTCGTTACTCGCCCGTCTGTTACGCGGTGCTGGCGCGCTGGCGCCGCTGTTGCCGCGGTCATGGCAGCGCCGCCTGCCGGCGGCGGCGGCGGCCTCGCTGCGTCCGGATGCCCGCGACGCGACGGTGGCGGTGTTCACCGGCTGTGTCGCACGCGCGTTCGACGGCGAACTCGACATCAGCCTGCACCGCCTGCTGCATGCGGTCGGTCTGGCGCCGCAATACCCGCCCGGACAAACCTGCTGCGGCGCGTTGCACGCGCACGCCGGCAATCGCCACGATGCGCAGGCGCTGGCCGCGCGCAATCGCACCGCGTTTGCCGGGCATGACACCGTGTTGACCACCGCCTCGGGCTGCCATGCCACGCTGACCGCCACGCTGGCGCCGCCATCGCGGGTGCGCGACGCATTGGACCTGCTGGCCGATCATGCGCCGGCGCTGCGGTTTCGCCCGGCCGGCGTCACCCTCGCGGTGCACCTGCCGTGCACCCAGGCTAACGTCGCGTCGCTGCGGCGCCTGCTGGCGCGCGTGCCCGATCTGACGCTGGTCGAACTGCATGGCCTGGGTTGCTGCGGCGCCGCGGGCACTCATATGCTCGATCACCCGGCGCGCGCCGAACGCTTGCGCCAGCCACTGCTGGATCAGGCCCAGGCGTCCGGCGCGCGTATCATGGTGTCGGCCAACATCGGCTGCCGTTTGCATCTCGCGGCGGGCAGCAGCGACATCGAAGTGATCCACCCTCTCGTGTTTCTCGCACGGCATCTGATATGAACACAGCCCGCCGCTTCAATCCGATCGACCGCTTGCTGATCGAAGCCAACCACGCGCTTGCCACCGTGTTCGCGCCGGCGCAGGCCGCCCGCCCCTACCCTGCGCACGATCAGGCCGAACACCCGTTGGACGAGCGCGAACGCGCGCACGCCGCTGGGCTGATGCGGATCAATCACACCGGCGAAATCTGCGCTCAGGCACTGTACGTGGGACAGGCCGCGGTGGCGCGCGACGATGCCACACGCGCGCAACTGCTGGCCGCTGCCCAGGAGGAAACCGATCACCTCGCTTGGTGCGCACAGCGCTTGCGGGAGCTGGGCAGCCGCCCGAGCCTGTTCAACGCGCTGTGGTATGCCGGCAGCTATGCCATCGGCGTCGCCGCGGGCTTGCGCGGCGACGGCTGGAACCTGGGCTTTGTGGTGGAAACCGAGCGCCAGGTGGAAGCGCATCTGGCCGAACATCTGGACACGCTGCCGACTGACGATGAACGCAGTCGCGCGGTGTTGCGGGTGATGAAGGACGACGAGGCGCGCCATGCCGACAATGCCGTTGCGGCGGGCGCGCGCGTGTTGCCGCCGCCGATCCCGCAGGCGATGGCAGCCGCATCGCGCGTGATGAAAGCGATCGCGTACCGCCGCTGACCGCGCCCGTCGCGCGCAAGCGCGCGCCCCACAATCAGCAACAGCGCCGCGCGCCTTTGTGGGAGGCCACTTTCCGGCGACTGACCGACCGAGTCGCCAGACGCCGCTCAATCCATCAGATTGCGGCCGTGGAACAGCTCCTCGATCTCCTGCTTCACCTGCGCCTCGATGCGGATGCGGTCCTTGAAGCCGAGGTTCTTGGCCTTCTCCTCGAACAGGTAGGTGTCGAGGTCGAACTCCTTCAGGTGCATCTTGGTGTGGAAGATGTTCTCCTGGTAGACGTTGACGTCGAACATCTCGTAGCGCGCGCGGATGCCCTTGGACAGGAACTCCTGGATCGAGTTGATGCGGTGGTCGATGTAGTGCTTCTTGCCCTTGATGTCGCGGGTGAAGCCGCGCACGCGGTAGTCCATCGTCACGATGTCCGACTCGAAGCTCTCGATCAGGTAATTGAGCGCCTTGAGCGGCGAGATCACCCCGCAGGTGGACACGTCGATGTCGGCCCGGAAGGTGGCGATGCCGTTGTGCGGATGCGTCTCCGGGTAGGTGTGCACGGTGATGTGGCTCTTGTCCAGATGCGCCACCACCGCGTCGGACAGGATCTCCCTGCCCGCCGCCTTCTTGTCGATCACCGGCTCCTCGGAAATGAGCATGGTCACCGACGCCCCCTGCGGGTCGTAGTCCTGACGCGCGACGTTGAGCACGTTGGCGCCGATGATCTCGGCCACGTCGGTGAGGATCTTGGTCAGGCGCTCGGCGTTGTACGCTTCATCGATGTACTCGATGTAGCGCTGGCGCTGCTCCTCGCTCACGGCGTAGCAGACGTCGTAGATATTGAAGCTCAGCGACTTGGTGAGGTTGTTGAACCCCTGCAGCTTCAAACGTGGAATGGGCTTGACCACTTCGGCGCAACCCCGCGGGGGCATGAAGAAAGGGCGGGTATTATCGGGCATTTGCCCGCCATGTAAAACCGTGCTCGTTCGCGCCGACCGCAGCGGGCATTGAATGCTCGCCCAATGCGGCCTAAGCTGAATGAATTCCTTACCCTATGGTGGATGAGCATGGCCGCGCGCCCCAATCTTCTGCAGTCCAGTTCGCGCCGTCCCGGACTTTTCAGCCCGCTGGCGCCCGATCGTTCGGTGCTGGAGCACTTCCTGGCCCACTGCCACTGTCGTCGCTACCCCAATCGCACCGAAATCTTCCGTCCCGGCGACCCCGCCAACACGCTGTACTACGTCATCAGCGGTTCGCTGAGCGTGGTCAGCGAGGAGCCCGACGGCCGTGAGCTGGTGCTGGGCTACATCAACGCCGGCGAATTCGTCGGCGAGCTGGGTCTGTTCGTGCAGGCCGACAAGCGCGAGGTGCAGTTGCGTGCCCGCAGCGCCTGTGAGCTGGCGGAGATCAGCTACGAGCGCCTGCTGGCGCTGTTCAACGGCCCGCTGGTCAACGAATGCCCGCGCATTCTGTACGCGATCGGCGCGCAGATTTCCAAACGCCTGCTCGACACCAGCCGCAAAGCCAGCAGCCTGGCGTTCCTGGACGTCAGCGGCCGCATCCTGCGCACCCTGACCGATCTGTGTCAGGAACCCGACGCGATGAGCCACCCGCAGGGTACCCAGATCAAGGTGTCGCGCCAGGAGCTGGCACGCATCGTGGGTTGCTCGCGCGAGATGGCCGGGCGCGTGCTCAAGCAGTTGCAGGACCAGGGCCTGCTGACCGCTCGCGGCAAGACGGTGGTGGTGTTCGGGACGCGCTGACGTGGCCGACGCGCCGCCCTCGCACTTCGCCACCTCGGCATTGCGCGCCGCCAAGCGCGACGACGCGCCGGCGGTGGCGCGGCTGCTGGACGCGCTGGGCTACCCGTGCACCGAGGCCGATGCGTTGCAGCGCATCGACGCCATCGCCGGCGATTCCCGCCAGGTGCTGCTGGTGGCCGATGGCGAGGACTGTCTGAACGCCCTGCTGGCGCTGGATTTCATGTACTACCTGCCGCTGGGACGCACCACCTGCCGCATCACCGCGCTGGTGGTGGCGTCGGAATGCCGCAACCGCGGCATCGGCCGCCTGATGATCCGCGAAGCGGAGCGCCGCGCCTGGGCAGCGGAGGCGGCGCGCATCGAAGTCACCAGTGCCGAGCATCGCGACGAGGCGCACGCCTTCTATCGCGCCATGGGCTACCGCGATGCCGCCCGCCGCTTCGTCAAGACGCTGGGACAAAGCTGAACGCTTGCGGATGCATCTCCGCCGGGCGTGGCCTCAAGTCCGCTCACGTGCTCCGACCCATCGCAGGGTATGCATGCGCGCGCCCAGCGCCCGCGCGAAGGCGGCCTGCGTCTTGACGCCGGCATTCACCACCACCGGCTGTTGCGCGCTCAGCAGTAGCGGCAGGTCGGCCGTGCTGTCGCTGTAGGCCACCGCTACCGGCGCTTCGAAGCCGGCCTCGCGCAGCATCCGGAGCTTCTCCTCTCCATGGCAGTGGCGCACCGCCACCAGTCCACCGGCGCGACGCCCCAGCACGGTACCGACCACCGGCACCGGCTCGTGCGCGATCAATGCCAGTATCTGCGCCACCAGTTCGGGCGGTGCGCCGGTGGCGATCACCACCCGGTCGCCGGCCTGGCGGTGCCCATGCAGGCAGGCCAAACCCGCGTCCAGCAGGCGGGCGCGCAGCGCGGCGGCGTTGTCGCGCACGTACCGCGCCAGACGTTGCTCGCC
This sequence comes from Lysobacteraceae bacterium, assembly GCA_033765245.1. Classification (GTDB taxonomy): domain Bacteria; phylum Pseudomonadota; class Gammaproteobacteria; order Xanthomonadales; family Xanthomonadaceae. Next base: position 17,141 of record JANRIF010000043.1, read on the forward strand.
TTCGCGATCGGACACGCCGACGCTGGCGATCCACAGGAATCCCGACACCACCACGCGACGCCAGCGCATGCGCTGGAACAGCGGCGCCAGCAGCGGCGCCGCCAGCAATGCCGCGAAAGCGCGCAACGGCTGCCGGCGCAGCAGCCACAACACCAGTTCGACCCCGCTGTCGCCGCGGTACAACGTCCCGTCGAAGTCGAACACCACCAGCCGCGGTTCGCTGCCGCAATCCGCGCTCATAGCCCGAACAGACGCGCCAGCTCGACCCCAGGCTCGGGCGCGCGCATGAACGCCTCCCCGACCAGGAAGGCGTGCACGCCGGCACTGCGCATGCGCTGCACGTCGTCGCGGCTGTGGATGCCGCTCTCGGTCACCAGCAAGCGGTCGCTGGGCACCGCGTCCTTCATCTGCAAAGTGACGTCGAGCGAGACCTCGAAGGTACGCAGGTTGCGATTGTTGATGCCCACCAGCGGCACCGGCACCTGCAGCGCACGCTCGAGCTCGTCGATGTCATGCACCTCCACCAGCACGTCCATGCCCAGCTCCATGGCAAGGCCCGACAATTCCGCCAGCGCCTGATCCTCCAGCGCCGCCACGATCAGCAGGATGCAATCGGCGCCCAGCACGCGCGCTTCGTAGACCTGGTAGGGATCGATGGTGAAGTCCTTGCGCAGCACCGGCAGTGCGCAGGCGGCGCGCGCTTCGCGCAGATAGGCATCGGCGCCCTGAAAGAAATCGACGTCAGTGAGCACCGACAGACAGGCGGCGCCGCAAGCGGCATAGCTGCGCGCGATCTGCGCGGGCTGGAAGTCGGCACGGATCACACCCTTGGAGGGCGATGCCTTCTTCACCTCCGCAATCACCGCGGCCGCACCGGCGGCGATGCGCGATTCCAGCGCCTGGGCAAAACCGCGGCAAGGAGGTGCATCGGCGGCGCGCGCACGCAAATCCGCCAGCGTCACTGCGGCCGCGCGGTCGCGGATCTCCTCGCCCTTGCGTCGCACGATGGTATCGAGGATATCGCTCACGCGGTCGCACTCAGCGCTTCGCGCACGAAGTCGAGGCGATCCTGACCCCAGAACATCTGCTCGCCGACGAAGAACGTCGGCACGCCGAAGGCGCCGCGCGCCACCGCAGTTTCGGTGGCTTCACGCAGCGCGTCCTTGACCTGTGCATCCTCCGCCAGCGCCATCACCGACGGCGCATCCAGGCCGGCGCGCGCGATTACCTGCGCGATCACCGCCGGATCGGTGAGGTTCAGGCCCTCCACCCAGATCGCCGCGAACATCGCCTCAATGTAGGCAGCGAAGGATTCGGGTTGGCGCATCAGCAGCCCGGTCGCCATGCGCTGATGCGCCAAGGTGTTGAACGGGAAATGCGGGTTGAGCCGGAACGGCACCCGATAGCGCGCCGCATAGCGCGCCAGATCGGCCAGCAGGTACTTGCCCTTGGCCGGCACCTCGATCGGCGCGCGATTGCCGGTAGCCTTGTGGATTGCACCCACCAACACCGGGCGCCAGACAATCTGCGCGCCAGCCTGTGCGGCGATCGCCGGCAACTGCGTGTAGGCCAAGTACGACGGCGGGCTGATGAGGTCGAAACAGAACTCGACGGTCTTGGTCATCGGGGGGAGTCCAGGGGGCGCAAGAAGGGCACTTTAGCAAGTGGGGGTGGAGCTGGGACTCTGTGAAGCCGGGACTGGGGACTCGATGAAGCCGGGACTCGGGACTGGGGACTGGGGACTCGGAAAAGCTCAAAGCGAGAGTTCGCAAGCTTGTAGTCCCGAGTCCCGAGTCCCGAGTCCCGAGTCCCGAGTCCCGAGTCCCGAGTCCCGAGCCCCGACCGAGCGAACCGCGCAGCGGTGATGCGAAGGCGTAACGAGCAAAGCGAGCGATGTCGCGTAGCGACCGAATCCCGAGTCCCGTCTACTCATCCTCATCCCGCAATGCGCGACCGGAATGGACTCGGGTGAAGGTGACGAACTCGCGTAGCTTGGCCATGGCGCCGCCGTTGGCGATCGCTGCGCGTGCGCGTTCGATGCCGGCTGCCACCGTTTCTGCCACCCCGGCCACGTACAGCGCCGCGCCCGAATTGAGCGCCACGATCTCGCGCGGCAGCCCTTCGACATTGTTGAGCGCGTCCAGCACCATCGCGCGCGATTGTTCGGCGTCTTCCACCCGCAGATTGCGGCTCGCGGCCATCGCGATGCCGAAGTCCTCCGGATGCAGTTCGTATTCGTGCACCTTGCCATCGCGCAATTCACCCACCAGGGTGCCGGCGCCGAGCGAAATCTCGTCCATGCCGTCGCGACCCCACACCACCATCGCGCGGGTGGCGCCCAACTGTTGCAGCACACGCACCTGGATACCGACCAGATCGGGGTGGAACACGCCCATCAGGATGTTCGGCGCGCCGGCCGGATTGGTCAGCGGCCCGAGGATGTTGAACAAGGTGCGCACGCCCATCTCGCGGCGCACCGGCGCCACGTTCTTCATCGCCGGGTGATGGTTGGGCGCATACATGAAGCCCATGCCGGTCTGCGCGATGCATTGCGCCACCTTCGCCGGAGTCAGGTCGATCGCGGCGCCCAGCGCTTCGAGCACGTCGGCGCTGCCGGACTTGGAGCTGACGCTGCGATTGCCGTGCTTGGCGACCTTGCCGCCGGCGGCGGCGACCACGAACATCGATGCGGTGGAGATGTTGAAGGTGCTGGCGCCGTCGCCACCAGTGCCGACGATGTCGACGAAATGGCTGGGATCGGCAATCGTCACTTTCTCCGACAGCTCGCGCATCACCATCGCCGCGCCGGCGATTTCGCCGACGGTCTCCTTCTTGACCCGCAGGCCAGTCAGGATGGCGGCGGTCATCACCGGACTCAGTTCGCCGCGCATGATGCGCCGCATCAGGTCGACCATCTCGTCGTGGAAGATTTCACGGTGTTCGATGGTGCGCTGCAGGGCTTCCTGCGGGGTGATCGACATCGGCGGCGTCTCCGTGGGTACTCGGCAATTGTAGCGGCGCGCGCGCTCCCACCAAGGGGCTCCGGCGGCACGCCCGTCGCAAAAAATGCAAAAGCCCGTCGTGCGGGCTTGCGCGCAGCGTCTCAGGCGGCCATGCGCACCGGCTGCAGGAAGTTGCGCAGCAGCGCGTGACCGTGCTGCGTGAGGATGGATTCGGGATGAAACTGCACGCCCTCCACCGCCAGCGTGCGATGCCGCAGTCCCATGATTTCGTCGAAGCCGCCGTCGGGCGATTGAGTCCAGGCGGTGATCTCCAGGCACTCCGGCAGCGACCCGCGCTCGACCACCAGAGAGTGGTAACGGGTCGCCTGGAACGGGTTGGGCAACCCAGCGAACACGCCCTTGCCGTGATGGTGAATCAGCGAGGTCTTGCCATGCATGATGGTGCCGGCCCGCACCACGTTGCCGCCGAACGCCTGGCCGATGGCCTGATGGCCCAGACACACGCCCAGGATCGGCACCTGTCCGGCCAGCCGTTCGATCATCGCCAGCGACACCCCGGCCTCATTCGGCGTGCACGGCCCCGGCGAGATCACGATACGGTCCGGCGCCAGCGCGGCGATCGCCGCCAC
>JANRIF010000158.1:0-13458 GCA_033765245.1 Lysobacteraceae bacterium
ACAGTCGCTGGTATTCTTGGGTTTCGCCATCGATCGCTACGGAAACCGCCATGCCCCGCGCCGCTTTGCTCATCCTCGACTCGCTCGGCGTCGGCGCGCTGCCCGACGCCGCGCCATTCGGCGATGCGGGTGCCGATACGCTCGGCCACATCGCCGCGCAGACGCAGGCCGCGTTGCATCGGCCCCTGCAGGTGCCGCATCTGCAACGGCTCGGTCTTGGCCTTGCGGCACGCGCGGCCAGCGGCCAGTTGCCGGCCGGCTTCGACCCCAACATCGCGGTCATCGGCGCCTGGGGCGCGGCGCGCGAGCGCTCCACCGGCAAGGACACCACCTCCGGTCACTGGGAGATGATGGGGGTGCCGATGCTGGAGGACTGGGGCTATTTCCGCGCGCGCGAAAACAGCATGCCAGCCGAACTGCTCGATGCCATCGCGGCACGCGCCGAACTGCCAGGCTGGCTCGGCAACTGCCACGCCTCCGGCACCACGATAATTACTGAACTCGGTGCCGAGCACGTGCGCAGCGGCAAGCCGATCGTCTACACCTCGGCCGATTCGGTGCTGCAGATCGCCGCGCACGAAACCGCGTTCGGGCTCGAACGCCTGTACCGCCTGTGCGAAATCGCACGCGAGTACGTGGACGAATACCGCATCGGCCGCGTCATCGCGCGACCGTTCGTCGGCGATAGCGCGGCCACCTTCAAGCGCAGCCACAATCGCCACGACTACTCGACCCCGCCGCCCGCGCCCACCCTGCTCGACCGCCTGTGCGCAGCCGGCGGCACGGTGCACGGCATCGGCAAGATTCCCGACATCTTCGCCCACCACGGCATCTCGCACGAAGTGAAGGCGCACGGCATCGACGGCTTGTTCGATGCCACCCTGGACACGCTGGCGCAATGCGGCGATCGCGGTCTGGTGTTCACCAACTTCGTCGACTTCGATTCCGAATACGGGCACCGCCGCGACGTCGCCGGCTACGCCGCCGCGCTGGAATATTTCGATACCCGCGTGCCGGAGCTGCTGAGCCAGTTGCGACCCGACGACCTGCTGATCCTCAGCGCCGATCACGGCAACGACCCCACCTGGCGCGGTAGCGATCACACCCGCGAATACATTCCCATCCTCGCCTGCGGCGCCGGCCTACGCGCCGGCAGCATCGGCATTCGCGACAGCTTCGCCGACATCGGCCAGAGCCTCGCCGCACACCTTGGCGTGGCGGCGCTGGCGTACGGCACCTCCTTCCTGGATCACACTCACTTGGAGCCGGCATGAGTACACCGCACATCGACGCCGCCGCCGATGCATTTGCCGACACCGTGCTGCTGCCGGGCGATCCGCTGCGCGCGCAGCACATCGCCGAGCGCTTCTTCACCGACCCGGTGCGGGTGAACAGCGTGCGCAACATGTACGGCTACACCGGCAGCTATCGCGGCCAGCGCATCTCGGTGATGGGCACCGGCATGGGCATCCCCTCCAGCTCGATCTACGCCACCGAACTGATCCGTCACTACGGGGTGAAGCGGATCGTGCGGGTGGGCACCTGCGGCGCGGTGCACGACGATCTCCAACTCGGCGATCTGGTGCTGGCGCTGTCGGCCAGCACAGATTCCAACGTCAATCGCATGCGCTTCGCCGGCATGGATTTCGGCCCCGGCGCCAGCTATCCACTGCTGCGCGCAGTGGCCGATCGCGCCCAGGGCGCGGGCGTGCCGCTGCACATCGGCAACGTGTTCTCCACCGACCTGTTCTATTCGCCCAATAAGGGTGTCACCGACACCCTGGCCGCCATGGGCGTGCTGGCGGTGGAGATGGAAGCGGCCGGTCTGTACGGCCTCGCCGCCGAATTCGGCGCGCAGGCGCTGACCGTGCTCACGGTATCGGACCACCTGCGCCGTGAATCGCGGATGGACGCAGCGCAGCGACAGAACGGGGTGGATGCGATGACCGAACTCACGCTGGATGCGTTGTGTGTGGGATGAGGTTGGCGCCCGTGGTGGATTGGGTTGTTTTGGCGTTGAAGCCGGGGCTCGATGAAGCCGGGACTCGGGACTCGGCGAAGCCGGGACTGGGGACTCGGGACTGGGGACTCGGAGAAGCCAAAGGCAGGAGCAAGCCGCCAGACGGGGACGGGGGTAGTTAAGTTGGCTTGACCAACGCCCTCACGCACTCGCACTCGCTACGCTCGCATCCCCCCTGCCCCCCTTCGCCAGGCGAAGGGGGGTTCAAGCCGAGGTCCCGGCCTTTCCGAGTCCCGAGTCCCGTAGTCCCGGCTTCATCAAGCCCCAGCACCGGCTACAACATCGGCTGCAACAACGCCCACACGTTGTCGAGCACGCGCGGCTGGCCGGCGGCGGTGGGATGGACGCCGTCTTCCTGCATCAGGCCCGGTTGCAGCGCCACGCCGTCGAGCAGAAACGGCAGCAGCGGAACCCGATGCTTCTTCGCCAGGTCGCTGTACACGGCACGGAAGCGATCGCGGTAGGCGCGGCCGTAATTGGGCGGCAGGTCGATGCCAAGCAGCAGCACCTTGGCATCCGCGTCGCGGCTGGCGCGGATGATGGCGTCGAGGTTGGCGGCCAGCTCGGCGGGTGGCAGCCCGCGCAGGCCGTCGTTGCCGCCCAGTTCCACCAGCACCAGCGACGGCCGGTATTGCGCCAGCAGCGCCGGCAGCCGCGCCAGCGCCCCCGCGGTGGTCTCGCCGCTGATGCTGGCATTGATGACCTTCGGTGCTGGCGCGCCGCGCTGGTTCAGGCGATGCTCAAGCAATGCCACCCACCCTGCCTGCTGCGGGATGTTGTGGGCGGCGCTGAGGCTGTCGCCGAGCACCAGCAACGGGCCGGCCGCATGCGCGGCGGCACTGCAACCCAGCACAATGCACAGGAAGAACAAGCGAACCCGCATGGAAATCACACCGGTCATCAGCGCCTCTCAGCTTGGCAAGTCGGTCATCGGCCCCGAGGGAGAAATCAAGATACTCGACGCCGTGCAACTGACGGTGAATTCCGGCGAATCGGTGGCGATCATCGGCGCTTCGGGCTCGGGCAAGACCACCCTGCTCGGCCTGCTGGCCGGGCTCGACCTGCCGACGCGCGGCGAGATCACCGTCGCGGGCGCGCCGCTGCACGCACTCGACGAGGAAGCACGCGCGGCATTGCGCGCGCGCGAAGTCGGCTTCGTATTCCAGAGCTTCCACCTGCTGCCGGCGCTGACGGCCGAGGAAAACGTCGCGCTGCCGCTGGAACTGACCGGACGCGAAGACCCACAGCGCGCGCGCGAGGTGCTCGAATCCGTGGGCCTGGGCGCGCGTCGCCGCCATTACCCGCGCCAGTTGTCCGGCGGCGAACAGCAGCGAGTGGCATTGGCAAGGGCGTTCGTGACGCGGCCACGCATCCTGTTCGCCGACGAACCCACCGGCAATCTCGATCAGGCCACCGGCGCGCAGATCAGCGAATTGCTGTTCCGGCTCAATCACGAACACGGCACCACGCTGGTGCTGGTGACCCACGACGTGGAACTGGCGCGCCGTTGCGACCGCGTCTATCGCCTCGACGGCGGGCGTCTGGTCGAGCAGCACGCATGAACGTCTGGCGTCATGCGCTGCGCGCACTGCGACGCGACCTGCGCGGCGGCGATCTGATTACCCTCGGCGCGGCGCTGGTGCTGGCGGTGGCGGTAATGACCGCGGTCGGCACGCTGGTGAATCGCGTCACCGCGGCGGTGACGGAAAACGCCGCGCAGATCATCGGCGGCGACTTCGGGCTGGCCTCGCGGCAACCGATCCCCGAAGCCATCGACGCGCTGGCGCGAGCGCAAGGCCTCTCGGTGGCGCGCATGATCACGTTTCCGTCGGTGGTGTTTCATGGCGACGCCAGCCAGTTGGCCGACATCAAAGCGGTCGAAGCGGCGTATCCGTTGCGCGGCGAATTGCGCACCAGCACCGCTGCCGACGATCTGGTGGGTCAAGTCCGCGGCTCACCCGCACCCGGCGAAGCCTACGCCGACGCGCGCCTGCTGGCGGCGCTGGGCATTGCGCCCGGCACCGCGATCGAATTCGGCAACGGCATGGTGCGTGTCAGCCAGCGCCTCCAAGCCGAGCCCGACAGCAGCGGCGACCTGTTCCAGTTCGCGCCACGTCTGCTGGTCAATCTGGCCGACGTCGACGCGGCCAGTCTGCTCGGCCCGGGCAGCCGCGCGCAGTACCGGCTGATGGTGGCCGGCAGCGCCGCGCAGGTGGCGGATTTTCGTACGGCGCTGAAGGCCAGCGGCCTGAGCGCCGGCATGCGCCAACTCAGCGTCGAGAACACGCAGCAGGCGGTGCGCTCAGCGTTCGAGCGCGCGCAGCGCTTCCTGTCGCTGGCGGCGCTGCTGACGGTGCTGCTGGCCGGCGTTGCCACCGCCCTCGCGGCCAATCGTTTTGCCTTGTTGCGGGTGGATCAGGTGGCGATCCTGCGCTGCCTGGGCGCGCCGCAGTCGCGCATCCTCGCGGCGCTGTGTTTGCAACTGCTGTTGCTGGCGATTCCCGCCAGCGCGCTGGGCGTGTTGCTGGGCTTGCTGGCGCAGGCCGGGCTGGTGGAAGCGCTGGGCAACCTGCTGCCGGGACGCCTGCCGCTGCCGCAGGCACAGCCGGCGTTGGCGGGGGTTGCCATCGGTCTGGTGCTGCTGCTCGGGTTTGGCCTGCCGCCGCTGTTGCGGCTGCGCGGGGTACCACCGATGCGCGTGCTCAACCGCAGCTTCGCGGCGCTACCGCCGGTTTCCGCGCTGGTGTATCTGGCCGGGTTGCTGGCGGCGCTGGCGCTGGTGTTGCTAGCGACCCGCGACCTGCAACTGGCCGGCATCGTGCTGGGCGGACTGGCGGCGCTGGCGCTGGTGTCGGTACTGCTCGGGCTGGCGCTGCTGCGCGCACTGCGGCTGCTGCAACCGCGTCTGCGCGGGCCGTGGCGCCTGGGCCTGGCCGCCCTGGCGCGGCGCCGTGGACTGAGTGTGGCGCAATTGGTGGGGCTGGCGCTGTCGCTGTGTGCGCTGCTGCTGCTCGCCGCCATCGGTCCCGCGCTGCTGTCGCAATGGCGCCAGCGCATGCCCGTCGATACCCCGAACTATTTCCTGCTCAACGTGCAGGAATCGCAGCGCACCGAGGTGCTGGCCATGCTGCGCGAAATCGGCATTGCCGAACCTACGCTGGAGCCGTTCGCCACCGGGCGTCTGGTCGCCATCAACGGGCAGCCGCCGGGCCGGCGCGATGGCTGGGACGAGCGCGAGCGCGACGACCGCAGTGAAGACGCCAATCGCCCGCTGAACATGAGCTGGCGCCACGATTTTCCGCCCGCCAATACGCTGGTCGGCGGCCAGTTCTGGGCGGCCGACAGCACCAGTGCAGAGGTCTCGATCGAACAAGGCTGGGCGCAGCGCTTCGGCCTCGTGCTCGGCGACCGTTTGACCTTGCGCGTGGGCGAGGCGGAATTCGACACCACGGTCAGCACCATCCGCGCCGCCGACTGGGATTCGTTCCGGGTGAATTTCTTCGTGCTGCTCAACGCCGGTGCCATGCGCGATGCGCCGCACAGCCTGATCTCCAGCTTCTACCTGCCGCCCGCCCAGCGCACCGCGCTGGCGCAGATCAGCCGACGCTTTCCCAACGTCTCCACGCTGGACGTCGATGCGATCCTGAGCAAGGTGCGCGAGGTGATCGACCGGGTGAGCCAGGCCGTGCAACTGGTGCTGGGTTTCAGCCTTGCCGCCGGGGTGCTGGTGTTGCTGGCCGCGCTGCAGGCCAGCGCCGGCGAACGCCGCTTCGAGAGCGCGGTATTGCGCACCCTGGGCGCGCGACGCGGACAATTGCGTGCGGCGGTACTGATCGAATTCGCCGCGCTCGGTGGCCTGGCGGCGTTGCTCGCAATCGGCGCCGCGGCGATCACGGGAGTGGTGCTGGCCGAGCGCGCCTTTTCGATGTCGCTCGATCTCCCGTGGCCGACCCTGCTGGGCGGCGGCGCGTTCGGCATGGTGCTCGCGATGAGCGCCGGCTGGCTCGGCACGCGGCGCATCGTCAGTACGCCGCCGGGGGAGGCATTGCGGGCGGGGTAGTGCGCGGGCGGGAAGCACAAGCGGTTGGGTCCGCAAAGGACGCCAAGAACGCAAAAGAAAGCCACAGGCGAATGGCGTCCGCAAAGTGCGCAAAGGACGCAAAAAGATGAGTAGCTCTTGCGGTTCCCGTTGCGTGCTTGGCGTCCTTTGCGGACCCAAGGGCTTTGTGCTTCTCTTTGCGCTTTTGGCGTCCTTTGCGGACCCATTCGCATGGCCTTTTTTTGCGTTCTTGGCGTCCTTTGCGGACCCAACAGCTTCGCGCTTCTCGTCACCATAGAATGCAACACCTGCCGAGGACGCCCGCATGCCCCAACCGCTCGCCACTTACCTGCTGCCGATCGTGTTGCTGATCGGCTCCAATGTGTTCATGACCTTCGCCTGGTACGGGCATCTCAAGTACAAGTCCTCCGCGCTCGGGTTGGTGATCCTGGTGAGCTGGGGCATCGCGCTGTTCGAGTACTGTCTGCAGGTGCCGGCCAACCGCATCGGCCACGGCGTGTACTCGGCGGCACAGCTCAAGACCATCCAGGAAGTGATCACGCTGGTGGTGTTCGTCGGCTTCTCGGTCTGGTACCTGGGCGAGCCGATCCGCTGGAATCATCTGGCCGGTTTTGCGTTGATGATCGTGGCGGCGTGGCTGATCTTCCAGTGACGCGCCAACGCCCCGGCGAGCCGGCGTTTCATGCAAAAATGCGGGATGGCGTGGGCCCGTGCTCCGGAGCGCGACGCCGACCACCACCGCGTTCGACCATGGATTGACCCGTGACAATGAACATCACCACCACACCCGCGCTGCTGCGCCGCAACGATGGCTGCGCGCTCGACCTCGACTGGATCAGCCACCTGCGCGTCAACCGCAACGCCAGCGACCGCCGTGCGGCCAGTCTGGCGGCTCGGCGTTCGGTGAAGAAGGAATACCAGGCCGCATGGCTGGTGCAGGCGATCCGCTGCATCGACCTCACCACGCTAGGCGGCGACGACACTCCGGGCCGGGTCGAGCGCCTGTGCCTGAAAGCGCTGCGGCCGCTGCGCGCGGATCTCGCGACGGCGCTGGGCGTGAGCGGCCTGCACGTCGGTGCGGTCTGCGTGTACCACGAGATGATCGCCCCGGCACTGCGCGCGCTGGGCGACAGCGGGCTGCCGATCGCGGCGGTGTCCACCGGTTTTCCGGCCGGGTTGGCGAGCCTTGAAACCAAGTTGCGCGAAGTGGAACTCTCGGTGGCGGCCGGCGCCAGCGAGATCGACATCGTGATCACCCGCCAGCACGTGCTGACCGGCAACTGGCAGGCGCTGTACGACGAGATGCGCGCCTACCGCAAAGCCTGCGGCGACGCACACGTGAAGGCGATCCTCGCCACCGGCGATCTGCTGACGCTGGAGAATGTCGCCAAGGCGTCGTGGGCCTGCATGATGGCCGGCGCCGATTTCATCAAGACCTCGACCGGCAAGGAAGGCGTCAACGCCACCATTCCGGTCGCGCTGACCATGGTGCGCACGATCCGCGAGTACGCCGAGCGCACCGGTTTCCAGGTCGGCTTCAAGCCGGCCGGCGGCGTCAGTTCGGCCAAGTCGGCGCTGCAATACCTCACGGTGATGAAGGAAGAACTGGGCAACGAGTGGATGCAGCCGCATCTGTTCCGCATCGGTGCGTCGAGCCTGTTGACCGACATCGAACGCCAGCTCGAACACTTCGTCACCGGCCACTATTCGGCGGCGCACCGCCACGCGATGCCTTGAGTACCTTCGTCATGAAACCCATCACCGAGATCCTCGCCACCATGGAATACGGACCGTCGCCGGAAAGCACCGCCGAGGCGCAAGCCTGGCTGGACCGTCACCAGCGCCGCTTCGGCCTGTACATCGACAACCACTGGAGCGAGCCGAGCGCGCTGTTCGCCTCGCACAATCCGGCCGACGGTTCGGCGCTGGCGGAATTGACCCAGGCCAGCAGCGACGACATCGACCGCGCGGTCGCCGCCGCACGCCGTGCGCAGCCGGGCTGGGCGGCGCTGAGCGGGCATCGCCGCGCACGTGCGCTGTACGCACTGGCGCGGCTGATCCAGAAGCACGCGCGTCTGTTCGCGGTGCTGGAAACACTGGACAACGGCAAACCCATTCGCGAGACCCGCGACATCGACATCCCGCTCGCCGCGCGGCATTTCTACCATCACGCCGGCTGGGCGCAACTGCTGTCGCAGGAGTTGCCGGATTACCGGCCGGTGGGCGTGGTCGGGCAGATCGTGCCGTGGAATTTCCCGCTGCTGATGCTGGCGTGGAAGATCGCGCCGGCACTGGCCTGCGGCAACACCGTGGTGTTCAAGCCGGCCGAGTTCACCTCGCTGAGCGCACTGCTGTTCGCCGAGTTGTGCCAGCAGGCGGAACTGCCGCCCGGCGTGGTCAACATCCTCACCGGCGATGGCGCCGTGGGCGAGGCCATCGTCAAGCATCCGGGCATCGACAAGCTGGCCTTCACCGGTTCCACCGAAGTGGGCCGTTTGATCCGCCGCGCCACCGCCGGCAGCGGCAAGAAGCTCTCGCTCGAACTCGGCGGCAAGTCGCCCTTCATCGTGTTCGAGGATGCCGATCTCGACGCCGCCGCCGAAGGGCTGGTGGACAGCATCTGGTTCAATCAGGGCCAGGTGTGCTGCGCCGGTTCGCGGCTGCTGGTGCAGGAATCGGTGGAGCAGCGCTTCCTCGCCAAGCTGCGCGCGCGCATGGGTCATTTGATCGTCGGCTCGCCGCTGGACAAGTCCACCGACATCGGCGCACTGGTCGATCCGGTGCAGCAACAACGCATCGCCGGCCTGGTGCAGACCGCGCGCGACGAAGGCTGCACGGTGTGGCAACCGGAAGGCTCACTGCCGGCGAAGGGCTGCTTCTACCCGCCGACGCTGATCACCGGCGCTTCCACTTCGGCCACGGTGGCGCAGACCGAAATCTTCGGCCCGGTGCTGGTGGCGATGAGCTTCCGCACTCCGGTGGAAGCGGTACAACTCGCCAACAACACGGTGTACGGCCTCGCTTCGTGCGTGTGGACCGAGTCGATCAGCCTGGCGCTGGACATCGCGCCGCAGATCAAGGCCGGCGTGGTGTGGATCAACACCGCCAACCAGTTCGATGCGTCCTGCGGCTTCGGCGGTTATCGCGAATCCGGCTTCGGTCGCGAAGGCGGCCGCGAGGGCCTGCTCGAATATCTGGTGGCGCGTGCAGAAGATGCACGCCCGGCCGCGCCGCCGAGCGCAGCGCAGGCAGCGGCGAGCGGCGACGCGTTCGAATCCTCGGGCATCGACCGCACCGCCAAGCACTACATCGGCGGCAAGCAGGCGCGCCCGGACGGCGGCTACAGCCGGCGCGTACTGGGCGCCGACGGCAAGCTGCTCGGCGAGGTGGCGCAGGGCAACCGCAAGGACATCCGCAACGCGGTGGAAGCCGCGCACAAGCAGGCCGACTGGGCGCGCGCCAGCGGCCACAACCGCGCGCAGGTGCTGTACTACATCGCCGAAAATCTGGCCGCGCGTCACGCCGAATTCGCCGCGCGCATCGCCGCGATGACCGGCACCGGTTCGGCGCGGCGCGAGGTCGATGCCAGCATCGAGCGCCTGTTCCAGTACGCCGCCTGGGCCGATAAATACGACGGTGCGGTACATCAGCCGCCGATGCACGGCATCACCGCCGCGCTCAATGAGCCGATCGGCGTGATCGGCATGATCTGCCCCAACGAAGCGCCGCTGCTCGGCTTCGTCTCGCTGGTGGCGCCGGCGCTGGCGCTGGGCAACCGCGTGATCGCGGTGCCCTCGCAGGCGCATCCGCTATCGGCCACCGATTTCTACCAAGTGCTCGACACCTCCGACCTGCCCGGCGGCGCGCTCAACATCGTCACCGGCGATGCCAACGAACTGGCGAAAGTGCTGGCCGGCCATGCCGACGTCGATGCGGTGTGGCGCCACGACGGCAACGCCGAAGGCTGCGCCGACGTGGAGCGGATGTCTGCGGACAACGTCAAGCGCACCTGGGTGAGCGGCGGCAAGGGCCGCGACTGGTTCGACGATGCGCAAGCCTCCGGCCGCACCTTCCTCGCCCATGCCAGCCAGGTGAAGAACGTCTGGATTCCCTATGGCGTCTGAGCGCGCGGGAACGCTGCTGCCGCAGGAAATCATCCGCAAGAAACGCGACGGCGCGGCGCTGAGCCGCGAGGAGATCGCGTTCTTCGTGCGCGGCATCACCGACGGCAGCGTCGGCGACGGCCAGATCGCGGCGCTGGCGATGGCGGTCTACTTCAACGACATGAACATGGATGAGCGCGTCGCCTTCACTCAGGCGATGTGCGCGTCCGGGCAAGTGCTGGAATGGCGCTCGCTCAACCTGCCCGGCCCGGTACTGGACAAGCATTCCACAGGCGGCGTCGGCGATCTGGTGTCACTGCTGCTGGGGCCGATGATCGCCGCCTGCGGCGGCTTCGTGCCGATGATTTCCGGGCGCGGCCTCGGCCACACCGGCGGCACCCTGGACAAGCTCGAATCGATCCCCGGCTATCAGGTCGCGCCCGATCCGCAGACCCTGCGCGAGGTCGTGCGTGACGTGGGCGTTGCCATCATCGGCCAGACCGCGCAACTGGCGCCGGCCGACAAGCGCGTGTACGCCGTGCGCGACGTCACCGCCACGGTCGAATCGATCGCCATGATCACCGGCTCGATCCTGTCCAAGAAACTCGCCGCCGGGCTCGATGCACTGGTGATGGACGTCAAGACCGGCAGCGGCGCCTTCATGCCGACGCTGGAAAAATCGGTGGCGCTGGCCGAGAGCATCGTCGCCGTCGGCAACGGCGCCGGCATGCGCACCTCGGCCCTGCTCACCGACATGAACGAACCGCTGGCGCCCTGCGCCGGCAACGCCATCGAAGTGCGCTGCGCCATCGACTACCTCACCGGCGCCTCGCGCCCGGCACGCCTGCATGAAGTCACCCTGGCGCTGTGCGCGCAGATGCTGGTGCTCGGCGGACTTGCGCCAGACGCCGAAGCGGCACGCACGAAGTTGCTGACTGCGCTCGCCTCCGGCGCCGCCGCCGAGCGTTTCGCGCGCATGGTGAAAGCGCTGGGCGGGCCCAGCGATCTGCTCGAACACCCCGAGCGCCACCTGCCGCTGGCCGAACACAAGCTGGCGATACCGGCGCCGCGCAGCGGCTTCGTGCAGGCCTGCGATTGCCGCGCGTTGGGCATGGCCGTGGTCGGTCTCGGTGGCGGCCGCCGCGATCCTGCGGCAAGCATCGATTTCGCTGTGGGGCTCGATGCATTCGCACAGATCGGCGCCCCCATCGAAAGCGGCCAGCCGCTGGCATTCGTGTACGCACGCGACCACGCCGCCGCGCAGCAAGCGATCGCCGAAGTACAGACCGCCTTCGTCATCGGCGACGCCGCACCCGCCGCGCGTCCGCTGGTCTATCGCTCCGTCTCTCCGCAGGCATAGGCGCCACCGCCATGGACCATCGGCAACTGATCGAACAGGCGCTGATCGCGCGACAGGCGGCCTACGCGCCATACTCGCATTTCCAGGTCGGCGCCGCCCTGCTGTGTCGCGACGGCCGCGTGTTCCCTGGCTGCAACGTCGAGAACGCCTCCTACGGCCTGTGCAGTTGCGCCGAACGCACCGCCCTGTTCAGCGCCATCGCCGCCGGCTACAAACGCGGCGACTTCGAAGCGTTGGCGGTGGTGGGCGAATCCGAAGGCCCGATCTCCCCCTGCGGCGCCTGCCGCCAGGTGATGCTGGAACTCGGCGGCGCCGACATGCCCGTCATCCGCGCCAACCTGCACGGCGCCAGCAGCGTCGCCACTACCCGCGAACTGCTGCCCGATGCCTTCGACGGCACCGAATTGCCTGGGCAGAAGTGACGGTTCAGAAGCGTATCTTGCCGGTCAACATCTCGCCGAACATCACCCAATCGCCGATCAACGACCACACCGGGTAAGTGAACGTGGCCGGGCGATTCTTCTCGAACATGAAGTGCCCCACCCACGCGAAGCCGTAGCCGATCACCGGGATCGACAGCAACCACAGCGGCCCCAGCCGCCCCATGATGACGGCAACGAGCACCCCCAGCACCAGCCCACTGCCGACGAAATGCAGGCGCCGGCAGGTGCGGTTGCTGTGCTCGCCCAGATAGAACGGGTAGAACTCCTCGAAACTGGTGAATTTCTCTGCCATGGCGTGGTCCTCCCGAACCGACATGATGTGTCGAAGTGACGCCTCGGCTCAAGCGGGTTGTGCTGCGGGGACTACCAGCACCGACTTTCGGCGCGCTGTCCCCAGCTTTCGCTGGTGTGACGCCATGTTCAGAGTGTCCTTAGGGCGCACTTGGCCTCCCGACTTTTCTGGCAACCAACTGCACCAATTCAGACACCGTGTGCGTTTGCTCTGCCTCGGGATCAGCGATCTTGATTTTAAAGTGCTCCTCGATGGCAAGCACAATTGCGACATTGGCCATTGAGTCAAAATCCCAAAAGAAACTTAGGTTCTTGGAAAAGTCATCTTCAGCGTGAAGACGGGACATGTCAGCGCCAAGCTGTTCCTCAAGAATTTTTCGAATGCCAGTGACAACCTCTGGTGCAACACCTAAGTCGACAAAGTGATGCTCGTAGAACGCTTCCGGAGTAAGCGATTCGCGACCGACGAATGTCTCTTGAATTTTCTTCTCCTTTGCCTGGGATTCACGCCGAACCGACCAAACGACAAAGGCCACTACAGCGATACCTGCGAGGATGGAGTGCGTGACTATCATTACGCCATAACGTCAAAATTAACCCGACGCCCTGAGGACGCGAAGCGGTGGCATGGATATCAGGTTTAATTCCTTGTTGGGCCTCATGGCACTACTGAACATTGGTAACGATGCCGTTCTTTATTGTCACGAGTCCGTTCATCTTTTTTCCATTTCCGTCGCATTTGACGCGAATGTTTACCGTACCGTCAGAGCCAACATACTTGTAGCTGCCGGAGCATGCCGACGGAAGCTCTGCTAGAAACCTGTCTGCTTGTGCCAAGTCTGAGCGGCTTGCATCCGCTGCGCTCGCAGTGGTCAACACGGACGCAGATGCGACAAGTGAAAGCAGAGCGATGGTTTTGACGCCGCGTTTCATGACGTTCTCCTCGTGCCACTGACCTTCAGGAGTTTGGTGCCAAATGTCTGAATCCACTGACCTTGCGCGGCTTTATGCCCAAGGTCCGGTGGAATGATCGAGCTGAGGACACCCAGAATGATCGTAGATGTAGGACATCCATGCTCATAAGGAAGTCGACGATCCCAGATCATGCGACACGTGCGACACGGGGTCACGACACGCACGATACGGGGTCACGATACTGGGTCAGGTTCTTCATCGTAGCA
>JANRIF010000049.1:0-7714 GCA_033765245.1 Lysobacteraceae bacterium
GCCGCCGCGGCCGCCGGCGCGCGCATGGGAGCGATTGTCGACGATGCGTGAGGCCTCGCTACGGGTGGAAAATCGTCTGGGCCTGCACGCCCGCGCGGCGGCGCGCCTGGTGCAGGTGTTGTCCGGCTTCCAGGCCAACGCCACGCTGCATGCGCGCAACCGCGAAATCAACGCCAAGAGCATCATGGGCGTGATGCTGCTGGCCGCCGGCCAGGGCAGCGAGGTGCTGCTGCGGGTTGATGGGCCCGACGAAGAAGCCGCGCTGGCCGCCGCGCAGGCGCTGTTCGCGCGACGCTTCGACGAGGAGGCTTGAATGCGCCTGTGCCTGCAAGCCACCGGAGCATCGCGCGGTCTGGCGCTGGGCCGTGTCCGGCTGCGGCTGGCGCGCGCGTTCGAAATCGAGGAGCGCCGCATCGAGGCCACCCAGGTCGACGAGGAATTGACCCGGCTGCGCATCGCCATGGTGCTTGCACGCAGCCAGTTGCAGGCCATGCGCGAGCGCCTGCAGGGCGCATTGGCGCACGAGCTGGGCGACTTCATCGACCTGCACACGCTGCTGTTGGACGATCCCGATCTGGTCGATGGAATCGAGGCGCTGGTGCGGGTAGGCCGCTATGGCGCCGAATACGCGCTCAAGCTGCAGCGCGACCGTCTGGCCGCGGTGTTCGCCGGGATGGACGATCCGTATTTCCAGAGCCGCCGCGAAGACCTCGACCACGTACTCGGGCGCGTGATGGCTGCGCTGCATCGCGAACCCGGACCGGCGCGACGCGGCATGGCCGGCGAGGTGCTGGTGTGCGACACCGTCGCCCCGTCGGAACTGGCACAGATCAAGGCCGAGGGCGTGGTAGCAGTGATCTGCGCCGGCGGCAGCCCGCTGTCACATTCGGCAATCCTGGCGCGCAGCCTGCACCTGCCGCTGGTGCTGAGCGCCAGCGAACTGTTCGGCCACATCAACGACGGCGACGCCATCATAGTCGACGGCAGCAGCGGCGAGATCATCCGCGAACCCACCAGTTCGGATCTGCGCAGCTACCGCGCACGCCGCCGCGAACAGGCGCGCGAGTTCGAGCAGCGCTCGCGACTGCGGCGGATGCCCACGCGCACGCTCGACGGCGCCGACGTGCGCCTGCTGGGCAACGCCGAATCGCGCGAGGACGTGGCCGAGGCGCACGCGCTGGGCGCGGCCGGCATCGGCCTGTATCGCACCGAGTTCCTGTTTCTGCGCGGCCCGCAGTTGCCCGACGAGGACGAGCAGTTCCTGCTCTATCGCGATCTCGTGCTGGGCATGATCGGCCGCCCAGTCACCATCCGCACGCTGGACCTTGGCGCCGACAAAGCCGACCGCAGCGGCCTGGCGCTGAGCAGTGAGCCCAACCCGGCGCTGGGGCTGCGCGGTGTGCGGCTGTCGCTGAGCCGCCGCGATCTGTTCGTCACCCAGTTGCGCGCGATCCTGCGCGCCTCCGCGTATGGCCCGGTGCGGGTGCTGGTGCCGATGGTGTCGCGACGCGAGGAAATGCTGGCGGTGCGCGCGTTGCTGCGCCGCTGTCATGCGGACCTGCGCGGCGAAGGTATGGACCTGCCGGAATGTCCGCCGCTGGGCGCGATGATCGAGGTGCCGGCGGCGGCACTGGCGTTGCACAGCCTGGCGTCCACCGTCGATTTCGTCTCGGTCGGCACCAACGATCTGGTGCAATACGTGCTGGCCGCCGATCGCGGCAACGACGCGCTGGGCGACCTGTATTCGCCGATGCACCCGGCCATCATCCACCTGCTGCACCAGATCATCGCAACCGGCCGCAAGTGCAATATCCCGGTGGCGATGTGCGGCGAGATCGCCGGCGACCCGCTGTTCACCCCACTACTGCTGGCGCTGGGGCTGGAGGAATTCAGCCTGCATCCGGCCACTTTGCTGGAGGTGCGCGAGAAAGTGCGCGCCTGCCACCTCGGCAACCTGCGCCGCCGCACCAGCAGCCTGCTGCGCGCCACCGATCGCGACACCCTCGAACGCTGGCTGCGCCGCAGTAGCCCGGATTAGCAGCCTGTCGGGCTTTGGATGATCGGGCTGCAAATCCGCCCGCGCGACCATCGTCATTGAGGTGGCGGTGAGACCAGGAGCCGCTTTGGGTCCGCAAAGCGCAAAGGGGCAAGGCGATGGTGGGATCCCAAGCTCGCCAGCGCGCTTTGTCCCTTGGCATCCATTCGCTTTTTTTTATGCGTCCTTTGCGTCCTTCGCGAACCCTGTGTTGCTCTCCCCCGCGCCCGCCAGCAGGTCCGGCTGGGCTCGGCCTCCCCAAGCCCGACAGGCTGCGCTGGTCGAGGCACGCATTTGCGACTATCCGCGCCACGCGCGCTCGCGGATAATGGCGAGGCGCGGGTTCTGCGAACGTGCGCCATGCAGCGATCCGCCCACGCGACGAGTGCCCGATCGGTCGCGCGTGACGGCCCCAACTTCTCGCCCGGGAGCCCGGCATGGCCGAAGCCGTCCGCCACGACAAGACCGCGCGCCAGCTCAAGCTGCTGTCGCAAGCGCTCGATGCGGGGCGGCTGGGTCCGGTACGGCGGCTGGTCAACACGCTGTCGCCCGCCGAGATCGGCAACCTGCTCGAATCGCTGCCGCCCGGCCGCCGCGAGGTGGTCTGGGGCCTGGTCGATCCCGAGGATGACGGCGAGGTGCTGCTGCACGTCGGCGATGAGGTGCGCGAGGCACTGCTGGCCGACATGGACCCCGACGAAATCGTCGCGGCGGTGGAAGACCTCGACATCGACGACCTCGCCGATCTGGTGGAAGACCTGCCGGACACGGTCATCGAGGAAGTGCTCAAGTCGATGGATCGCGAGAACCGCGAGCGGCTGGAGCAGGTGCTGTCGTACCCGGAGGATACCGCCGGCCGTCTGATGAACCCGGACGTGATCACGGTGCGCGCCGACGTCACCCTCGACGTGGTGCTGCGCTACCTGCGCCTGCGCGGCGAGATGCCCGAGCACACCGACCATCTGTTCGTGGTCAGCCGGCGCCATCAGTACATTGGTCGGCTGGCGGTCACCGCCTTGCTCACCCACGAGCCGACCACCCCGATCAACGAATTGATCGACGACGACCAGCCGGCGATCGCCGTCGATACCCCCGCCGATGCCGTGGCCAATCAGTTTTCCGATCACGACTGGATCAGTGCGCCGGTGGTGGACGCCAACAACATCCTGCTCGGCCGCATCACCATCGACGACGTGGTCGACATCATCCGCGAGCAGGCCGAGCATCAGGTGCTCGGCGCCGCCGGCCTGGACGAGGACGAGGACCTGTTCAGTCCGGTCTGGCGCGCCACCCGGCGCCGTCTGCTGTGGCTGGGCATCAATCTCGGCACCGCATTCCTGGCGGCCAGCGTGGTCGGCCGTTTCGAGGCCACCATCGAGCAACTCACCGCGCTGGCGGTGCTGATGCCGATCGTCGCCGGCATGGGCGGCAACGCCGGCACCCAGGTGCTGGCGCTGATGGTGCGCGGCCTCGCGCTGGGTCAGGTCGGCGCCACCAACGTGCGCACCCTGCTGTGGAAGGAACTGCGGGTGAGCCTGCTCAACGGTGTGGCGCTGGGCACCTTCCTGGGGCTGATCGTGTGGTGGTGGTTCGGCAGCCTTGCGCTATCGCTGGTGTTGACCGCCGCGATGACCATCAACCTGCTCGCCTCGGCGGTAGCCGGGGTGATGGTGCCGCTCACGCTCAAGCGCTTGGGCTTCGACCCCGCCATATCCAGCAGCATCTTCCTCACCACCGTCACCGACGTGATGGGGTTCTTCAGCTTCCTCGGCTTGGCAACGCTGGTGTTGTTGCACTGAGAGCTTGAGAAAAAATTGAACGCCGTCGCGAGACCGCCGGCAAGCGTCTCCGGCAAGGCGCGCTACGTGAAAACAAGGGAGTTTGGTGAACCAAATGACCGAAGTTTTCGCGTAACGCAACGCCGCTGGAGGCGTTTGCCGACGGTCGCAGCAGGCGGGCAATTTTTTTTCAAGCTCTGAGCGCATCACCGCAGCAACGGCTGCCAGCGCGAAGGCAACGTCGCGGCCGGCGCGATGGCGTCGTCCGCCCACTGCAACGCCTGCCGCACCAGCGGGCCGAAGTGCTCGCGAACGAGCGCGTTCTCGGTGTCGCGCTGGCCTGCATCGAACGCGCGCTCCTGCGATTTGGCGTTGCGCGAGAAGGTCGCCGCCACGCGCGCCTCCAACCCCTCGTGCGCACCCGGAAGTTGCAACCAGTCGGCGGCTGCGGCAACCGCCGCCTGCGGCTCGGCCAGCATCACGTCGATGTCGAGGCTGCGCAGACGATCGTCAGCGTCTTGCGCCAGCGCCGTGGCGTAAATTTCCATTTGCGCGTACCACGTCAACACCGCCGCCTCCACCAGATTGAACGGATGCGACATCGGGACGCCCAGCCGCTGCGCCAGTTGGGTGCCGGGCAGCAGCGCCTGCGCCATCCAGCGCACCAGGGTTTCCGCCGCCGGCAGCTTCTTGCAGCACGACAGCAGGAACTGTTCCAGCGACGAGTACAGCAGCAGCGCCCGCGACCCCGGCGATGCCTGCAACAGCATGGGCACGATGCGGTTGACCTGATTGGTCGGCTTGACCAACACCCGGCCATCGGGCTGCCAGGGGCGCGCCAACAACCCCAGGATCGCGCGCGCCGCGCTTTCGGTGGACGCGAGGGGATGCCGGTCCGGTTGCAGCGTGGCCATGGCGATGGCGAGCATCACGCCAGGCTCCTTCAACGACACCGCGGCCGGCGGTGCGTGCAGCGCGCGAGCGAGCAACGTCGATCCGCAAAACGCGGTATGGAACAGCAATGCGGGCGCATGTCGGGCGGGAGGGCAATCGACCACCGGCAGCGACCACACCGGCTCCGACGAGAGCGGCGTGCGGCCATCGAGAAAACTGGCGCGCCCGATCGCATCCAGATCGATGCGCTGCAACGCGATGGTGCCGCGCTGCGGATCGTAAGCCACCGGAAAACACGTCGGATCGGACAGATCGGTTGCTGCGTTGGCGCGTTCCGGCACCGGCCTCTACTCCTGCATCTTGAACCACGAGTTGAACGCGATGGTGATGCGTTCATCGCGGCCATAGAACGGCATCACCTCGTGTGGCACCCAGGACGGGAACAGGATCAACTGGCCCGGCTTTAACTTGATGTTCCAGAAACCGTGGTGGTACGGCGCAATCAATTTCAGATTGCCCGGGTCGAGGAACATGTTGCTGTACTGATGCGGATTGTGGAAGCGCAGCACGCCCGACTCCGGGTACTCCTCTGGCGTTTCGCCGGGGCAGACGCAATACACCCCGGACCAACTCGCCATCGGGTGGGTGTGGGTGATGGTGAAGCCGCCGTGGCGGGTGACGTGATACCACGTGTGCGACATGATCTCGATTTTCTGCAACTGCTCGGGCGTGTAGCGATTGAGCTTGCCGATGGCGTTGCCCAGCGAGCTCACGATGAACGCCTCCAGATCGCGGATGCAGGGCTCGGGCCAGGACAACAGATCGAGGCGACTCTCGAACACCCCCGCCTGCTGCTTGAGCGAAGGCGACGGGTTGCGGTAGCGGTCGCCCTCCGCCTCGCGCGCCAGCAGCAACGCCTTCAACTCGCGGTTGGCGCGCTCGGCGAACGGATGCATGACCTCGGCAAGCGGCACGGCGAAGGCGGGATAGATGTGGGTTTCCATGCGGGTACCTGTGCTGTTCAGAACATCCGGTAACGGCCTTGCCGGAACCACAAGGTCGCAAGCCATTTCTCGCCCGCCTCGACCGCCAGCCCGGCATGCAGGCTGGCCGGATCGGGCGCCCCGGCGGCGTCGAGATTGTCGAATATCAGCGCCGCGCCGGGGCGCGGATCGACGCGAATCCCAAGCTCCGGGAAGTCGGTACCGCCGCCGGCGGACACTGGGTTGAGATAGACGCAGACGGTGACCATGCGCTGCCCGGCGTCGGGGCGATGCGCCGCCAACGCGCTGGGCGAAAAATAATCGCGATGCGGCAGATAACGCTCGCCCGGCTGGTAACGCAGTACGATCAGTTGCTCGCCCTGCACCAGCTCACAACCCGCCGCGGCCGCCATGCGCAATTGCAGCAGGCGCAGATAGAAATCCTCCAGCAACGGGTCGAACGAGGCATCGCTGCTGTTGCGGACCGCATGTTCGCTGCCGATGCCCAAACTCGGATCGAGCACCTGCGAACGGCGCAGGTGCGGCTCGGCCATGGCGATCACGAAGCGGCAGTCCTCGGCGCTGAACAAGCCGTCCACCCGCGCCACGCGCGGGCTGGCGTTGAGCATCTCCGCCGCCGGCACGAACAGCGCTGCCGCGGTCGACAACTGCGGCAGCGCGCTGGAATCGAAGCTGGCGGGCAGCGCAAGTGCCGCGGTCGCCGGCAGCGTTCCCACGCCAGCGTCTCGCAATTGCCGCTGCAGTGCCTGAGCCGCTGCGGGGTCGGCGACACAGCCTTCGCCGCGGCACCAACGCTCCACCAGCAGGCGGGCGCTGACCACGTCGCCGGCCTCCGCCGCCTGCACGAACAATTGCAGGGCCACCTCCTGGGCGCGCGGATCGGGATTGCCACCGAGCATCAACGCCACCGCGCGAAGCGCCTGTGGATGCCCGCGCTCGGCGCTGGCATGCAGGCGCTGGTTGATCTGCACAAAATCGCGCGTCATGCCGGTGCCGCCCAGTGCGAGCAACGCCAGCAGGTAGGGCGCGACCCGATGACCGGCGCGCTCCGCCCCCTCCAGGCGCGCAACGGCTTCGGCCAGTTGCGGCTCCGCGGAATACAGGTACATCAACACGCGCGCCGCTTCGACACCCGCATCTACATGACCACCATCTGCGGCATGCCGCAGATCGTCCAGGCCGGACTCGATCTCGCCGTTGGCGATGCGAGTCCTGCCCCGCGCATACCGTGCGGAAGTGGAACTGGCGTTGGCGGCGGGGTCGGTTTCGATCGTCACAGGCTGAACACTCCGCGGGGCTCGCCCACGCGCGGCACCGTATCGCCGTTGCCTACGCGGGGGAACTGCTACGGTAAGCCACAATGCTCGCGCTGCCAACGGCTGCGCGCACAACGCAACGCGTCCGGATCACTCCGCCCGGCAGCCGATCCGTGCGATTCGAGCGGAACGCGCCGCGCCGGTTGGGCGCGTTATTGCGCCACTGCGAGCCGCGCGATCAGCGGTTGCAACTGACGCTCGTACGGTTTCCAGGCCGCCTTGTGGTCGCGGCGAATGCCGCCACGCACCTGCGCCGTGCTGGCGGTGGCCACCGAGGACGCATTGCGATCGATGTCCAGTGCTTCATGTTCGAACGCGAGACCGCAGTGGTCGAACACCTCCCGCGCCACCGTCTCCGGGTCAGCAACCAGCCGGGCGTAATCCACGTCCAGCACCCGCCCGGGTAACACCCGGTGCCAGTGTGCCATCAAGCTGCGGTAGCCCAGAAAATACTCCGCCATCTCGATCTGGTCGTACGAATAGCCGCAGGCGTGAGTAAACAGCGTGCGCAGGTTGGAGAAACACGTGTCCATCGGATCACGCACCATGTGCAGGAAGCGCGCTTGCGGCAGCGCTTTGGCGATCAGACCGATGTTGAGAAAGTTCGATGGCAGCTTTTCGGTCAGGAACGGCCGACCACGCGCGCGAGTGCGCAGACTGGCGAGATAGCGTTGCGCCAGATCGGCA
>JANRIF010000161.1:0-6635 GCA_033765245.1 Lysobacteraceae bacterium
CGCGCGCAAACCTTGTTCCAGCCGTCGTCGGCGAGCGATGGGCTGCGTTGGCGGGCGTGTTGCAGGAGTTCGCGTTCGCTGGCGCCTTCGTGGATCAGGCGGCGCAGGGTGTCGTCGATGGCGATCAGTTCGTACAGGCCGGTGCGGCCGCTGTAGCCGGCGCTGCGGCCGGCGTCGGGGCGCGGGCGGGCGAAGCGCAGGCCGGGTTGCCAGTCGTGGCCGAGGGCGCGGCATTCGGCGGCACTGGGTTCGTAGGTTTCGCTTTGCGCGGGGTCGAGCACGCGCACCAGGCGCTGCGCCAGCACGCCGATCAGCGAGGAGGCGAGCAGGAACGGTTCGATGCCCATGTCGCGCAGGCGGGTGATGGCGCCGATCGCGGAGTTGGTGTGCAGGGTGGACAGCACCAGGTGGCCGGTGAGGCTGGCCTGCACCGCAATCTGCGCGGTTTCGAGGTCGCGGATTTCGCCCACCATCACCACGTCTGGGTCCTGGCGCAGGATCGCGCGCAGGCCGCGCGCGAAGCTCATGTCGACCTTGGTGTTGACCTGGGTCTGGCCGATGCCGTCGAGGTAGTACTCGATCGGGTCTTCGACGGTGAGGATGTTGCGGCTGCTGTCGTTGAGGCGGGTGAGGCCGGCATACAGGGTGGTGGTCTTGCCCGAGCCGGTGGGGCCGGTGACCAGCACGATGCCGTGCGGGCGATGCAGCAGGCTGTCGAGCGGGCCCAGCAGCGGCGTCGGTACGCCGAGGTGTTCGAGGTCGAGGCGGCCGGCTTGTTTGTCGAGCAGGCGCAGCACCACGCGCTCGCCGGCGCCGACCGGGATGGTGCTGACGCGCACGTCGACCGGGCGTCCGGCCACGCGCAATGAGATGCGGCCGTCTTGCGGCAGGCGCTTTTCGGCGATGTCCAGCCGCGCCATCACCTTGATGCGGCTGACCACGGCCGGCGCCAGCACCTTGTTGGGATTGAGCACTTCGCGCAGTACGCCGTCGATGCGAAAGCGCACCACCAGCCGGGTCTCGAAGGGTTCGATGTGGATGTCGGAGGCGCGCTGTTTCACCGCTTCGGTGAGCAGGGCGTTGATCAGGCGGATGATCGGGGCGTCGTCGTCGCTTTCCAGCAGGTCCTGCGGTTCGGGCAGGGCATCGGCGAGCGCGGCGAGGTCGTTGTCGCCGCCGGAGAAGTCGGCGGCCATGGCATCGGCCTGGTCGCCCTCGCCGTAGAGGTTGCGCAGCAGCGCCTCGAATTCGGCGTCGCCATGCGCCTGCAAACGCAGCGGCGCGCCGCAGTGGCGGCGCAGTTCCGCCAGTACTTCGGGCGTCACGCCGGGGCGATGCGCAATCAGCGCGTGCTCGCCATCCCAGCCCACCACGGTGGCCCCGTGGCGACGGGCAAAGCCGTACGACGGCCGCGGCGGGCGCGCTTCAGCCATTCGGCGGGGTCTCGGCGGCGGGCGCGGCGGGAGTCATGTCCGGTGCCGCCGGCGGCCGCGCGAACAGGTCGTTGGAGTTGGCGGGTACGGCGGGCAGATCGCCGCCGCGGATCTTGCCGTCGTAGCGCTCGCGCATCTTGAGTTGCTCGTCGCGCAGGTAGTTGTACTTCTCGTTGGTGAGCGCCGCTTCGGCGGCCTCATCGCGCAGGATGTAGGGCCGCAGGAACACCATCAGGGTGCGCTTGCTGCGGGTGGTCTTGCGGGTCTTGAACAGGTTGCCCAGCAGCGGGATGCGCGAGAGGCCGGGTACGCCCTGCACGCTCTCGCCGACTTCCTGCGAGGTCAGGCCGCCCAGCACCAGCAGGCCGCCGTCGGGAATCATCACCGAGGTGCGGATTTCGCGCTTGTTGGTGATCAGGTCGGCCGCGCCCTGTACTTGCGGCAGCAGCGAGGACACTTCCTGGGTGATGTCGAGCCGTACCGCAGTGCCTTCGTTGACGTGTGGGGTGACCTTGAGGATCAGGCCGACGTCGCGGCGGTCGATGGTCTGGAACGGGTTTTGCGGCTGGGTGCTGCCGCCGGCGCCGGTGTTGGTGAACTGGCCGGTGATGAACGGGACTTCCTGCGCCACCTTGAACTCGGCCTCGTGGTGGTCGAGCGTGATGATGCTGGGCTGAGACAGGATGTTGGCGCGCGAGTCGCCGCGCAGGGCGCGGATCAATGCGCCCAGTTGCAGCACGTCCACCATCTCGCCGTTCTCGCCGATCGGCAGTTTCACGGTGCCGCGCACGAAGCCCAGATTGAGCCCGGAGCCCACGGTGAGAGGGTTCTGTGCAGCGGCGAGGATGCCGCCCGAGGCGCCGATCGGCAGGTTGGTGCCGCCGATCAGGCCGGTGCCGACGCTGCCATCGGCGCGGTTGTCGAGACTGGTGGACTGGAATTGCACGCCGAGTTCATCCGCCAGATCGTCCGAGACTTCGGCGATCACCGCTTCCACCATCACCTGGGCGCGGCGGATATCGAGTTGTTGCACCACGGTCGAGAGTTCGCGGAACACGGTGGGCGCGGCGGTGATGACCAGCGCGTTGGTTTCCTCGTGCACCTGGATGCTGACCGGATGCACGCCCTCGTTCTTGCGGGCGGTGCCGGTGAGGGTGTTGGCGACCTGCTCCAGCACCGGCACCAGGTCGGCGGCCTTGGCGTACTTGAGGTACACCACCTGGGTGGCGTCGCCCTCGCTGAGCGGCGTGTCCAGATGCGCCACCAGGGTGCGCAGGCGCAGCCGGCTGGCCGGGTCGCCCGACAGCAGTACCGAATTGGTGCGGGCATCGGCCACCACGTTGCCGCCCGGTGCACCGGCCACTGCCTGCGGCTCCAGTTGCGCCAGCGTGCGCACCACTTCGGAGGCGTTGGCGTGGCGCAGTTGCAGCACTTCCACGCCGGTGTTGGCGGGGGTGTCGATACGCGCGATCAGGCGCTCCAGGCGCTCGACGTTGCCGGCACGGTCGGTGATCACCAGGCTGTTGCCCTGCGCCGCCAGTTGCGCGCTTGCGGGTACCAGCGGCCGCAGCAGCGCCACCAGTTCGGCGGCCGGCACCTGACGTACAGCGATCACCCGCGTCACCACGCTGTCCGGACTGTCGCCGCGCATGCCGACGCCACCGTCGGCCGCGGCCAGTCCTTCCGGCACCACCTTGTACATGCCGCCGCTGGCGACCACCGCGAAACCGTTCACCCGCAGCACCGATTCGAAGGTGTTCCAGACCTGCTCGGGCGACATCGGCCGCGCCGAGACCACGGTGACCTTGCCTTCCACCCGCGGATCGACGATGAAGCTGCGCCCGGTGATTTCGCTGACGGTCTGGATCAGCACGTTGATATCGGCACCCTTGAGGTTGAGGGTGTGGCGATCGATCGCGTCGCTGGCCTCGCCAGCGGCTGCCGGCTGCGTTTTCGCGGGTGCGGGCGGCGTTTCGTTGCCGGGCAGCGCCGCCGGCACGAACGGCGTGATGGTCTGGGCAGCAGCCGGCAGGGCAGCGGCGAGCAGGGCGGCGAGGGCGAGCTGGCGCAAACGGATCATGAAAGGGATTCCAGGCTAGAGACCAAGGCTGAGCTGACGCTCGGCGCCGCCGCGGCGGACCGTGAGGGTGACCACGCTGCCGCTGCGCAGCGATGCTTCCAGTGCCGCGCGACGCTCCGGGCCATCGATCGGAATGCCGTTGACTGCGGTGACGACGTCGTCGACGCCCAGGCCGAAGCGTTCGAGCAGCGCCGGATCGGGCACACGGATGCGCACTCCGATCAGACGGCCGTTTTCCGATACCGGCAGCAGGTTGGCGGTCTGCACCAGCGCCGCCAGATCCGGCGCCAACGCGCCGCGCGCAGTAGCGAGATCGGGAGCGCCGAACGCGGGAATACCGCGCAGGTAGCCGCCGCTGGGATCGCCGGCTTGCGGCGCGGAACGGGTCGTGGCGGGCGCCGCGCCAGTTGCTGGCGTCGGCGCCGCGGCACCCGGCAAGCCCAGGCGCTCGCGCTGGCCGCCGTTGCGCACGATCACGTAATCGGCGAACACCGATTCGAGCAGCGCGTCGCCGGGCAGGGTATCGCCCACCTGATACGAGCGCTCGCGACCATCGGCATCCGCGATGAAGGCGAGGCCGTTGGCTGGATCGGCGGACGCGAAGGTGCCGCGCAAGGTCAGCGCCAACGTACTGCGCGCGAGTTCGGGTTGCGTATCGGGCGGATTGCCGAACAAATGCCAACTGGCCAGCGGCGTGGTGGTGGTGCGCGGCAACGTGCCCGTAACGCCGCCGGCGCTTGGCGCCGGCAGGGTCGGGCCGCCCAGCAGCAACAGCACAAGACGCACCGCCAGCACCAGACACAGCGCCGCCAGCAGCGCCACCCCGGCGCGCGCCAAGGCTGGCCCGCTTGCGGCCACCGTCATACGTTGCGTGAACGCGCTCATTGCTGCTTCCGGCTCTCCCCCTGCCCGCCCCCGCGACATCGTGCCACGCAATGGCCCGCCGCGCGCCATGCCGGGTGCGGGAGCCGGCATTATGGGTGAGCGCATGCGGCCTGCAAAGCGCCGTGGCGGGGGTCTGTCTGCGGCGCGCCGGGTCGGCGTCTCGGCGCCCTCGCTACGGATCGGCGTGAGAAATGCGAACTAGTCGGGCTTGCCGGGCGCAGCAGCAGGCAACGCCTTGGCGCCGCCGATGTGGCGGCTCAGGAAATCCAGCAAACGGGTGTAGAACTCGCGTCGATGCGGTTCGCTATAGAAGCCGTGGCCTTCGGTGTCGTAGTACAGGGTTTCGACGGGGACACCGGCTTCGCGCAGCGCTTTCTCCATCATCTTGCTGTGCTTGATCGGTGCGGTCTCGTCCTCGCCGCCGGCGGCCAGCAACACCGGTGCTTTGATTTGCGCGGCCAGGCGATTGGGCGAGTGCGCCGCCAGCGTCGCCGGGTCGCCCAGCCAGCCGTCGGCCCAGTTCTCGACCCAGCGCGCCATATCGGCCTTGTCCTCGTGCATCATCGGCAGGTCGTAGACGCCCACGTAGCCCACCGCGCAGCGGTAGAGGGTGGGTTCCTTGGCCACGCCCATCAATGCGGCGTAGCCGCCGTAGCTGGCGCCGTAGATGCAGATGCGGTCGGGATCTGCGATGCCCTGATCGATCGCCCAGCGGGTGGCATCGGTGAGGTCGTCCTGCATGCGACCGCCCCACTCCCTGGCGCCGGCCTGTTGGAACGCGCGGCCATAGTTGCCGGAGCCACGATAGTTCAGTTGCAGCACCGCGTAGCCGGCCTTGGCCAGCAACTGCACCTCGGGGTCGAAACCCCAGGTGTCGAAGATGCCGAACGGCCCGCCGTGCGGCACAACCAGCAGCGGCAATTTCTGCTCCGGTGCGTCGGGCGGCAGCGTAAGGTAGCCGTGCATCGGCAGGCCGTCACGTGCCGCCAGCTCGATCGCGCGCGACGCCGCCATCTTCGCCGGGTCCAGCCATTCGGCGCGGGCAAACACCTGGTCGGCCTTGCGGGTCTGCGTGTCGAACAGGTAGTAGTCGCCGGGATTGCGATCGCTCCACACCCTGATCAGATTCAGCCGGTCGTCGCGCGTACTGGAGGTGATCGACACCGCCGCGTTCGCGAAGGCGCGCTCCAGCATGCGGTAGCGCAGGGCCAGTGGCGATTGCTCGTCGAAGAAGCGGCTGTAAAGGCGATCCTTCATGTACCACGCGCCGACCGGGATATGGTCGTCCGGGCCGTAGATGATTTCGTAGGGGTCGACCTGCTCGTCGCGCAGCACTTCGCGCCGCTCGCCGCTGGCGACGTCCAGTGCCACCACGGCATCGGGACCTTGCGGCGATTCGACCTGCAGCCAGACGGTGGCGCCATCGGCGGAGAACCCGAGCGGCGTCTCCACCCGCTTGCTTTGCGCTTCGTCGTTGAGCACACGCCACTGCGCCTCGTTGTCGTCGCGGTAGTAGAGCTTGCTGAAGTTCTCGTTGTCGGAGCCTTGGGCAAAGCGGATCTGGCCGTTGCCATCGACCTCGAAACCCGCGCCTCCGATTGGCGCGTGCGCAATCACGTTGCGACGTCCGGTGTAGAGGTTGAGGCGCTCGATCTGCGTGTTGGGGTTGGCGGAGTAGGTCGAAGTGGCGATCAGCACGTTGCGCGGATCCTTGGGCAAGGTGTCCACCAGATATGCCGCGCGAAACGGTTCGCCTTTGAGGTAACGGTCGACATCGTGGCCGATCAGCATTTTGCCGGCGCTGCCGTCGGCGTTGATCGCATGCAGTTCGCCGGTGCGCAGCGGCTCATCGAGCGCGCCGAACTTCTTTGCCATGGCAACCAGCACACGCTCGTCGTCGACCCACCAGAACCCCGCGATCGCGCTGTTCTCCTGGCCCTGCACCTTGGCGGTGAGCGCCTTGTCCTTGCGTCGCATGACCACCAGCACGGTGCGATCCGCGAGTGGGATGGTGGCGGCGTAGTACTCGCCGGTCGGCGACAGCTTGATGCTGCCAATGCGGTCCTTGCGCAGGAACGCATCGATGTCCACCTGCGCGAATGCCGGAACGGCGACAAGCAACGCCGCCAGTGCGATGCAACGAATCCCTGTCTTCATCGCCGCTCCCGGTGGCGTGTATGTGCGGGAGAGTTTACGGGTTGCGGATCGGCGCTTCCAATGCGCCCCCGCGCACGACG
>JANRIF010000078.1:0-3662 GCA_033765245.1 Lysobacteraceae bacterium
AAGCGATTGCTGCGCGCGGCTTCGGCGTTGAGCGAATACGCCCACAGGTCCGGATTGGCGCCGGCCGCGCGATGGCGCAGCCAGTAATGCTGGAAGGCGAGCGGGCCGAGACTCATACCGATCTCGCCGAAGGCATGCAGATAGGAGTGTCCGGGTCGCAACCAGTCGTTGAACTGGATGCCGAGCTTGATGGTGCCCTGCGAGGCGCGCAACACCTCGTCTTCGTCCAACCCAAGGAAGGTATTGACGAGCCGTATCTGCGGAATGGTGGCTTCGCCGACGCCGACGATGCCGATTTCCTCGGACTCGATCAGACGAATCGCGACCCGCGACCCGAGCGCCTTGACCAGCGTGCTGGCGGCGAGCCAACCGGCCGTGCCACCGCCAACGATGACGATGCTGCGAACTTCCGTCCCGCTCATGCCTTGCCCTCATCCATCGATCACCCAACCATGCCATGTTGGCGCACCGCGTTCGCGCCGCACAAGCGCGTGCGCCACAAACAAGAAGCCCCGGCCGTCGGGTCGCGACGGCCGGGGCTGACGGGGATTACCCGCATGCAGCGAAAATCAGAAGCGGTAAGACACACCGAACAGGAAGCTCACGCCGAACTTCTGGCGATCGATCACGAAACGGCCATCACCCTGTTCGAAGGTGGTGAAGGGTTCGTCGGTGAGGTTGTTGGCCTGCGCGAGGAAGGTCAGACCCTTCATCGAACCGGACTGCAACTCGTAGCTGACCTGCGCGTCCAGCACGCTCTCGCTCTTGGCCTCGCGAGTCACGCGGGTGGCGCTGAGACCGAAGATCTCCGACAGGAAGCTGTCGCGATACCGATGGCCCAAGCGCGCCGAGAACCCGCTCTTTTCATAGTAGAACGTGTTGTTGATCACCCACTCCGACAGACCCGGCACTGTGATCGCGGCCTCGCCCGGCGCCAGCTTCACGCTGCTGTCGGTGTAGGTGACGCTGCTGATCAGGCCAAAGCCATCCAGCATCGGCGTCAGCAGATCGAACGGCACCGAGAGAGTGGCCTCGCCACCAGCGATCCAGCCGCTGCCGCTGTTGGTGGGGCCGGACGCGATGCCCTGCGTGGTGCCGAGCATGGCCCGCTCTTCGGGGCTCAGGAACTCGTCGACGAACTGCGCGAAATCAACCAGCCGAGCCGATGTTGGATTGACGTAATCCTCCAGATCCTTGTAGAAGCCGGCCAGCGCCACATAGCCCTTGCCGTCGGCGAAGTACTGCTCGACCGACAGGTCGAGGTTGGTCGACATGTACGGCTTGAGATTGGCATTACCGCCAGAGGAGCTGAACGCCGAACGGTTCGGATCGGTCGAGGTGAGCTGGGTGCGGTTCACGTTCAACGACAGGCCCGCATTCAACTGATCCATGCGCGCACGGGCCATGGTGCGGCCAGCGCCGAAGCGCGCCTTGAGATCGTTGTCGAAATCGAAGGTCAGGTTCAAGCTCGGCAGCAGGCGCCAATACTTGTCGCCATCACGCGACTCGACGAAGTTCGGGTTGTTGACGCCCGGGCTGCCCGGCGGTGGTGCAGCGGCGCGGAAACCGCCTGAAGTCTGATCGGTGTAGACCGCCTGCACGCCAAAGTTACCGCTCACCGCAACACCGCCCATCTGGGTGTCGATGTCGGCGCGCACGAAGCCGAGCGCGACGTCCTCGCGCACCTTCCAGTCCTGCGGAATGTTGAAGGACGACAATGCGGTATCGACGCGAACCAGGAAGCCCTGATTGATCAGATCCAATGGACGGATCGACAGGTGACCCGGAATGCCGATGAAGCTCAGATCGGCGGAGTTCGAAAGCAGCAGCTCAAGCGGAATGGCAGTGAAGCCGTTGGTGTTGTCGACGCCGTTGACCGGGGTCAGGAACTGCTGGCGGATCTGACGATCCTTGTCGCGGCGGCTGAAGTCGACGCCGACGGTGACCTTGGCGATCGCGCCTTCCATGAACGAGCGATCGACCATGAACTTGACGTGGGCCAGTTGATCCTCAGTATCCGGCGCATTGATGAAGCCTGCCTGGGTCAGGCCCGCGCCACCGCCCCAACCCTGCGGGTCGGTGATGCCGAACAACGCCGGGTTACCGTAGTCGATGGACGGATTGAAGATGAACTGGCCGCCGCTGGACACGCGGAAGCCGAGCGAGTCGGCCAGACCGTTGTTGCTGCCCGGGCCGGTGCCGAGATAGGTTTCGACGTTTTCGTCGCTGCGCTCGGAACGCGAGTAGCTGATGTCGTTCTCGACACCCCAACCGTTGCCGAATTCGTAGCGGTTGTTCCAGCCGAAGGTGAACAACTGCGCGTTGCGCTCGTTGCGGTCATTGCGCATCACGCCGCGCACGTTGTCGAACACGCCCTCGGTCACCAAGCCATCCGTGGTGGTGAAGCCCGGACGCAACTGCGCGTTCGACCAGAACAGCGGGAACTCGATGCCACGGATCAACTGGGTCTCGTTGAAGTCGGTGTAGCTCAGATCCAGGGTACTGTGGAAGTTGTCATTGGGCTTGTACTCGATGGTGCCGATCAGGCCGAAGCGGTTCAGGTCGTTCGAGCCGACGAACGGCTTGGCACCGCCGATCACTCGGGTGCCGCCGCCGATGTCCGGGAAGCCCCAGGCATTGAAACGCTCGCTTTGCAGCGGCGTGGACTGGGAGGAGACGCCCAGGGTGACGCCGATGGTGTCGTCGGCGAACTGGTCGATGTACATGCCAGTGATGCGGTGCCCTTTGTTCGAAGCATCCGAGTTCAGCGCGCCATCGTCATTGACTTCATAGCGCGCGTTGAACGCCGCGGTCTGCTTGCCATGCGCCAGCGGGCGGATGGTGCGCAGATCGACGGTGCCGGCCAGGCCCTGGCCGATGATGGTGGAATCCGGGGTCTTGTAGACCACCACGCCGCCGAGCAACTCGGCCGGGTACTGATCGAATTCGATGCCGCGGTTGTCGCCAGTGGTGACCTGCTCGCGACCGTTGAGCAGCGAGGTGCTGAAGTCGGGGCCGAGGCCGCGAATCGAGATCACCTGGGCACGACCATCGACGCGCTGCGCGGTCAGGCCAGGCAGACGCGCCAACGCTTCGCCGATGCTGACGTCGGGCAGCTTGCCGATGTCTTCCGCCGAGATCACCTCGACGATCGAGCTGTTGTCGCGTTTTTCCGCGATCGCGGTCTCGACCGACTGCCGGAAGCCGCGAACCTCCACCATGTCCAGCCGCGTCGCGTTCTTGTCGTCGTCCCGCTGCTTCTGCTCCGCCGCCGCGGCGTCGTCCGCCTGCGCGACGTCGCCACTCTGCGCATCCGCCTGCGGGGCGGGCGCGGCGAAGGCGCCAACACTTACACACAGCCCGGCCGAAGCCAGCGCCAGAAACAATCTATTACGCTTGAGTACCAACATCGTTGCCCCCTCCCAGGAGTGCTGCAAGATTGTTGCCAGCCGCACCACGCGTATCGGGGTTGCGTACCGGCGCATCGGATTTGCGACGCGAGCCGCCATCTCTTAGCGAGGGCCATGGTATGGCCGCACCCCCAACGCGAACAGCCGCCTGCATACGTATTCATGAAAATTGCGTTACGCGCGGCACATGCCGCGGCTGGCGACGCGAGGCACCAGTGATGGGAGACCGCTCGCCGGCGACCGTGACGCCGC
>JANRIF010000107.1:0-2312 GCA_033765245.1 Lysobacteraceae bacterium
CGGCTGCACCTGGGTCAATACCCACTTCATGCTGGTCAACGAAATGCCGCACGGCGGCCTGAAGCATTCCGGCTACGGCAAGGACCTGTCGATGTACGGGCTGGAGGACTACACCGCGGTGCGGCATGTGATGTTCAAGCACTGAGGCGACCGCAAGGTAGCGCGGCTACAACCACCCGCGCTCCGCCAACGAGCACGGCGCGCCGTCGCCGATCACGAAATGATCGAGCACGCGCACGCCCACCAGCCCCAGCGCATCGCGCAGGCGCTCGGTGATGGTGCGGTCGGCCGGGCTGGGTTCGGCCACGCCGCTGGGGTGGTTGTGGCCGAGGATGATGGCGGCAGCATTGTGTGCCAGCGCCCGTCGCACCACTTCGCGCGGGTGCACCTCGGCGGCGTCCAGGGTGCCGTGAAACAGTTCCTCGAAGGCGAGCGCGCGATGACGGGTGTCGAGGAACAGGCAGGCGAACACTTCGTGCGGCAGGCCGCGCAGGCGCCGCGAGAAGTACTCGCCTGCGCGCGCCGGTTCGGTGAGCGTGACGCCGCGTTCGAGATCGGCGGCGAGATGGCGGGTGCCCAGCTCCAGCGCCGCTTTCAGGCGGCTGACGATGGCCGGGCCCAGCCCCGGTTCGGCGGCGAGGCGCTGCGGTGGCTGCTCCAGCAGCGTCCGCAACGAGCCAAATCGGCTCAGCAGGGCGCGCCCACGCGCCACCGCGTCGACGCCACGGCCGCCGGTGCCAATGAAGATTGCCAGCAGCTCGGCGTCGGAGAGTTGGTGCGCGCCGGCGCGCAGGAGGCGCTCGCGCGGGCGTTCGTGTTCTGGCCAATGTCGGATGCTCATGGCGCCAGCATGCTCGCGCCCGGCGCGCGGCGGCATCGGGTCGGCGCCCCGCATCGGGTAAGCTAATGCCGGTCTGCCGGGTAGGAGTTTTCTGACGTGTCCTTGCTTTCTGACGTGTCTTTGCGTGGTGAGCGGGTGTTGCTCGGGGTCAGTGGCGGCATTGCCGCCTACAAGGCGGCCGAATTGGTGCGTCGTCTGCGCGATGCCGGGGCGCAGGTGCGGGTGGTGATGACCGAGGGCGCCAAGCGCTTCATCACCCCGCTCACGTTGCAGGCGCTGTCAGGGAACCCGGTGCGCGATTCGTTGTGGGATGAAGGCGCCGAGGCGGCAATGGGGCA
Organism: Lysobacteraceae bacterium; assembly: GCA_033765245.1. GTDB lineage: Bacteria > Pseudomonadota > Gammaproteobacteria > Xanthomonadales > Xanthomonadaceae. The sequence continues at coordinate 1,180 of JANRIF010000107.1, forward strand.
CATCGAGCTGGCGCGCTGGGCCAGCCGCGTGCTGATCGCGCCCGCCACCGCCGATACGTTGGCGCGGTTGGCGCACGGTCATGCCGACGACTTGCTGAGCACGCTGGTGCTGGCCACCGCCGCGCCGCTTGCGGTGGCGCCGGCGATGAACCAGCAGATGTGGGCGCATCCGGCCACCCAGGCCAACCTGGCGCTGCTGCGCGCGCGCGGGGCGTTGGTGTTCGGCCCCGGCTGTGGCGATCAGGCGTGCGGCGAGAACGGGCCGGGCCGACTGCTGGAACCGCAGGCGCTGGTCGAGGCGCTGGCCGCCACCGTGACGCCGGGCCCGATGCATGGGCAGCGCGTGCTGATTACCGCGGGCCCCACCTTCGAGGACATTGATCCAGTGCGTTTCATCGGCAATCGCAGCTCCGGCAAGATGGGCTTTGCGGTGGCTGCCGCTGCGGCCGCACTGGGCGCCGAGGTCACCCTGGTGGCGGGGCCGGTGCACCTCGCCACCCCGGTCGGCGTGGCGCGGCGCATCGACGTGCGCAGCGCCGCGCAAATGCACGACGCGGTGATGGCGCAACTGCCGGGCCAGCACATCTACATCGGCGCGGCCGCGGTGGCCGACTACACGCCGGCCGCGGTGGCGTGCCAGAAGATCAAGAAGACGCAGGCCGAGATGGCGATCGCGCTGGCGCGCACCACCGACATCCTGGCGGCGGTGGCAGCGCGGCCGGAGCGTCCGTTCGTGGTCGGCTTCGCGGCCGAGACCCACGATCTGGAGCACTACGCGCGCGACAAGCTGGTGCGAAAGCGCCTGGACATGGTGGCCGCCAACCAGGTGGGCACCGGCGAGGGCGGCTTCGAATGCGACCGCAACACGTTGCGCGTATTTTGGGCCGACGGCGAGCAGACCCTCGGGCCCGATGGCAAGTGCGAGGTGGCGGCGCAACTGATGGGGTTGATCGTGCAGCGGCGGGCGGCGGCGTGAGCCGGTCGATCGATCTGCGCGTCCTGGACCCGCGCCTCACTGGCGAGTTCGCGCTGCCCGCCTACGCCACCGAAGCCGCCGCCGGCATCGACCTGCGCGCGATGCCGCCCGCGGCGCTGACGCTGGCGCCGGGCGAGGTGCAGTTGTTGCCCACCGG
>JANRIF010000113.1:0-3708 GCA_033765245.1 Lysobacteraceae bacterium
TCCGAGTTAGAACCGCCACGCTCACCCGCACTGATTTCGACGTAGTACGCCGGCTCCAGGCTGCTGCGCAGGTCGAAATAGACCGGCTTGGTGCGGATCGAATCGGTCAGCACGTAATCGCCCGCCGACTCCACGGCCGGATAGACGCGGTAGTCGCCCTGGTTGGCGCCCGCATGCAACTGGCCGGACAACTTGCCGCCCATGTCGGCGAAGGCAATGCCGATCGCCTTTTCGGCGCTCAGCGAGAACTCCGCATTGGCGTTGAGCTTGGCGACGCCGGCGCGCGCCTGCGCGCGGTCCAGCTTTTCCTTGCCCGCCGCGCGCGGCGACAGGCTGCCCGACAGCGAGACCAGACTCATGTCGCGCTTCATGGCTACGTTGAGTTCCTGCGCGAACACTTCGATGCCGTTCACGCGCTGGCGGTACTTGGCGATGATCACGCCCTTGCCGGTGTCGTGCACGTTCTTGAGTTCAGCGCCGGACAGCGTCTTGCGGTCGAGGCCGTACATCGGCGCGAACTTGCGCACGTAGGACTCGGCGGCGACACGCGCCTGCAGTTCAGGCTTCACCGCGCTGACGCGCGCCGCCGGCAACTGCGGGTTGGCCCAGACGAAGCTGGGGACGCCGAGTTCCTTGTTCATGGTCACCGCCTCGGCGGATTGCACGAGGTTGCGCTGCAACGCCACGCGCACTGGCGCGGCCTGCGCGGTGGCGGCGAGCGCCTTGCGCGTCTTGGCAGTGGCCTTGGCCGGCGCCTTGCCGGCGGACAGCGCCGCGCTCTGGCTGGCAGCGGCGCCGAGCGCCCGATCGGCCAGCGCGTTGTAGTTCGGGAGGTCTTCGCGTGCATACGCGCTGCTGCACAGCGCGGCGCCGATGACCGTGCTGAGCACAGTGCGGGTGGTGAACAACTTCATGGTTGGATATCCCCTTAAGAGCGATGATGAACAGAGCAACGCTGCAACTGAACGAATCATTAAACCGTGACGCGGATCACGGAGCGTATGCAGGCCGGCTGACGAACGCAAGGGCCGGTGCACCACATTTGTCGATACACCCAGCGCCGGCAACGGGTTGCGCTGCCACGTGCGAGCCAGAACTTCACATGAGGCCCACGACGATATCGGTATCAGCGCGCGGATCGGCAAGCATCCCGTGGCTGCGGCCCATCGCTCCGGGCGCCTGAGCGAAGGGGATGGCGAACGAAGCGCCATAAGAAACGGCAGATGGGCAGTGCCCGTCACGGGGCGCGTTAGGTTACGGCGGCGCGGATCGGACCGCGCGAAAAGCATCGCGCGCGAGCGCGCTCCCACAAACAGCGGGCTGCCGCTGTTGTGGGAGGCCGCTTGCGGGCGACTGCGCGATCTCAGCGCCGGTCACGCGGCAACAGTGCCTGCGCCACTTCCACCGCGCGCTCTGCGGTGATGCCGAACTCATGGTAGAGCTGGTCGGCTGGCGCGGAGGCGCCGAAGCGATCGAGCCCGATCACAGCGCCATCCAGGCCCACATACTTGCGCCAGAAATCGGTGACCCCGGCCTCAATGGCGACGCGCGCACGACACCAGCCCGGCAACACCGCTTCGCGCCATTCCGGCGGCTGGCGGTCGAAGACGTTGCTGCACGGCATCGACACCACGCGCACGCGAGTGCCGCGTTGCTCCAGGGCATGCGCGGCCTGCACCGCCAGCTCCAGCTCCGAGCCGGTGGCGATCAGGATCAGCTCGAAACGCGCTTCCGGCGGATCGATCAGCACGTAGCCGCCGCGCGCGATGTCGGCTACCTGCTCGGCGCTGCGCGGTTGATGGGCGAGATTCTGGCGGCTGAACACCAGGCAGCTCGGACCTTCGCGGCGCACGATCGCGGCCTTCCACGCCACCGCCGACTCCACCGCATCGCAGGGGCGCCAGACGTCGTTGTTGGGGATGTAGCGCAGCGCCGCGAGGTGTTCCACTGGCTGATGGGTGGGGCCGTCTTCGCCCAGGCCGATCGAATCGTGGGTGAAGACGTGAATGACCCGCGCCGGGATCAGCGCCGACATGCGCAGTGCATTGCGCGAGTAATCCGAGAACACCAGGAAGGTGGCGTCGTACGGCAGGAAACCGCCGTGCAGCGCGAGACCGTTGTCGATCGCACTCATGCCGAACTCGCGCACGCCGAAGTGGATGTAGTTGGCATCGGCGTGGTTGCTTGTGACCGACTTGCTGCCCTTCCACAAGGTGAGGTTGGAATGCGCCAGATCCGCCGAACCGCCGATCAATTCCGGCAGGTGCGGCGCGAACGCATCTAGCGCCATCTGCGACGCCTTGCGCGAGGCCACCACCGGGCCTTCGAGTTGCAGACGCGCGATGTAGGCATCGGCGGTGGCGGCGAAGTCCTCCGGCAGTTCGCCATGCGCGCGCCGGGTGAGCTCACGCGCCAGTTCCGGATACTGCGCGGCATAGGCATCGAACAGGCGATTCCATTCGGCCTCGCGCACGCTGCCGGCGTTGCCGGCGCGCCAACCGGCGTAGATCGTTTCGGGAATCTCGAACGGTGCGTGTGCCCAACCCAGCGCCGCGCGCGCACCGGCGATCTCGTCCTTGCCCAACGGAGCGCCGTGGCTGGACTCCTTGCCCTGCTTGGTCGGCGCGCCGAGGCCGATCTGGGTGCGGCAGCAGATCAGGGTGGGCTTGCTGGTTTCGGTCTGCGCGGTGCGGATCGCCTGCGCAATTTCGTCCGCATCGTGACCATCGACGTGACGGATCACCTGCCAGCCGTACGCTTCGAAACGCGCCGGGGTGTCATCGGTGAACCAGCCGGCGGTGTCGCCGTCGATCGAGATGTGGTTGTCGTCCCAGAAGCAAATCAGCTTGCCCAGACCCCAGGTACCGGCCAGCGAAGCGACCTCGTGCGAGATGCCTTCCATCAGACATCCGTCGCCGAGGAACACCCAGGTGTGGTGATCGACGACATCGAATTCGGGGCGGTTGAAGCGCTGCGCCAGCAGCTTCTCGGCCAGCGCCATGCCCACCGCGTTGGCCAGTCCCTGACCGAGCGGGCCGGTGGTGGTCTCCACCCCCGGCGTTTCGAAGGCTTCGGGATGACCCGGGGTTTTCGAATGCAACTGGCGGAAGCGCTTGAGCTGCTCGATCGGCAGGTCGTAGCCGCTCAGATGCAACAACGAATACAGCAGCATCGAGCCGTGGCCGTTGGACAGCACGAAACGGTCGCGATTGAACCAGCGCGGATTGTTCGGGTTGTGCACCAGAAAATCGCACCACAGCACCTGTGCGATATCGGCCATGCCCATCGGCATGCCCGGATGCCCGGACTTGGCCGCCTCGACGGCGTCCATGGCGAGGAAACGGATGGCGTTGGCGAGTTCGCGGCGTTGGCTCTTCATGGGCGGTTTCAGGCTCGATGGGCGGTCCGTCGGGCGACGGGCCGGGCATTTTCCCATCCTTGAACCGAGTTGTCGCCCCAAAATACCCGGAATGCGCGTCACGCCGCCTGCTGCAAGGCCTCGGCGCGGGCTTCGCTGCGCGCGATCACCACCGAGCCGACCAGATCGCCGGTCACATTGACCGTGGTGCGGCACATGTCGAGCAGGCGATCCACCCCGAGGATGATGCCGATGCCTTCGGCCGGAATGCCGAACATCACCAGGATCATGGCGATCACCGGCAACGAACCGCCCGGCACCCCGGCGGCGCCGATGCCGCCGAGGATGCA
>JANRIF010000116.1:0-28818 GCA_033765245.1 Lysobacteraceae bacterium
GCGCTGCGGTCGCGGCTGGCGCCGAAGCGGCGGTCGAGGAAGCCGGCGAGGCGCTTGACCAGACGCGACAGGCGACCACGGCGGGTCTTGCGTTGTTTTTCTTCTTCGCTGGTCAGCCACGCCACCTGGATCACGCGGCGCTCGCCTTCGAACGGCAGGTGGCCGTGGAAGGAATCGTCGCTGCGGCGGAAGGCGGCGATGGTGCCGTAGATCGGCCGGACCTCCGGCGCTACGGTGGCGTCGATGTCGTCGATGCGCGAGAGAAAGCGCAGGCAGCCTTCGCTGATCGGCGGCCAGTCGTGGTTGAGGTAGAGCAGGGCGGTGACCACTTTCGAGCGGCTGTCGGTGTGGATGGTGCCGTGGCGTTTGTTGAGCGAACGGCACAAGGTGACCAGGGTGGGATAGCGGCCAAGGTCGGGGATGCCGAGGCGCTGGCCGATGGCATCGGCGAACGCGGGTGCGGTGAGTTCGGCCACCAGCGTGTTGATGCTGGCACCGCAGTCGGCGCTGTCGTACGGAAAGAAGCCGGCACCGCGATAGCGCGGGAAGTCGCGTTCCAGCGCGGTGGATCGATCCTCCGGCAGTTGTTGCGGCGCTACCAGAAACGCGAACGGGGTGTCGCGCACGAGGGTGTCTGGCGTGTTCAGGCGATCATCGGAAAGCAGCGACATCGTGCGATAGCTCACGCGGGCGGGGCGGCATCAGCATAGCTCACCCAGTTCGGTCGCCCGCAAGCGGTCTCCCACAAACGCAGGGGCGGTGTGCGTTGCTCATGTGGGAGCGCGCTTGCGCGCGACGGTGGCTGTACTCCGAGTGGACACTCGGCACCCGCAGCCAGTCTCATGCAAAAAACGCGGGATAATGCGCCGATGGATGAATCACTTTCCCCCGTTCGCCTCGACATCTGGCTTTGGGCCGCGCGCTTTTTTCGCACGCGGCAGTTGGCCAAGCAGGCGGTCGATGGCGGCAAGGTGCAGGTCAACGGCAACGATGGCAAGCCCGCCAAGCCGGTGCGTGCGGGCGACCGGTTGAACATCCTGCGCGAGCAGGAGCGATTCGAGATCGAGGTGCTGGCGGTGTCGGACAGGCGAGGGCCGGCGCCGGTGGCACAGGCGTTGTATCGCGAGACCGAGGCCAGCATCGCCGCGCGCGAAGTGGCGCGCGAACAGCGGCGCATCACCGGTGGCGCCGCGCCCAAACCGCCTTCGCGTCCCGACAAGCGCGCGCGCCGGCAGTTGCGGGGGATCGACAAGGGTGCCGACAAACCGCTGCCGCCGTGGTTTCCGAAATAGGCGACCAGGGAGGCATGCTTCGAACGTGTCGGCTCCACCGCTTCGCGGTTTGAGCCGACCTGCGAATTGACTTGTTTCGGTGCTTCGGCCGCTCGTGCGTATCCATGCGCATTACGCCCCGGACGTGATCCGGGGCGTAATCCAGGGTGGGGCGATGACACCGCAGGCAACGCCAATATCGTGCGCGCGGTCCCGGATTGCGCGCCATGCGCCAACCCGGGCTGCTAGCGTGCTCAGAACTCGCTGGCGAGACGCACGAACACCGCTGCGCCGTTGAGGCCGAACTGCACGCTGTCGTACTTGAAGCCGTTGTCGGTCTCGTCGGCGTTCTGCTTGCTCGGGAACGTGTCGAAGATGTTCGAGGCGCCCACGGTCAGCTTGGTCTTGCCCTCGTTGAACGCATACGTGAGGCTGGCATCGGCCGACATGCGCGCGTCGTAGTGCAGGTTGGGCACCGGCGGGCCGGAGAACGTGCCCAGCGTCTGCGAGCCGAAGTAGATGAACTTGACCAGGCCATTCCACGGACCGTTGGTGTAATCGAACGCCAGCGTCGCCTTGTTGCGCGGCGCGCCGTTCTCGATGAACAGCCGCTCGCGGTTGTCGAGCAACACGTCCTCGCGTCCGGCCAGCGAATCGGGGGCATTGACGCGCTTCACGGTGGTCTTGTTGTAGTTGTAACCCAGCAGCGTGGTCAGGTTGCCGCCGGCGAATGGCATGTTGTGCGCCGCGGTGACGTCCACGCCCTGGGTCTTGGTGTCGACCGAGTTGGTGAAGAACTGCGCCTGACCGACGCCGAGGCTGTCGAGGATCGCGCCGATGTTCGGGTCGGTGGTGTCGAAGCGGCCGCTGAGCACGATGCGGTCGTCGATGTCGATGCGATAACCATCCACCGTGAAGGTGAGGTTGTCCAGCGGCTCCCAGGTGAAGCCCAAGGTGTAGTTGTCCGAAGTTTCTTCCTTGAGCTTGGGAATGCCGGCCGCATTCGCCACCGTGCCGCCGTTGGGAGCCAGCACCACGTCGGTGGGCACGCCGCCGATGAAGTCGGTGAAGGTGGACGAGAACAACCGCTGCTGCAGCGATGGCGCGCGGAAACCGGTGCTGACCGAGCCGCGCAGACGCACGGTGTCGGTGGCCTTGTAGGCCAGCGCCAGCTTGCCGTTGAGGGTGGAACCGAAGTCGCTGTAGTCCTCGTAGCGGCCGGCGATGTCGGCGGTGAGGCGATCGGTGAGCGTTGCTTCGAAATCGACGTAGGCGGCCCACGAGTCGCGCCCGGTATTGGTGCGATCGCCCGGCTGGAAGCCGGGAAAGCCCTGGCTGCCGGCATTGCCGCCGCCGGCGCCGTCGGCATCGATGTACGAGCCCGGTTCGCCCGCGAAGATCTTGTAGCGCTCGTTGCGGTACTCGCCGCCGAAGGCCACGTTCAGGCCCTGGAAGATGCCGTCGTAGTAGCGCGAGAAATCGAGGTTGGTGGTGCTCTGGCGGAACGAGAAGCCGCCGGCGTCGAAGCGGGTCGGGCTCAGGCCCGGGCCGCCGTTGAGCAGATCGAGGTTGGCGATCGAGGCATTGAGGGTGTTGGAGATGTCGTACTGCAGGTCGTTGAAGCCGTAGGTGCTGCTGAGGTCGGCCTGCCATTCGCCGACGTCGCCGCGCACGCCCAGGGTGGCGTAGCGGTCTTCCAGTTCGCCATTGATGAACGGTACGAAGCCGTCCGGGAACATCGCTGCCGAGTTGCGCGACGGGATGTCGTCCGAGCCGATGCCGCCGCGCGCAAACGCCGCCGAGGAGGCATCGCGATCCTGATGGCCGAGGGTGAAGTAGGCTTCGGCGACGTCGCCCAGCGGGATTTCGCCGTTGCCGTAGAAGGTGAGGTTGTCGACCCGCGTATCGCCGATGGTGCGCGGATTGTCCCGGCCCGAGCGATCCGAACGGTTGCGGCTGAGGTATTCGGCGGTGAGGCCGATCACGCCGCCGTTGTTGCCCACCTCGAAGCCGCAATAGGCCGAGGTGAGGTCGTTCTCGCCGTCGCCGCGAGTGTACTGGCCGTAGCCGAGCACGCCTTCGCAACCGACTTTCTTCTTCAGGGCAATGTTCATCACTCCGGCGATGGCGTCCGAGCCGTACTGCGCGGCGGCGCCGTCGCGCAGCACTTCCACGCGATCGATCGCCAGCATCGGGATCGCGTTCAGATCGGTGCCAGTGGCGCCGCGGTTGCGCGCGCCGAACAGGTTCACCAGCGCCACACTGTGGCGGCGCTTGCCATTCACCAGCACCAGCGTCTCGTCCGCACCCAGGCCGCGCAGCGCGGCAGAGTCGATCAGGTCGGCGCCGTCGGCGCCGGTCTGGCGGGTGGAGTTGAACGAGGGCGCGATGAACTGCAGGGTCTGTGCCAGATCGAACTGTGCGCCCTGGGTGGCGGCCTTGGTCATCGGGATGACGTCCACCGGCACCAGCGTCTCGGTCTCGGACGTGCCCTGGCGGCGCGATCCCAGCACCATCACCTTGTCCAGCGATTTGACATCGGTGGCGTCTGCCGTCGTTGTCGTATCTGCTGCTTCCTGTGCCTGTGCCGGCATCATCGCCAACAGACCCATCCCCATTGCCGCACTCAGCGGCAACGCATGTTGCAACGCCAGACTCAGACGCGACTTGCGCATAGTGATTCCCCAGTAAGGTAGTGGTCGACCCCGACGATGCGCTGCCTCGACCGGGGCAGGACATCGCGGCCGACGCGCAGGCATCGGCCGACGCCGCAATTTACCTTGCCAGGGTGCCCACTGGAAAGCCGAGCCGGCGCCGGATTCGTGGCGTTCGCGGCAATCCTCCCGATGATGTCGCCCTGGCGGCGTTCAGGGCGCGCGCCACAGTGGCCGCAGCCCCCCCCAGCGCAAAATGGCGAGCGCGTGGCGCGAGGGCGGTCCAGCCGCGCGCGCAGGGGGTAACCGACTGGCAATGGGTGCCATGCGCAACGTGTGTCCGGTTTCCCGGCCCCGCCGCGTTGGGGAAGGTGGGGAATGCCTGACCCACGCCGAGGGCGGCCCCTGCTGGCCGGTACGCCGGCCCGCGGCCTTGGCCCGCCCGGGCTCCACAAATGCCGCCCGCCCCGCCGAGTCATACCGGACCCTGCGATCGAGAGCCGGACGATGTGTCTCCGACCCTGTTCCAGTCGTCCGCTACCTGTGTCCCGACTCCCTCACATGAAGGCGCGGAGCCGGAGCGTGAATCAGGAGTTCACTCATGAACGTTCAACAGGCGCTGCAGAAACTCGCACAGAAGGATCCATCGCTGACATTCCGCTACGACGACGATCTTGGTGTCGTCAAGCAGCTTCGCGGGCAGTTCGTGAAGGCGCAACCGGACGCGAAGGCGGTCCAGGCGGCGGGGCTGGAGTTCATCCGGTCGTACAAGGAACTGTTCGGCGACATCGACTTCAGCCACATCACCAGTCTCAATGAGGCGAGAGACCGCCAGGGTGGTTTCAATGTGACCCTGCAGCAGTTCCATGGGAAACATCGCGTCCTTGGCGGCAGCATCCGCTTCCACGCCGACAAGGAGGGGAGGTTGGATACTGTCAACAACCGCCTGTTGCCACACCTCGACAAGCTGCCAAAGGATGCGAAGATTTCCGCGGACGAGGCGGTGCAGGCAGCCCGGAGAAAGTACAGGATCGAAGGTGAGCCGCTGCAACCACCCGAACTGATCGTGCACCGCTACGAAGGGTCACTGCGCCTGGCGTGGCACCTGCTGATGTCCGATACCAAGCCTGGCATTCACGGTGCCCCCGGACAGTTGGCCATCTTCGTGGACGCTATCAACGGGGACGCCTACTTCTTCTACGACAACATCCAGACCGCCGGCCCCATCATCGGCACAGGCACCGGCCACTATTCCGGCGGCGGGCCGCTGCAGGCGTGGTTCGACAACACCACCAACCTCCTGCGTGACACCACGCGAGTAGGTACGGGCGGCGCGGAGATATCCACCAACGACGAGGACGGAACCTCGCCCTCCAGCGACATGGACAGCAACTGGAACGACCTCAGCACCAGTCCGCGGCAACAGAATCAGGGCGCTGAAGTCGACGCTCACCGCTTCGCAGCGACCGTGTATGACTACTTCAACACCATCCATGGCCGCAACAGTTTCGACGGCGTCGGCGGCACCTTGATCACCGACGTGCACTACGGCACCAACTTCAACAACGGCTTCTGGAATGGCACCCAGGTCTTTCTCGGTGACGGTGACGGCATCAACTGGGACTATATGTGCAGCGACGACTGGCTTGCCCACGAGTTCACTCACGCCTACACGCAGCACACCTGCGGTCTGATCTACTACGCCGAGTCGGGTGCATTGAACGAAGCCTTCTCCGACGTCTTCGCCGCCTTCATCACCGGCGACTGGCTGGTGTTCGAGGACAGCTGGCTTCAGGTCACGGCGCCGGCAGCGCGCAACATGATCGACCCCACCAACGGCGGTAGCTGGGACAACTCATCGGAAGCGGCGGCCCAAGCCAGCACCTTTGCAGGTCACCAGCCCAGCCACTACAACGAGCGCTACACCGGCACCTGGGACAACGCTGGTGTGCACATCAACAGCGGCGTCATCAATCATCTGTTCTACCTGCTCACCGTCGGCGGCACCCATGCCATCAGCGGGATCACGGTCAATGGCGTCGGACAGAGCCCCGCCGAGATGTTGTTGTGGCAGTGCTTGTCGGTGAATCTGGTGGGAAACCCGAATGCCAGCTTCCTGGACTTCCGCGAGGCGATGATGGACGCCTGCCTCGATCTTTTCCCCACTGACCTCAACCTGCTCACCCAGGTGAAAGCGGCGTTCAACGCCGTGGGAATCGGGCCGGATACATACCTGCGCGACAACCTCAGCGATTCCGGCGTCGAGCCCTTTGGCGGCAGCTATCTCTGGGCCAGCCCCGACGTCATCAACCGGCAAACCCTCTCCGCCAATCCGGTTCTGGAGTTTGCCGACCTGAACAACGATGCGCTCTGGCAGAACGTAGAAGCAGGTCAGGACAATTACGTCTACCTGCGAGTGGGGAACCGGGGCAACCAAAGTGGGGACGTCACCATCAACGTCTACTTCATCCCCGCATCCAGCTTCGGCGTTCCGGCCGGCTGGTTGCATATCGGAACCCTGGTGGAAGCCGGCATCGCCCCCGGCAGCGTGCGGATCACAGGGCCTCTGACCTTCTCACAGGCACTGATTCCGGCGCCCGGCCATTACTGCATGATCGGCGTCGTTTCCAGTGGCCTCGATCCGGCGCCCGATCATACGTTGATTGCGTCGGTGAGCGACTACATCAACTTCGTGAGCAACACCAACAACATCGCCTACCGCAATATGAACGTGGTCGATCTCCTGCCCGGCGTGCCCGGCATGGCGAATGTGCAGGTGCTGCCGATGCCGGGCCTGCGCGAGCGCTTCGACCTGCGGCTGGACGCCGGGCGCTTCGTACCGGGCGCGCGGCTGCGGATCCGCGGTCCGGCCAAGCCGCTCGACGGTGCTCGTGCCCGTGGTCTGAAGCTGATCGCCCGTGAAGGCGAGGAGAACATCTACGAGCTCATGCCTGCCCGGCAGCGCCTGCAACGCCGGCTGTTCCTCGAGAGCAATCAGTCGATCGTCGGCTTCGATCAGGTGTTGGTCGAGGAGCCCTTCGAACTGCGCGTCGAGTGGGTCCTGCCCAAGGACGCTGCGATCTTGCGCCATGTGCTCAAGGCAGGCTACCGGATCGGTTGGCGCCAGCGCTGGCAGGACAAGGATGTCGGCGCCGTCTACGTCAACCTGCGCCGGCCGCCGCAGGGCGGGGAGCGGGAGATATTCGTCGATGTGAAACCGCAGCGCAAAGCGAAGCCGCCGGTTCATCACTGAGTCCGCAACCGGTTCCACTGGCGCTCGCGTCGAGGTCGGGCTACCAGCGATAGCCGGTTGAGACGTCAGCGTGTCATTCGCTGGAAGGACGGAGGGTCCATTGCCTCCGTCCTTCCGTAGGAGCCCCGGCGCGGCCCTCGTGCCCACTGCTGGCTCAAACCGTCCGCAACCGCGCCTGCGCCCCACGGACCTGGGATGCCCCTTCACATCCCGGCACAGCCACCGGAATGCAACGTGTACAAGTCCCGGTGCGGATGCAGGAAGTGTCCACGCCTCGAAGCGCACTAATCGTTGCGACGACGCGGACGCTTACACTCGGCACACAACTCATCCGGGGCGGCATGATGGATCTGGACCAATGGCGGCGCGAGGGGCGCTATTTCGAGTGGCAAGGCCAGCGCATCTTCTATCGCGACGAGGGCGCCGGCGAGGCGCTGCTGTGCCTGCACGGCTTCCCCACCGCGTCCTGGGACTGGCATCGTTTGTGGCCCGAACTGCGTGCGCATCGCCGAGTGATCGCGTTGGATTTTCTCGGCTACGGCTTCTCCAGCAAGCCGTTGCCGCATGCCTACAGCGCCGTCGAACAGGCCGACATCGTGCAGGCGCTGCTGGCGCACCTGGGCGTGAGCCGGCTGGAGGTGCTGGCGCACGACTTCGGCGACAGCGTGGCGCAGGAGTTGCTGACTCGGCACGGTGAGGGGCGGGCAGGCGGGTTCGACCTGCGCGCCGTTTGCTTTCTCAACGGCGGCCTGTTCATGGAAGCCGCGCGCCCGCGCCTGATCCAGTACCTGCTGCTCGGCCCCCTGGGTCCGTGGCTGTCGCGACGTCTGAGCTTCCCCCGCTTCGCGCGCAGCTTTGCCGCCATCTTCGGAAAACACACGCGCCCCAGCACACAAGAACTGACCGACTTCTGGCGCCTGATCGCTTACGGCCACGGCAACCGTCTCGGCCATGCCCTGATCCAGTACATCCCCGAACGCCACCGCCAGCGTGACCGCTGGGTCGCCGCCATGCAACGCACGTCGGTGCCGCTGCGACTGGTGATCGGCATGGCCGACCCGGTGTCGGGCTGGCGCATCGCCAAACGCTATCGCGAACTGCTGCCGAATGCCGACGTGGTGGAACTGCCGGGCATCGGCCACTACCCGCAGGTGGAAGCGCCCGAGGCGGTGTTGGCGGCGGTGTGGGAGCTTATAGGCCGCTCGGAGCGTGGTTGAGCACAGCGTTTCCTTCAGCGCGCTGACGATCCGCGACGTCAGACCCGGATGAGACGCGGACACCCATACACCCGAACATCCCCACGCGCCAAGCCTGTCCGAGCCGATCGCGCGGCGCACCAATGCCGAGGATCGCTGCTAGCCCCAATACTGTTCCGTTAGCCGCCTCAGACGTCAATGTCGTCATTCCAGCGAAAGCTGGAATCCAGGTTGCTGTTGATTTGCAAAGCCAAAGTCAAAATGGACCCCAGCGTTCGCTGGGGTGACGACCTGGTGGTCCGTTGTCCAAATGAACAGCATTGGGGCTAGGGCCGTCTCTGGTGCAAGGTGTCGCTTACCGATGCCTACACCCGCCCCCGACTTCTGCCACAGGCACGCTACTGGCGAGAGCGACCACACTCCGGCTGATCGCGGCGCCCGCCTCGTTGCCGGGCGCCCACAACATCCGCCGAAACCAGGAGCCCGCGCATGACCCTCTCCCGCCGTGAACTGCTCAAGCTCGGTGCGCTTGCCACCGCGGCGTCCGCTTTGCCAAGCCTGGCCGCGGCTGCGGTGTCCGGCCCCGTTGGCAAGGCTGCCAAACCATTGCGCATCCTGATCCTCGGCGGTACTGGATTCACTGGGCCGTTCCAGGTGAATTACGCGCTGGCGCGTGGGCATCGGGTGACGTTGTTCAATCGCGGCAAGCGGCCGTCGCCGGAGTGGTCGGGCGAGGTGGAGCAGTTGCATGGCGATCGCGATACCGGCGATCTGCAGGCGTTGCAAGGACGCGACTGGGACGTGTGCATCGACAATCCCACCAGCCTGCCGTTCTGGGTGCGCGACGTCGGCAAGGTGCTGAATGGCCGAGTCGGCCACTACCTGTTCATCTCCACCATTTCGGTCTATGCCGACGGCGCGCGCCACGGCATGACCGAGGATGCGACGCTCGCGTCCTACAAAGGCAAGGACGCGATGGCCGAGACCATGACCAGCCTGCGCGCTGACATCGAGAATCTGTACGGCCCGCTCAAGGCGCTGAGCGAGGCCGAGGCGCGCAAGCAGTTCGGCGAGCGCGTCACCATCGTGCGGCCGGGTTACATCGTCGGCCCGCGCGACGAAACCGACCGCTTCACCTACTGGCCGCATCGTGTGGCGCAGGGCGGCGAGATGCTGGTGCCTGGTGATGGCAGAGATCCGGTGCAGATCATCGACGGCCGCGATCTGGCGGAGTGGATGATCCGATTGGCCGAGATGGGCACGCTCGGCACTTTCAATGCGGTCGGTCCGGATTACCGGATGAGCACCGACGCCATGCTGCATGGTTGCCAAGCGGTGACCGGCGGCGCGGTGAGCTTCACCCATGTTCCGGCGGCGTTTCTCGACGCGAACAAAGTCGACTTGCCGATCTGGGTGCCAGCCGGCGACAGCCCGTACGCGGGCTATGGCGACGTCAGCAATGCGCGGGCGATTCAGGCGGGTCTCACCTTCCGCCCGCTTGCCACCACCGTCGCTGACCTGTTGGCGTGGTTCCGCGCGCTACCGGCCGAACGCCAGGCCAGCTTGCGTGCCGGCATCACCCGCGAGCGCGAGGCGGAGTTGCTGGCGGCATGGCGTGCGCAGGCGGCACAAGGGTAGGCATACGCGATTCATCGCCGGAACGCGCGCGTCGTGGGACATGCGTGTTCAGTGCGGGGCAGTGCGCGACATCCGGGGCAGATTCGGTGCGATCACATCACTGCCGGCTTGCCACCACCCGCACCGGCATCTCCTTGTACAACGGCGTGCGGGTGTGCGCGGAGTAGGTGCCGGCGGCGATGAGGCCACTGGCTTCGGGGAAGTAGGCGGCGACGCAGCCGGGGGCGATGTCGTGGGCGCGCGCGGTGAAGCCGGTGACGCGGCGGGTGTGGCCGTCGTCGACCAGGGTTTCGACGTCGACGCGGTCGCCGTCGCACAGGCCGCGCGCGGCAAGGTCGTCGGCGTGCATGAACACCACGCGGCGATCGCCCTGGACGTCGCGGTAGCGATCATCGGCGCTGTAGACGGTGGTGTTGAATTGGTCGTGGGCGCGGATCGTCATCAGGATGAGCACGGCATCGCCATGTTGCTTGCGTGCGATGGCGACCGGGCTGTCGTTGTGTAGCGGATGTGCGATGAAGCGTGCCTTGCCGTTGACGGTGTTCCAGCGGCGCTGGGCGGCGGCGTTGGGCAGGGTGAAGCGGCCGTAGGTGACGAGCTTGCGGTTGTAGTCGTCGAATCCCGCGGTGACGCCGCGTTGGCATCGTTCGATGCGCTCACGCAGGGCGGCGTAGTCGTCGGCCAGTGCCAGCCAGGGCACGCTGGGTGCGCAGCCCAGTGCGTGCGCGAGTTGCGCCACGATGGCCGGCTCGCTGCGCTGCGCTTCGGCAAGTGGTGTCTGCACGCCGCGCGAGGCGCGCACGTTGCTCATCGAGTCTTCGGTGGAAATGCACTGCTCGGTGCCTTGGCGCAGGTCCTTGTCGGTGCGTCCGAGGGTGGGCAGCAGCAGGCCGATTTCGCCCGGGTGGCAGTGGCTGCGATTGAGCTTGGTGGCGATGTGCAGGGTGAAGCGGCAGCGCTCCAGCGCGGCCAGTACGCGCGGGGAGTCGGGTGCGGCGACGCCGAAATTGCCGCCCAGCGAAAGCAGCGCGCGCACCTTGCCTTCGAACAGGCCGTCGATCACGCGGGCGGCGTCGCGGCCGCTGTCGCGGCACACGCGCAGGCCGGGGAAGGTGGCTTCGAGGTTGTCCAACCATGCCTTCGACACCGTGGAAGTGGCGCCCATGGTGCGGTCGCCCTGCACGTTGGAGTGGCCGCGCACCGGCACCACGCCGGCACCGGGGCGGCCGATATTGCCGCGCAGCAGGACCAGATTGGCGATGTGCTGGATGGTGGCCACGGCATCCGGGTGATGGGTGAGGCCCATGCACCAGGTGACCATGGTTGCCGGTGCGGCGGCGTAGCGGCGGGCAATGTCGCGCATTTGCGCTTCGCTCAGGCCCGAGCGCGCGATCAATTCGTCCCACGCGCACGCATCGAGGTCGGCGAGTAGTGCGTCGACGCCTTCGGTGTGGGCGTCGATGAAGGCGTGATCGAACACGGTACCGGGTGCGGCACGCTCGCTTTCCAGCAGCGCTTTCATTACGCCCTTGAGCGCGGCGAGGTCGCCGCCGATCTGCACCTGGTAGACCTCGTCGGCCACGGCGATGCCTTGGTCGCGCAGCAGTTCGCCCACGTTCTTGGGGTCGGAGAAATGGGTGAAGCCGCGCTCGCGCAGCGGGTTGATCGCCAGCACGGTGGCGCCGCGCTGCTTGGCGGCGTACAGCGCCGCCATCATGCGTGGATGGTTGCTGGCAGGGTTCTGGCCGATGACGATGAACAGGTCGGCGCGTTCGAAATCGTCCAGCGAGCAGGTGCCCTTGCCGGTGCCGATGCTGTGCTTGAGTGCGTAGCCGGAGGGTTCGTGGCAGAGGTTGGAGGAGTCCGGCAGGTTGGGGCTGCCGTAGGCGCGTGCCGCGAGTTGCCACAGGAAGGCCGCTTCATTGCTGCTGCGGCCGGAGGCGTAGAACGCCACTGAGTCAGGCGCCAGCGCCGACAACTCGCGCGCGGCGATGGCGTAGGCTTCGTCCCAGTCGATGGCGTGGAAGGTGCCGCTGGCGTTTTCGTAGAGCACCGGCGTGGTCAGCCGGCCCTGGGATTCCAGCTCGAAGTCGCTCAGCGCCTGCAACTGCGTGGGGGTCTTGCCGGCGAAGAAATCCGCGCCCACCGCCTTGCGCGTCATTTCCCAGGCGATGGCCTTCTGGCCCTGTTCGCAACTGTCCAGCAGTGGCTTGCCGGCCTTGTCGGGAAAGGCGCAGCCGGGGCAATCGAAACCGCTGGGCAGTTTGTTGGCGTGCAGGAAGGAGCCGATCAGGTGGATCGGGATGTTCTGTTGTGCGAACGCGCGCATGCTGCCGCCGATGGAGCCGCGGCCACCGGCGGGTTTGCCTTTGCGTGTGGGGTGGTGCTCCATCGCGATCCGCTTCATGCCCAGTGATGTGCACTAGAGTACAAGGCCTCGGCGGCGGAGGCTCCTTGCGCAGATACACAGACTTCCACTTGTTTGGATTCGACGCCGTACATACCATTCAAGTTTGCTGAACAACGGGGTCTGGCGCATGCGTATCGTGTTCAGTGCTGTCGTAGCCGCCGCGCTGATGCTGGCTGTAGTGCCCGCCGCAGCGCAGCAGGTGGTCTGGTTCGTGGTCGCCGAGAATCCTGAACTCCCCACTGTCCACGGCGATTCGTTCCTGCTGCCGCTGTCCCGGCCCGAGGACATCGCTGATGCCAGACGGCGTATTGCCGAGGGTGCCGGCAGTGGGGTCGGCGCCATCGCGACGGTCGCGATCGCAGCTGGTGGAGACGGTTTCAACCGGGACGTTCGAGGGGGCGGTACGCCGGCCTGGTCCTGGCACGTGGTCGGCTTCGCGGGCTTCGCGGATTTCGCCATCGAACTGTGCGACGGCTGGCCCACGTTCGTGGAACAGGATGTTCAGGCGTTCATCACGAATACGGGCGGGACGATGTGCTTCTGGAACTATTCGGTGGTTGCGGAGTTGGACGCGCCTCCGGATTTCGCGATCAACGAAGGGCTCAATGGGGCGTGGTTCGACCCCGCCACACCGGGGCAGGGAATGTTCGTCGACGTGGTTGCCGAAGCCGGGCAGTTCGTGTTGGGCTGGTTCACCTATGGCGCCAACGGCCCTACTGGACGTCCCGACGACGAGCACGCCTGGACGACAGCGCAGGGCACATTCCTGGGCGACACGGCGACTTTGGATGCGTTCCTGACCACTGGCGGTCGATTCGACGATCCGGCACCGGTGTCGACCCGCAAGATCGGTCGGGTGATAGTCAAGTTCAGCGACTGCGACCATGGCTCCGTTCAATACAGCTTCGATGATGGCAGGTCGGGCGCATTTCCTTTGGCGCGCATTGCCAGCCGCCCAGGTTGCGTGACGCGCATCGGCGACGGTGTTGCACGCAAGCGAGTCGTGGGCGTCGGCCAACCGTAGATGGATACGAACGGTCGCGGCGACACGTGTCTTTCAACGAACCACACCCCGGTTCCCGCTCATTCTCAACGCAGGGTCTCTCCATGTTGCTGATTGCCGCTGTCGTACGCCCGTCGCAACACGGGCTCGGGTTGTTTACGACACAGCCGTTGACGTCCGGGCAATGTGTGTGGCGTTGGGATCCGCTCACCGAAGTGGTGGTGCCGCCCGGCCCGCACCCCGCGCCATTCGAAGAATTTCTGCGTCACTTCGGTTACGTTGCCGAGGGCATCGGCATCGTGGTCAATCTGGACAACGCGCGCTACATGAACCACTCGGACACACCCAACCTCATCGAGGCGGATGGTTGCAACTACGCGGCGCGGGATATCGCGGAGGGTGAGGAACTCACCTGCGACTACCGGGTGTTCGACTACGGGCTGACGTTGGGCGGGGCGTTTTTGCGGTGCTGATCGCGCAGCGGTTCAATCGTGGGCTGCGTCGTCCTGATGACCTGTCGTCCAGATGAGCCCCGGCAGGGCTACCCGCCCAACACTCGCCGCAAGATCAACAACGC
This sequence comes from Lysobacteraceae bacterium, assembly GCA_033765245.1. Taxonomy (GTDB): domain Bacteria; phylum Pseudomonadota; class Gammaproteobacteria; order Xanthomonadales; family Xanthomonadaceae. The sequence continues at coordinate 14,003 of JANRIF010000116.1, forward strand.
CATGCCCACGATGGCGGCCAGCACCAGCAGCCGCACGCGCAGCAGCCAGGGGTTCATCTTGCGGGGGGCCTCGGGGCGGCGCTCGACTTCGACCTCGGGCACATAGCTGGGCTTGCTGGTGGCGGTGAACAGGCCGGCTTCGCGCAGCAGTTCGCGCGCGCGCGGTTGGTCTTCGGCCTTGACGATCCATACCGCCGGCCATTGCGAGGGGTCCGAACGCGCGGAGTCGGCGTAGCTGAAGGTGCCGCGGCGCTTGCTCTTGTAGCCGCGCGATTGACTGATGTGGGTCTCGATGCCGTGCTCGTTGAGCAGACGGGCTACGCCTTCGACATTTTCCAGACGCTGTGAACTGAATAACTGGCGCATGTTTCAGAGCCTGTGAAAAAATTGAACGCCGTCGCGAGGCTGTCGCCAAGCGTCTCCGGCAAGGCGCACTACGCGAAAACGAGGGAGTTGGGTGAACCCAATGACTGAAGTTTTCGCGTAGCGCAACGCCGCCGGGGGCGCTTGGCGACGGTCGCAGTAGGCGGGCGATTTTTTCACAGGCTCTCAGTCCTTTTCCGCGATCACGCGGATCAATCCTTCCTGCGCGGTGGAAGCTACCAGCACGCCATTGCGATCGTAGATCATGCCACGCGCCAGGCCGCGACTGCCCTGGGCGCTGGGGCTGTCGCAGGCGTACAGCAACCAATCGTCGATGCGAAAGGGGCGGTGGAACCAGATCGCATGATCGAGGCTCGCCATCTGCACGTTGGGCTGGAAGTAGCTGATGCCGTGCGGGAAGGTGGTGGTGCCGATCAGTTGGAAATCCGAGGCGTAGGCCAGCATTGCGCGGTGCTGTGCGGCGTCGTCGCCGATCGGGTGCGCAAGGCGAAACCACACCTGCTGGTAGGGCGGGCGTTTGGTGGGCTTGAATTCGTTGCGCGGGTAGACGTGGCGGAACTCGAACGGGCCGCCGCGGCCGACCCAGCGCTGCATCTTCGGCGAGAGCTGGGCGAGCGTAGTCGCGTCCAGCGGATCCGGTGGCGGCAGGTCTTCGGGTTGCGGCACTTCGGGCATGGAAATCTGGTGCTCGGCGCCGGGCTCGGGTTGCTGGAATGAAATCGCCGCCACCAGAATTGGCTTGCCGTGCTGAATCGCGGTGACGCGGCGGACCGAGAAGCTGTTGCCGTCGCGCGCGCGATCGACGTCGTAGACGATCGGGTGTTCGACGTCGCCGGCGCGCAGGAAGTACGCATGCAGCGAGTGCACCACGCGCTCGGCCGCTTCCGGCATCCTGCCTCCCGCGGCACTTGCACGTCCCTGTGCGGCGGCCGGAACGGTCTGCTGTGCCGCCGACAACGATTGCCCCAGCACCTGGCCGCCGAACACGTAGCGGGTGCCGATGTCGCGGCTCTGGCCGCGGAACAGGTTGTCCTCCAGCCGTTCCAGGCGCAGCAGGTCGATCAGTTCGGCGACGATCGATTCGGCGGCGTCGGCCGGTGCGTCAAGGGCATCGTTCATGGCAGCGCCTGCGGAGGGACGGGTGAATTATAGCCGGCCAAAACGCAGCGGCCGCCAGCGACCGTCACTGCCGCGTCAGATCGCTCGCGCGCAGCACCGCATCCCACGGAAACAAAGGGCCAGGGTCGCGCTTGCGCGCTACCTGCAACGCAGCATCGTCGCTGGCGGGCACCTGCGCGGTGTCCAGGTCTTCGTGGCCGGCGATCCGATGCAGGGTGGGAATCTGCTGCCGCAATACCGCCAACAGCGCGATCAGCGCGGCGATCTGGGCATCGCTGTAGGGTTCGGTCATGGCCTGATGGCGCGAGTCGAACCAGTGCGGGTAGCGGCCGGTGTTGATCAATTCGATGCCGATCGAGCGCGGGTTGTAGCCGCGGGTGTGGTTGGCGACGCGCTCGGGCGCGACGAAGCGCAACACGCGGCCGTCGCGGTCGATGTAGTAGTGGCCGCTGTTGCCGGTGCCGGAGGCGTACTTCACTTGTTCGCCGAACTGTCGCGCACCGGTGAGATCGGGCAACTCGGTGCAGTGGATCACCACCAGGTCGATTTGGCTGAGCGGGCGCGTGTCGAGGCGCTCCTCGTAGGGCAGTGGCCACGCTTCGATCGCGAGCTCGGGAACCGGAGGCAGGTCGATGGGCATGGCGCGGATGCTACCATTCGCGCACCTTTTTGCCGGTGTCTTGCGATGTCTGGAACCGATGCGTCTGCACCCGCGGTAAATACTGGCGCCGACCCTCTGGCGGCTTTGCGTGGGCGGTTCGCGCAGGGCGGGCGGGTGCAATGGATCGGTCTGCGCCCGGCGCGCGATGTGCCGATGCAGGTGGTCGCCGAGGCCCAAGCCATCACCGGGGCAGGACTGGTGGGCGATCGCTATGCCAACGCCAGCGGCAAGCGCGGCATCACCCTGATCCAGGCCGAACATCTGCCGGCCATTGCCGCGCTGGTGGGGCGCGAGCGGATCGACCCGGCGCTGGTGCGGCGCAACGTGGTGGTGACGGGCTGCAATCTGCTGGCATTGATCGGGCGCCGCTTCCGGCTGGGTTCGGTGTTGCTCGAAGGCACCGACATCTGCGCCCCGTGCGCACGCATGGAGGCGGCGCTGGGCAACGGCGGCTACAGTGCCATGCTCGGCCACGGCGGCATTACCACGCGCGTGCTTGACGGTGGCGTCATCGCGCTGGGCGATGCGCTACAACTGCTGACGGAAGCCGATCCGGCATGAAGCCCCACGTCATCCTCTCGCACGGCCTGAACTCCAATCCCGACGCCACCAAAGTCACTGCGCTGGCCGCGGTGGCCGATCGCCTGGGATGGAGCCACGAGCGCCCGGACTACTCCGACATCGACGCCGCCGGCCGGGTGCAGGACATCGATCGTCGCATCGCGCGCCTGCGCGAGCGTGCGCAGGCGGCGACCGGGCCGCTGGTGCTGGCTGGTTCGAGCATGGGTGCCTTCATCTCCGGTCTGGTGTCGCTGGAGCGGCCGGTGCGCGGCTTGTTCCTGATGGCGCCGCCGATTCGTATCGAAGGGTATGCGCGCGCGTTCGATGCCGCGCGCGCGCCGACGCTGGCGATCCACGGCTGGCACGACGAACTGATCCCCGCCGCGGAAGTGGTGAAGTGGTTTGGCGCCCGCAGCGACGAGTTGCGGCTGGTCAACGATAGTCACCGCTTGAACGCCCACGTCGAATACGTCGCGCAAGCCTTTGCCGGATTTCTTGGAGCCCTATGAAGCTGTTCGTGCCTTGCGCCAAGGGTCTGGAATATCTGCTGGTCGATGAGTTGATGGCGTTGGGCGCCACCCGCGCCACGGCGGGTGTGGCAGGCGCCAATGCCGAGGGCGACGCGGCGCTGCCGTATGCGGTGGCGATGTATTCGCGCCTCGCCAGCCGCGCGCTGTGGCCGCTGGCCGAGTTCGACTGCCAGGACGAGCAGGCGCTGTACGACGGCGCCACGCAGATCGATTGGTCCGAGCACATGCGCGTCGACGGCACGTTGGTGGTGGACGCCAACGTTTCGGGCACACAGATCACGCACGAACGCTTTGCCGCGCAGCGCGTGAAGGATGCGGTAGCGGATCAGTTCCGCACCCGCACCGGGGTGCGGCCGTCGGTGGACGCGCACGACCCCGACTTGCGCATCAACCTGTCGGTGCGCAAGGGCAAGGCGGTGCTCAGCATCGATCTCGGCGGCGGCAGCCTGCATCGACGCGGCTGGCGACAGGATCAGGGCGAGGCGCCGTTGAAGGAAACGCTCGCCGCGGCGGTGTTGCTGCGCGGCGGCTGGCCGCAGATCGCGGCACAAGGCGGCAGTCTGCTCGATCCGATGTGCGGCGCTGGCACCTTGCTGATCGAAGGCGCGTTGATGGCGCGCGATATCGCACCGGGTCTCGGCCGATACGGCGATGCCTTGCCGACGCGCTGGTTGGGATTCGATCGCGCCATCTGGACGTCGTTGCGCGAGGCAGCGCTGGCACGCGCCGCCACGGGCGCCGCGCGCGAGTTGCCGCTGTACCACGGCAGCGACATCGATCCGATCGCGCTGCGTGCCGCCAAGGCCAACGCCGAGCGCGCCGGAGTCGCTGCGCAGATCGTGTTCGCGTGCAAGGAACTGGGCGAGTTGGAGCCGCTGGCGGCGGAGCGCGGCCTGGCAGTGTGCAACCCACCCTACGACGCGCGTCTGGCGGCCGATTCGGAACTGTATCGCCGGCTCGGCGACACCTTGGCACACATTGCGCCGAGCTGGCGCGCTTGCCTGCTCTGCGGTGGTGCCGATCTCGCCCACGCCACCGGCCTGCGCGCCGGTAAACGCTACGTGGTGTTCAACGGCACGCTGGAATGCACCCTGATCGTGTGCGATCCGATCGCGCGCGGGCCGGTGGAGAAAACGCGCAGCGAACCGTTGGTGCTGAGCGAGGGCGCGCAGATGGTCGCCAACCGTCTGCGCAAGAATCTGCGCGCGCTCAAGCGCTGGCGCGAAAAGGATGGCGTGTCGTGCTATCGCGTCTACGACGCCGACCTGCCCGAATACGCCGCCGCCATCGACGTCTACACCGAGGCCGAAGGCGAACAACGCACTTTCCTTCACGTCCAGGAATACGCCGCCCCCGACACCATTCCGGAAGCCGACAGCCGGCGTCGTTTCGGTGATCTGGTACGCGCCGCCACCCAGGTGTTCGAGTTGCCGGGCAGCCAGATTGCGCTGAAGACCCGCGTGCGCGGCAAGGGCGGCAGCAAGTACGGGCGCCAGGACGAGCGCCGCCAGACCCTGGTGGTGCGCGAGGGTGCCGCGTTGCTGCAAGTGAACCTGTTCGATTATCTCGATACCGGCCTGTTTCTTGACCACCGTCCGATGCGGCTGCGACTGGCGGCCGAGGCCCGGCGCAAGCGTTTTCTCAATCTGTTTGCCTACACCGGCGCGGCCAGCGTGCACGCCGCGCTCGGCGGCGCCCACGACACCACCACCGTCGATCTGTCCGCTACGTATCTGCAATGGGCCGGCGAGAATCTGGCGCTCAACGGCTGCACCGGCGCCACGCACCGCCTGGTGCAGGCCGACGTGATCGCATGGCTGGCGGCCGAGCGCACGCAATACGACTTGATCTTCTGCGACCCGCCCACGTTCTCGAACTCAGCGCGCGCCGCCGACTTCGACATCCAGCGCGATCACGTGCGGCTGTTACGCGCTGCGCTGTCGCGCCTGAGCCGAAACGGCGTGCTGTACTTCTCCAACAACTTCCGCCGCTTCAAGCTCGATGCAGAGGCATTGGCGGGGTTCGCCGAAGTGCAGGAGATCAGCGCCGAAACCATCCCGCCGGATTTTGCGCGCAACCCACGTATCCATCGTTGCTGGGCGATACGGCAGAGGCTCGATGTAGGATGACTCGTGAATGTCTGGCTCACTCCAGCGATGACGTATCGCGTCGCGGTGATGCGCAGTACGTGGCAACGGGTGCGTACCTTTGCACATTGCGTGCGCACCACACGTAGAATGGACTGACAGCAATCCAGGAGCCGAGCCATGGGCGCCATCGACCTCAGCCAGCAGGTACACCAGATCGCCGACCAGTTGCCACCGGATGCGACTTGGGACGACGTGATCGAGCAGGCGCGTTTTCGCAAGGCGGTGCAGGAAGGCATTGCGGCGGCGGATCGCGGCGAGTTCGCGAGCGATGAAGAGGTGCGGCGAGTGTTTCGGAAATGGGGCGTGAATGTTGATGCTTAGATGGTCGATCAAGGCACTGATCGATCTTGATGAGGCGCAAGCATACATCGCACGCGACGACGTCTCCGCTGCACAAGCGGTTGCCCGGCGCATTTGGCAGACGTGCATTCGGCTATGCGACGCACCACATATCGGTCGGCCCGGTGTCGAGCCAGGGACGCGGCATTGGGTTGTGGCGAACACCCCCTACCTGATCGTCTACCGGGTACAAGGCGAGGATCTGGAAATCCTGCGGATCTGGCATGGTCGTCGCGACTGGATGAATCGTGACGACTAACGGTTGGTGGACGCTTTCACATTAGGGCGACTCGCAGATGCGAGTTGATGCGGGTTTGCCTGCGTACCGTCACGCAACCACAGCAATGATTGTCGCTGGCTCCCGCGGGAGCGCGCTCGCGCACCAAGAGGTGTGGGCCGAACGCCGCATCGTCGCCCCCAAGCGGCCTCCAACAAGTAGCGTGCGGCAGCTTGGCTACTTTGTGGGAGCGTGCTTGCGCGCAATGAGCTTGCTCCCACCGCTCGATGCTGAGGGTCCGCGCGCGCTCAGTTATCGCTGGCGAGAAAGCGGCTGGGCTCGCGCTCGGAGGCATCAAAGGACAACCGGGCGCGCGCATTGCGATCCGGGCCGCGCCATTGCGAATGCGCGCCAGACTGCATCATCAGACTGCCGCGGCGGCCTGAGGCGCCGTCGTAAGCCTGCTTTTCGATCAGCTCGACCTTGCCCACCTTGCAGCGCCCGGCATCGGTGCGGATGTAGTCCTGCGGCATCCCGCACATGCGGCCACTGCCGTGGCCCGCTTCGAAACGAGTGATGAACTGCGCCATCGATAGCGCGGTACAACCGACCGCCAAAGTAATGCGGTAGTGGCGCTTGCCGGCATCCACCAGCAGTTCGTCGTTGGCAACGTAGGTCCAGCCGCGCACGCGTTCCGGGCGCAGGCAGTCCTGGAAGGCGAGTGGGGCCGGACCGCGCGGTTTGCCGTCCGCAGGGGGTGCCGGGGCGGCGGTGGGGGCAGCCTCGATGAGCTGCGGCGACTGCGAGGTTTGCGCGCTCGTGGGCGACGCGCCCATCGTGACAGCGAGCAGTAGTGCCGATGCGATGACGGGTGAGATGTTCATGGATGCACTCCTCGTGACATGGCATGGCGGTCACCCGCTTCGGCGGGCGCGATGGCGCCGCGCCGGATGCGTCGTCCGCAGCGTAATGTCCGATTCTGCACGCTTGTGGCTGCGGTCGCGTGAATGAACAACGAATGTGACGCTCAGCAGTCATCTGCCGGTGAGCACTCCCCGGTATGCTGGGGCCCATGGCTGATCCGTCACCCACTACCACCCGCCGTCGCAGCTCGCATTGGACGTTCTTTCGCCAGTGGCTGCGCCACCCGCTGAGCATGGCGGCGATATCGCCGTCCAGCGCACATCTGGCACGCCAGATGATCGCCGAGTTGCCGGCCGGCGTGCAGCGCATCATCGAACTGGGCGGCGGTACCGGGGCGATCACCGAAGAACTGCTGGCGCACGGCATTGCGCCGCGCGATCTGCTGGTGCTGGAATTCAACGAGGACCTGTGCGCGCACCTGCATGCGGAGTTTCCCGGCGTGCACGTGGCGTGCGCCGACGCCCGCGATCTGGTCGAGGTGGCCGGGCGCTGCGGGTTTGGCGGTAACGGGTCCGCCGACGCGGTGATCTCCGGGCTTGGCCTGTTGTCGATGGGCCGCGCCATGCAGGGGGCCATCCTGCAGGCCGCGTTTGCGATGTTGCGCGCGCGGGGGCGCTTCATCCAGTTCACCTACGGACCCTCCGGCCCGGTGCCCGATGAGTTGCTGGCGCAACTGGGCCTGTGCGTGCGCCGCGCGCGCGTGGCCTGGCTGAATCTGCCGCCGGCAACGGTTTACGTGTACACCCGTGCCGAGGCGGGGGTGCCGCGGCATTGACGCCGCGGTGGAACGCTGTTTCCCGCCACCGGCCTCGTCCGGGTGGCCGCCGCGCGGTAACGTGTGCGCATGAAAACGTCCTCCGCTGTGTTGGTTCCCGCGCGGCCGCGTAGCGCCCGCCATATCTTTCGCGGCCAGACCGCGTCCGACGGCGCCGGCGTGCGCTTGCTGCGCCTGATCGGCACCAGTCAGTTGCCGGACCTGGATCCGTTCCTGCTGCTGGATGCCTTCGGCTCCGAGCATGCCGACGACTACATTGCGGGTTTTCCCGATCATCCACATCGCGGCTTCGAGACCGTGACGTACATGCTGGACGGGCGCATGCGCCACCGCGACAACCACGGCCACGAGGGCTTGCTGGGGCCGGGCAGCGTGCAGTGGATGAGCGCGGGGCGTGGCATCGTGCATTCCGAGATGCCCGAACAGGAACACGGGCTGATGCGCGGCTTCCAGTTGTGGGTGAATCTGCCGGCGCGCGACAAGATGAGCGCTCCGCGCTATCAGGAATTCGCCGCCGAGCGCATTCCGACGTGCGCGCCGACGGAGGGCGTGCGGATCAAGGTGATCGCCGGCCGGGTCGGCGAGGTGAGCGGTGTGATCGAGCCGCCGGCGACCGAGCCCTTGTACCTGGACGTCAGTCTGGCCGCCGGTGCGCGCATCGCGTTGCCGGTGCCGCCAGGCCACAACGGGTTTGTGCATGTGTACGAAGGCGCCGCGCGCATCGTCGATGGCGGTGCGGGCAGCCGCGTCAACGCGGGCGAGATCGCGATCCTTGGCGATGGCGATGGGATCACGCTGGAAAGTATCGATGTGGCGGCGCGGCTGCTGTTGGTGGCGGGCCGGCCGCTGCACGAACCGGTGGCGCGGCGTGGCCCGTTCGTGATGAACACCCAGGCCGAACTGGTGCAGGCATTCAACGATTTCCGTGCCGGGCTGTTCTGAGCAATCCAACCCGGTGGGCGGGACAGGTGTCTACGAAGAAGCAAGGGTCCGCAAAGGACGCCAAGCACGCAAAGGGAACAGCAAGCGCTATTTCATCGTTTTGCGTCCTTTACGCACTTTGCAGACTCCATCCGTCCATGGTTCTTTTTGCGTGCTTGGCGTCCTTTGCGGACCCCACGGGCTTTCGCGCAATCCAACCCCGCCCACGGGTCAAGTGCTTACGAAGAAACAATGGCTTGGTGATTCTGTTTCCCGAGAACGCGCTGCTATCATCAGCGGCCCCCTTCGTTGCCGGTCGCCGTGCGCATCCATCAACTCCCTGATGTCCTGATCCACCAGATCACCGCCGGCGAGGGCGAAGGGTGGCGCTGGCGCGATGACTTAACGTCATCGCGCGTCACGCTGAGCGCCCGTAGCAGGATGCGGAGGGCGGGGTTTGCTGGCGAGGCCAGGAACGCCGAGCCTGGAAACCGGGTGTGGTCGTGCCGATGATTCGCCTGCTGCCCGATGTGTTGATCAACCAGATTGCCGCTGGCGAAGTCGTCGAGCGGCCGGCGTCGGTGGTCAAGGAGCTGGTGGAGAACGCGCTCGATGCCGGCGCCACGCGGGTCGACATCGAACTCGAAGAAGGCGGTGCGCGGCTGATCCGTATCCGCGACAACGGCGGCGGCATGGCGCCCGAAGATTTGCCGGTGGCGATCTCGCGGCATGCCACCAGCAAGATCGCCAGCCTGGATGACCTCGAACAGGTCGCCACGCTGGGTTTTCGTGGCGAGGCGCTGCCTTCGATCGCCTCAGTCAGCCGCTTCGCGCTGATCTCGCGGCAGCCCGATGCCGAGCATGGCAGCCGCCTGGAGTCGGTGGGCGGGCAGGCGCCGCAGGTGGCGCCGCATCCGCATCCGCCCGGCACCACGGTGGAAGTGCGCGAGCTGTTCTACAACGTGCCGGCACGGCGGCGCTTCCTCAAGACCGAACGTACCGAACTGGGCCACATCGAGGAATGGCTGCGCTCGCTGGCGTTGGCGCGGCCGGCGGTGGAATTGCGAATCAGCCACAACGGCCGCGCGCTCAAGCAATACCGGCCGGTGGCAGACACCGGCGAGCGGCTGGCGCGGGTGAGCGAGGCGCTGGGTGGCGAGTTCGCCGGGCAGTGCCTCGCCATCGACCACAGTGGCGCCGGGCTGCGCCTGCACGGTTGGGTGGGCCTGCCGACCGCCTCGCGCGCCAGCGCCGACCAGCAATATTTCTACGTCAACGCGCGCGCGGTGCGCGACCGACTGGTGGCGCACGCAGTGCGTCAGGCCTACGCCGACGTGCTCTACCACGGTCGCCATCCCGCGTTCGTGCTGTTTCTTGAACTCGATCCGCGCCGGGTCGATGTGAACGTGCATCCGGCCAAGCACGAGGTGCGTTTCCGCGATGGCCGGCTGATCCACGATTTCGTCTATCGCACCTTGCACGAGGCGCTGGCTGGCGCGCGCGCTGGCGCGGCGCCGGGCGCGGAGGCGATAGCTGCAACGGCGTCGGCCGCAGCGGCGCAGGCGCCTGTGGCCGGCCAGAATCCAGTTCCCGGCGGAGCATCGTCATCGTGGCGGGGTGCGCCGCAGCAGGGGCGGATGGGGCTTCCGGTACGCGAGCAGCTTGCCGGTTACGCCGCGCTGTACGGCACGCGGGCCGAGCCGGGCGCGCCGCCGCTGCCGGCTGCCGACCCGGAACAGGCTCCGCCGCTGGGCTACGCGCTGGCGCAACTGCATGGGGTGTTCATCCTGTCCCAGAACGCCGAGGGCCTGGTGCTGGTGGACATGCACGCCGCGCACGAGCGCATCACCTACGAGCGCCTCAAGCAGGCGCAGGACGGCGAGGGTATCCGCGCGCAACCGCTGCTGGTGCCGCTGTCGCTGGCAGTGAGCGAACGCGAGGCCGACGTGGTCGAGCAGTACGCTACGGAGCTGCTGGCGCTGGGCTTCGACCTGCGTCGCAGCGGTCCGCAGACGGTCTCGGTGCGTTCGATTCCGGTGTTGCTCGACGGCGTCGATGCCGGGCAACTGGTGCGTGACGTGCTGACCGATTTTCGCGAGCACGGCGACAGCCGGCGTGTCGATGCGCAGCGCAACGAACTGCTCTCCACCATGGCCTGCCACGGCTCGGTACGCGCCAATCGCCAGCTAACCGTGCCCGAGATGAATGCACTGTTGCGCGACATGGAGGTGACGGAGCGCTCCGGGCAATGCAATCATGGCCGCCCCACCTGGATTCAACTGACGATGTCCGAACTGGACCGTCTCTTCATGCGAGGTCGATAAGCGATGCGGATGCGTTACGGCGTGATGATTCCCCTGATGGCGGTGCTTGCCGCCTGTTCCGGCGCTGGCGCCACCGATCCGATCGCGGCACATCGAGCCGGCGTGGATGCTTGGTATGCCGATCGCGTCGCGCGCCTGACCCAGCCCGACGGCTGGCTGTCGCTGGTGGGCCTGCATTGGCTGGAATCCGGCGCTCAGAGCGTGGGCTGTGCCGAGGACAACGCGGTGGTGCTGATGGTGGGGCCGCCGCACCTGGGCACGGTGACGCTGGCCGATGGCGAGGTGCGGTTCGAGCCCGCCGCCGGAGTGGCGTTCAGTGTCGATGGCAAGCCCGGCGATGGCGTGGTGACGCTGCAGCCCGACAGTCGAGGCGAGCCCACCGTGCTAGGGTTCGGCGGCGGCCGCGCCAGCCTGGTGCTGATCGAGCGCAGCGGTCGCATGGCGCTGCGGGTGCGCGACGCGCAGGCACCCACGCGCACCGGCTTCAAGGGTATCGCGCGCTATCCGGTCGACATCGGCTGGCGTTTCGACGCCCGCTTCGAGCCGCACCCGCCCGGCAAGACCATTGCCATCGCCAGCGTCATCAACACGCTCGACGACATGGTCAATTCCGGTGTGGTGGTATTTGAAAAGGACGGGCACGAGCACCGGTTGGAGGCGGTCGACGAAGGCGACGGTCGCATCTTCCTGGTCTTCGGCGACCACACCAACGGCCGCGAAACTTACGGCGCCGGGCGTTTCCTCTACGCCGGGCCAGTCGACGCCAACGGACACACCGTGGTGGACTTCAACGAATCCTACAATCCGCCATGCGCGCTCAACGCCTATTCCACCTGCCCGCTGCCGCCGCCGGAAAACCGGCTCGACCTGACCATCACCGCCGGGGAGCTCAAGTATGAAGGTCCGGGTCATTGAGTTGATGCGCCTGCGGTACTGGCTGGCCGCGCTGCTGTTGGCGCTGCTCGCTGGGTCGGCCTGTGCCGCGCCGCCTGAGCCGCTGTTGTGGCGGGTGCGCGGTGAGTACGGCACCGTGTATCTGCTCGGCTCATTCCACATGCTCAATGCCGACGACTATCCACTGGCACCGGCAGTGGACGAGGCATATCGCGCCGCCGACCGGCTGGTGTTCGAAGTCGATCCGAGCGCGGCAATGGCGCCGGACGTGGCGCTGCGCATGGCGCAACGCGGCATGCTGCCGGGCAGCCAGCGCATCGACGCCGTGGTGTCGGCCGACACCGCCACCAAGTTGCGCGCCTACATCGGCAGCGATGCCGCCTACGAAGCGATGGCCCATTTCAAACCGTGGTTCATCAATGTCGGATTGTCGGTGCGCAGCATGCAGGGTGCCGGCTTCGACCCCTCGCTGGGGCTCGATCGGCACCTGATGGACCGCGCGAAAAAGGATGCCAAGCCGACCGCTGGTCTGGAAGGCGTGGAAGACCAGCTACGCGCATTCGACCTGGCGCCGATGGCGGAGCAGGAAGCCTCGCTGGTCGAAGCGCTGCGTCCGGACACCGAGTTGCAGGCGGAGATCCGCGAGTTGCATCGCGCCTGGCGCAGCGCCGACCTGGCTGCGCTGGAGCAGGTCATGCGCGAGGAATTCTTCGAGAAGACCCCGGAATCCGGCAAGTTGGTGCTGGATGACCGCAACCGCCGCTGGCTGCCGCAGATCAAGGCCATGGCGGCCGATCCTGGCACCACGTTGGTGGTGGTGGGCGGCCTGCATTTGGTCGGCGAGCCCGGCCTGCCCGCGCAGTTGGCCAAGGCAGGCATGGAAGTGCAGCGCGTTCGTTAGTTGGCGATGGCACCCCGTGTCGGGTGCGTGTTGTCGTGGGAGCGTGCTTGCGCACGATGTACAGGATGTACGAGTGCTGCGAGCGGGCGCTTCCGGCATCCATGTCTCCCGCGCCACTTGTGCATCCTGCATATCGCATGGATGCGAGGAGCGATCGACAACTGCTGCGGCCGAGCGATTCGGCAGTCGCCCGCAAGCGGCCTCCCACAAAAGCCGCAGCAGGCAAGGCGCATGTGGGCGCGCGCGCAATGCGGAACCTACAGGCTCGGCGCAGCCGGTTGTGCGGTTGGCGTGTTGGGCTCGAATTCGACGGTGTCGGACACCACCTGCGCAGGCTGATCGTCACCCTGCGGTGCCGTCGGCGGACGCCGCTCCGCCGCCAACAGACGCTCGATCTTGTGGAACAGTTCGGCGCGCGGGAAGGGCTTTTTCAGGAAGTCCTGGGCACCGTGCTTTTGCGCGTAGAACTGCTCGGTCGCCTGCATGTTGCCGCTCATCATGATGATCGGCGTGTTGCGTAGCGTGTCTTCGCGCCGCAACACGCGCAGTGCGGCAAAGCCGTTCATGCCGGGCAGCACGATGTCGAGGAAGATCAGGTCCGGCGGATCGGCCAGCGCCATCTGGATGCCGGTTTCGGCATCGCCGGCGGACTGCACCGTATAGCCGCCCTGGGTGAGCATCTTGCCCAGCACCGCCACCAGCGTGCGCGAGTCGTCGACGATCAGCATGCGCACACCGGGTGCGGGCGTCGAGCGTTCTGCCTTGCGGCGATCGCCGGGCGGTTCGCTGGCGCCGAACAGACGTTGCAACAGACTGGGTTTGGTTGTCACCGGATTCTCCAGCGTGGTTCGGGGGTGCGACGCTGTCGCGTCAGCCGGCCGTGCCGCCGATGTGGGCGGCGTTCCGGCCGTTGCGCCGTCTGATTGCAGCGGTTCGCGGCGCGGGCGTCAAGCGCCGTCGTGGTGCAGGTGCACGGGAATCATGCGCGGCGGCTTGGGTACGCGCCAGGTTGCGGCGCTTGGCGTCGGCTCGATCATCACGATGCAGTCCACCGGGCACGGCGGGATGCACAGCTCGCAGCCGGTGCACAGGTCGGCGATCACCGTGTGCATGCGCTTGGCGGCGCCGATGATGGCATCGACCGGACACGCCTGGATGCACTTGGTGCAGCCGATGCAGTCCGCCTCCACGATCAGTGCCACCCGCGTCGGCTTTTCCTCGCCGTGTTCGGCATTCAGCGGCTTCGCCTCGCGACCCAGCAGATCGGCGAGTGCGCGCACGCCTGCCTCGCCGCCAGGCGGGCATTGATTGATGTCGGCGCGACCCTCTGCGATGGCCTCGGCATACGGCCGACAGCCGGGGAATCCGCATTGCCCGCATTGGGTTTGCGGCAGGATGCGCTCGATCTGCTCGACGATGGGGTCCTGTGCCACCGCGAAGTGTGCCGCCGCCCAACCCAGCAACGCGCCCAGCGCACCTGCCAGCGCCACCACCACGATGACCGCAGTCAGCATGTCGGCCTCACCGCGCGGTCAGACCGGCGAAGCCCATGAAGGCCAACGCCATCAATCCGGCGGTGATCAGCGCGATCGGCGTGCCGCGAAAACTGTCCGGCACGTCGGCGATTTCCAGCCGATCGCGCATCGCCGAGAACAGGATCAGCACCAGCCCGAACCCCACCGCCGCTCCGAAGCCGTAGATCACTGCTTCGAACAGACTGTGCCGCGCCTGCACGTTGAGCAGCGCCACGCCCAGCACCGCGCAATTGGTGGTGATCAGCGGCAGGTAGATGCCCAGCGTGCGATACAGCCGCGGGCTGCGCCGATGCATCACCACCTCGGTGAACTGCACCACCGCCGCGATCACCAGGATGAACGCGAGCGTGCGCAGATAGCCCAACCCCAGCGGCTGCAGCAGCCAACGATGGATCAGGTAACTCAACGCCGACGACAAGGTGAGCACAAAGCCAGTCGCCAGCGCCATGCCGTACGCCGAATCCATCTGCCGCGACACCCCCATGAACGGGCACAGGCCGAGGAACTTCACCAACACGAAGTTGTTGACGAGGACCGCGCTGACGAGGAGGAGGAGGGTTTCGGTCATTGATGCCGGGACT
>JANRIF010000118.1:0-3531 GCA_033765245.1 Lysobacteraceae bacterium
CCCAACCCGCCAATCGGCTAAACTTGCGCTCCTGCCTTCCCTGTCCTGGATCGCTACATGAGCTGGCTGCATAAGCTGATGCCCGCGCGGATTCGCACCGAGGGCGGCAACAAGCGCTCCATCCCCGAGGGCCTGTGGGACAAATGCGACGGTTGCGGCGCGGTGCTGTATCAGCCCGAGGTCGAGAGCCATCTGCACGTCTGCCCCAAGTGCGGGTTCCACATGCCGATCGGCGCGCGCGAGCGGTTGGAGCGGTTCCTCGACGAGGGGGTTCGCGAGGAAATCGGAGCGGCCCTGGGGCCCACCGACGCCCTGCATTTCCGCGATACCAAGAAGTACACCGACCGCATCAAGTCGTCGCAGAAATCGGTGGGTGAGCGCGATGCGCTGGTCGCCTTGCGCGGCTCGCTCAAGGGGCGGCCGCTGGTCGCGGTGGCGTTCGAGTTCCGTTTCATGGGCGGTTCGATGGGTTCGGTGGTGGGCGAGCGCTTCGCGCTGGCGGCGGAGCAGGCCTTGGCCGGGCGCTGCCCGCTGGTGTGTTTCTCCGCCACCGGCGGCGCGCGCATGCAGGAAGGTTTGTTCTCGCTGATGCAGATGGCCAAGACCTCGGCGGCGCTGGGGCGGTTGCGTGCGGCCGGGCTGCCTTACGTTTCAGTGCTCACCAATCCCACTACCGGTGGTGTCTCCGCCAGCCTGGGCATGCTGGGCGATTTGAACGTGGCCGAGCCGAAGGCGCTGATCGGCTTCGCCGGGCCGCGGGTGATCGAGCAGACGGTGCGCGAGACCTTGCCCGAGGGTTTCCAGCGCTCGGAGTTTCTGGTGGAGCACGGCGCCATCGACCTGATCGTCGATCGCCGCGAGATGCGCGAACGTATCGCCGCGCTGCTGGCACTGATGATGCGTCAGCCGGTGCCGGAAGCCGACGCGCCGGGCGAATCGGTATGACGGCACGCCACTATTTCGGGACCGACGGCATCCGCGGCCGGGTCGGCGAGGGTCCGATCTCGGCAGACTTCGTGCTCAAGCTGGGTTGGGCGCTGGGGCGCGTGCTGGTGGCGCAGGGCAACAACCAGCCCAGCGTGGTGATCGGCAAGGACACGCGCATCTCGGGCTACATGTTCGAGTCGGCGCTGGAAGCGGGGTTGGTGGCGGCCGGCGCCAACGTCGCGTTGCTGGGGCCGATGCCGACGCCCGCGGTGGCGTGGCTCACGCGCACGTTGCGCGCCGATGCCGGCATCGTGATTTCCGCCTCGCACAATCCGCACTACGACAACGGCATCAAGTTCTTCTCGGCGCGCGGCGAAAAGCTCGACGACGCCACCGAGCTGGCGATCGAGCAGGCGCTGGAGCAGCCGTTCGTGACCCAGCCGTCGGAGAATCTCGGCAAGGCCACGCGGGTGCGCGACTCGGCCGCGCGCTACATCGAGTTCTGCAAGTCGACGGTGCCGCCGGCGTTGTCGCTGCGCGGCCTGCGCATCGCGCTCGATTGCGCGCACGGTGCCAATTACCAGGTCGGCCCCACCATCTTCAGCGAACTCGGCGCCAAGGTGCACGCCATCGGCGATGCGCCGGACGGCGTGAACATCAATCGCGGGGTCGGTTCCACCCACATGCAGGCGGTCGCGGCGACGGTGCGCGAGCACCGATGCGATCTTGGCATCGCGTTCGATGGCGATGGCGATCGCGTGCAGATGGTGGCCGCCGATGGGCAACTGCTGGACGGCGACGATCTGCTGTACATCCTCGCCACCGACTGGCAACGCAGCGGGCGCTTGCGCGGGCCGGTGGTCGGCACGCTGATGAGCAACTACGGCCTGCAGCAGGCGCTGGCGGCGCGCGGCATCGAGTTCCTGCGGGTGCGGGTGGGCGATCGCTACGTGCATCAGGCGCTGGTGGAACACGCCGGCGTGCTCGGCGGCGAAACCTCCGGCCACCTGTTGTGCCTGGATCGCGCCAGTACCGGCGATGGTATCGTCAGCGCCCTGCAGGTGCTGGAAGTGCTGACGCGCAACCGGCAGAGTGCGAGCGACGCCTGTGCCGGGCTGCGCAAGCTGCCGCAAGTCACCCGCAACGTGCGCTGCGGACGTGCCGGCCGGCCCGATCAGCATCCCGTGGTGCAAGCCGAACTGGCGCAGGTACAGGCGCAGTTGAACGGCAGCGGCCGCGCCTTCCTGCGCCCGTCCGGCACCGAGCCGGTGGTGCGGGTGACCGTGGAAGCCGCCGATCCGGTGCTGGTCGACGCCATGGTCGAACGCCTTGCCGCAGCGGTGGCCGCCGCCAGCGATTGATCGATTTCGCTTGAATCGCGACCGCCCCGCCGGTTGGGGCGCGGGCGCGTGCGTGCCGTTGGCGCCGGGGCGGTGCCTTCGGAATTCCGATTTCCCCCTGTTGGAGAGATCCGCTGTGAGCAGTCAGATACCCACCCTCGACATTCGCCGCTACGACACAGAGCGCGAGGCATTTGTCGCCGAACTCGGCGCCGCCTACCGCGAATGGGGCTTTTGCGGCATTCGTGGCCATGGCATTGCCGATAGCCTGATCGATGGTGCCTACGATGCCTTCCAGCGCTTCTTCGCGCTGCCCGACGAAACCAAGATGAAGTACCACGTGCCGGGCGCCGGCGGTGCGCGCGGATACACGCCGTTCGGGGTGGAGACCGCCAAGGATTCGCAGCATCCCGATCTCAAGGAGTTCTGGCACATCGGCCGCGAGATCGACCGCACGCACCGTTACGCGCAGGTGATGCCGCCAAACGTGTGGCCGGCGGAAGTGCCTGGCGTGCGCGAGTGCGGCTACGGTTTGTTCGAGGCGCTCGATGATCTGGGCACGCGGGTGCTGCGTGCGCTGGCGCTGCACATCGGCTTGCCCGAACACTATTTTGACGACAAGACCGATCGCGGCAACTCGATCCTGCGGCCGCTCCACTACCCGCCGATCGTCAGCCCCGACGTGCCCAACGTGCGTGCCGGCGCGCACGAGGACATCAACTTCATCACGCTGCTGGTGGGCGCTTCCGCCGAGGGCCTGCAGGTGTTGTCGCGCAAGGGCGAGTGGATTGCTTACACCTCCGCCCCCGACACCATCGTGGTCAACATCGGCGACATGCTGCAGCGACTGAGCAACCACGTGTATCCGTCCACCACCCATCGTGTGGTCAATCCGGCGGGCGACAAGGCGCGGCAGCCGCGTTATTCGATTCCCTTCTTCCTGCACCCCAATCCGGATTTCGAAATCCGCACCTTGCCGCAGTGCATCGATGCGCAGCACCCCGACCGCTATCCGGACCCGATCACCGCCAACGACTACCTGATGCAGCGTCTGCGCGAGATCAACCTGATGTAAGTGGGGCGTGCCGCGATTGATGCAAACGATCGACGAAAAAAAGCCCCACCCTTGCGGGCGGGGCTTTGCGGTGAAGCGATCAACCGCGGGTGCGGCTCAGAACTCGGCCGGATCGCCCGGCTGGCTGCCGCCGAGGTTCTCGATACCGCCGGCGCGGCGTTCGAGCTGGCCCATGCGGGTCTGATCGGC